>DASWMN010000014.1:0-11388 GCA_036399735.1 Telluria sp. | reverse complement strand
GCACGCCGCAGGCGCTCGAACTGATACACGACAAGGCGCGCTTCTATGCCGGCCTGGACCTGCCGCAGGCGCCGCTGGCCGAAACGCGCATGTTCGAAAACCTGGCCCAGTTCGACGCCGCCTATGCGGAACTGCGCCAGCGTTTCCCCAAACTGTGCGTGAAACCGTCACAGTCCGTATTCGGACTCGGATTTTCCGTGCTGGACGAAGAACGCAGCAGCGCCGCCCTGCTGATGGCTGGCGCCCAGTACCACATTGGCCTGGACGACATGCGGCGCGGGATGGCCGAACTGGGCGCGTTCCGCACCATGCTGCTGATGGAATACCTGGACGGTCACGAATACAGCGTCGACTGCGTGGGCGACGGCGGCCGGCTGGTCGCTGCGGTCGCACGCAAGAAGCCCAAGCAGGCGGGCCGCGGCCAGCTGATTGACATGCGCGCCGACATCATCGACGCCTGCACCAGCCTGGCCGCGCAGTATGGCTTGAATGGCTGCTTCAACGTGCAGTTCCGCGAAGGTGGCGAGCAGCTGCGCCTGCTTGAAATCAATCCACGCATGTCGGGCGGAATCGGCATGGCCTGTGTGGCCGGCCCCAATCTGCCTTATATCGCGCTGTCCGGCTTTGCCGACGGCTTTGACCAGGTCCAGGTGCCGCCCGTGCGCGACGGCATCCGCGTGGCCGAACTGACCTCGCCGACGGAGCTCGCATGATCGACCAGCGCACCATCGCCCTGCCCACCGGCACCCTCGAACTGAGCGTGAGCGACAGCGCCTTCGCGCTCGACGATCTGCTCGGCTTCGCCGCCCGCGCCAACAACAAGCGCGGCTTCCTGTTCCTGTCCAAAGTGCTGGGCAAGCACTGGCCGGTCGCGCCGTCCATGATGCGCAAGATCCACGCGCAGATGGCCGCGGACGTGCCGCACGTGGACGGCCCCGTGGTCTTCATCGCCATGGCCGAAACCGCGATCGGCCTGGGCCAGGGCGTGTTCGAGGCCTGGCTGCGCGCCCATCCCGGGCGCGAAGCGCTGTTCATCCACACCACCCGCTACCACGTGGGCGAGGTGCCGATTATCGAGTTTGCCGAAGCCCACAGCCATGCGCCGCGCCAGTTCCTGCACATGCCGCCGGACCCGCGCCAGCGTGAACTGCTGCTGGGCGCCCGCAGCTTGGTGCTGGTCGATGACGAGGCCAGCACCGGCAACACCTTCCTGAACCTGGCCAATGCCTGCCGCGAACTCAATCCCGGCATTGAACGGGTGCACCTGGCCGCGATCACCAATTTCATGGGCATTGATGCCACCGCGGCGCTGCGCGAGCGCTTTGGCGTCCCCACCAGCATGGCCGCGGCCCTGAACGGCGAGTACCAGTTCATCCCTGGCGAGCTGGCGGCCGAAGGCGCGCCAGCGCAGCGTTTCGACGCCAGCGCGGACCGCGGCGCCAGCGGCGCCTTTGGCCGCTTCGGCCTGAACGACCCGCTCAGCGTGCCGGCCGCGCTGGCAGCCAGTCTGGCTGGCCAGGTCGGCAACGGCGAGCGGGTACTGGTGCTCGGTACCGGTGAATTCATGCACCCTGCCTTCCTGCTCGGCGCGGCGCTGGAACAGCGCGGCCTCGATGTCGCCGTGCAGTCGACCACCCGCTCCCCGATTTTGAAATGGGGCGCGGTATCGGCCGCGCTGGCCTTCCACGACAACTACGGCGAAGGCGTGACCAATTTCCTGTACAACGTCGTCCCTGGCCAGTATGACCATGTATTCATTTGCCACGAGACCGCGCCCAACGAAGCGCTGTTCCAGCTGGCCGGCGTGTTCAACGCACGCCTGTTCTATTTCATAAGCGAGACCGAAGTTGAAGAAGTATCAGAAATTCCTGTTCGCTGACCTGGACGACACGCTGTTCCAGTCGCGCGAAAAATGCGGCGCCGGCGATGCCCTGCGTCCGGCTGCCTTCCTCAAGGATGGCAGTCCGATTTCGTTTACCACCGAACGGCAGCGCGCCTTCATCGCCTTTGCGCAGGACGGCATGACCATGATTCCCGCCACCGCGCGCAATCTGAATGCCTTCCAGCGGGTCGACCTGTCGTTCGACAGCTGGGCCGTGCTCGATTACGGCGGCGTGGTGCTGCAACCGGGCGGCGCCCTCGACCAGCACTGGCACAGCCACATGCAGGCAGCCATGCAGGCCGCCCTGCCCGGCCTGCGCGAACTGGCGGCGCTGATCGATGCCTGGGCCGAACGCACCGGCTTCGTCGGCCGCGCGCGCCTGATCGAAGACTTCGACACGCCCTTCTACCTGGTGGTCAAGGATGCCGACAAGATCGCCGCGCGCCTGGCACCCATCGAGACCGAGGTCGTGGCCCCCTGGATCGCGGCCGGCGGGCGCCCGTACTTCATTCACCGCAACGGCAACAACCTGGCGATCCTGCCGAATGCGCTCAACAAAGCGCACGCGGTGCAGTACGTCATCGACCGGCTGCGCGAGCAGCATGGCGAGATCCTCACCTTCGGCATTGGCGACAGCCGCTCCGACGCGCGTTTCATGGCCGCCTGCGACTACGCCATCGTCCCGCCCCGCACCCAGCTGGCCGGTCTGACCCTGGAGGCGCTATGAATTTCTCCGGCAGCTACCGCAGCGGCGATGTCAGCTTCCTGCTCAAGCCTCTGGCACTGCAGGACTTCGTCGACATTCCCGAGAAGGAAAAGCTGATCCAGTCGGGCCAGCGCCATTACAGCGAAATGCTCTCGCCCGAGTCGCTCCCGTCCGAGCGCTACCTCGAGGTGTTCCGCCAGGCTTGCGCCGTCAATCTGGATCGCATGGCACGCGACTGCATGACCCTCGCTGCCCTGATCGCGGCGCGCCGCAAAGGCGCGGTCACACTGGTGTCGCTGGCGCGCGCCGGCACCCCGGTGGGCGTCGTGCTCAAGCATCTGCTGAGCGGCGTGCTGGGGCGCGAAGCGGCGCACTATTCGGTATCGATCATCCGCGACCGCGGCATCGACCAGGTCGCGCTCGAGCATATTCTGGCCGCCGGCCACGCGCCGGAGTCGATCGTGTTTGTCGACGGCTGGACCGGCAAGGGCGTCATCTCGCGCGAGCTGGCAGCGGCAATTGCCCAATTCAACGCGCGCCGTGGCACTGCCATTGACGGCGGCCTGTACGTGCTGTCCGATCTGGCCGGCAGCGCGGCCTGCGCCGCCTCGTGCGAGGACTACCTGATCCCGTCAAGCATTCTGAATGCCACGGTCTCCGGGCTGGTCAGCCGCTCGATCCTGAACGAATCGATCGGCCCCGGCGACTTCCATGGCTGCGTGTACTACCAGCAGTTCGAAGCGCACGACCAGTCGCAGCGTTTCGCCGACGACCTGGTGGCACGCGCCAGTGCGCTGGGCACGCCCGCCGGAGCCCTGGCGCCCATGGACCGGGCAGCGGCGGCTGCCATCTCGCGCCAGTACATGCAGGCCGCGCAGGCGCAGCACGGCATCCTGGACGCCAACATGATCAAGCCAGGCATAGGCGAAGCCACCCGCGTGCTGCTGCGGCGCAGCCCGCGCCTGCTGATCGTGCGCGACCCTGGCGCCCCCGAAGTGGCGCATCTGCTGCTGCTGGCGCAGGAAAAGAACATCCCCGTGGCGACCGATGGCGGTCTGCCCTACCACGCAGTATCGCTGATCAGGAGTGCACTGGATGGCTAAGTCGATGGGCGCTTCGCTCTATATTCCCGCAAACCACAAGCATCTGATGGCAGTGGCCGACGGCAGCCGCCTCGGTCATACGCGCTCGCTGATTTTCTGCACCGAGGACGCGGTCGCCGACGCCGATCTGAGCTGGGCGCTGTTCAATCTGTCCGTGGTACTGGCCAATATGCAGGCCGACTCTGGTGCCGAGCGCTTTGTGCGCGTGCGCAACCCCGAAGTGATGGCGCGCGTGCTGGCCATGCCCGGCGCCGAAAAGCTGACCGGCTTCGTTCTGCCCAAATGCACGCGCCACAACTTTGACGCGTATTTCAAGCAGGTGCGCCACACCGAGCACATGCTGATGCCGACGCTGGAAACGGCGGACGTATTCAATGACAATGAGATGCGTCTGTTCCGTGAAGCGCTGGAAGCGCCTGGCGTGCGTTCGCGCATTCTGGCGCTGCGCATCGGCGGAAACGATCTGCTGGCCTTGCTGGGCCTGCGCCGCCCGCGCAACCTGACCATTTACCGCACGCCGCTCGGTCCCGTCATCGCGCGCCTGGTCACCACCTTCCGCCCCTACGGATTCGTGCTGACCGCGCCCGTGTTCGAGCACCTTGACCTGCCCGAACTGCTGGACCAGGAAGTGGCCGAGGACATGGCATATGGCATGGTCGGCAAGACTGCCATTCATCCGAACCAGATCGCGCTGATCGAACAGCACTACCGGGTCAAGGCGCGCGACCTGGAAGCGGCCCGTGCCATCCTCGACGAGGACAGTCCGGCCGTCTTCAAGATGCATAATTCGATGTGCGAGGTGGCGACCCACCGCGCCTGGGCGCAGCGCATGGTTGAACAGTCGAATATCTTCGGCGCGCACCAGAGCGACACCGCCGCACCCTGAACTCTTCAACCGAAAGGACAAGCATAGTGAATATTTTCTCGCGTGGACAAAAGGGCAAACTGGCTGACCTGGGTCTGGGTACGCAGTTCCCGGTCGACCTGGCGCTGGGCGCCGCCGGCATGTCGATCGACGTCTCCTGCTTCGGCGTTGACAGCGCGGACAAGCTCTCCGACGAACGCTTCATGGTGTTCTACAACCAGCTGGCCGCGCCGGCCGACGCCATCAAGCTCGATCTCGGCGCCGGGCGCGCGCGCTTCGCGCTGAACCTTGGCGCGCTGCCCGATTCGATCGTCAAGCTGGTGTTCGTGGCCGCGATCGACGGCAACGGCACCATGCGCCAGCTGGGCGCGAGCAGCATGTCGCTGGGCGAGGCGGTGCAGTTCGCGGTCAGCGGGGCCGACTTCCAGGACGAAAAAGCCATCATCCTGGGCGAGATTTACCGCAAGGATGGGGTGTGGCGTTTCGGCGCCGTGGGCCAGGGCTTCAACGGCGGCCTGTCGGCGCTGCTCAAGCACTTCGGCGGTACCGAAACGGCAACCCCGCCCCCATCGGCGCCGGCAGTACCGGCAGTCCCGGCGCAGCCGCGTGTGTCGCTCTCCAAGGTCACACTGGAAAAGCGCGGCGACAAGGTGTCGCTCGAAAAACGCACTGGCGGGCGCGGCTTCGGCCGCATCCACGTCAACCTGAACTGGAATCGCGGCGCGGGCGCCGCCCCGCCGGCCCAGCGCACCGGCTTTTTGGCGCGCATCACCGGTGGCGGTGGCGCCAGCGAAGGCATCGACCTGGATCTGGGCTGCATGTACGAGATGGCCGACGGGCGTCCCGGACTGGTGCAGGCGCTGGGCAATGCCTGGGGCGACTTCGATCGGCCGCCCTACATCAAGCTGGAAGG
Organism: Telluria sp.; assembly: GCA_036399735.1. Lineage (GTDB taxonomy): Bacteria > Pseudomonadota > Gammaproteobacteria > Burkholderiales > Burkholderiaceae_D > Telluria_A. Next base: position 5,919 of record DASWMN010000014.1, on the reverse strand, counting down.
CGACGACCGCACCGGCCAGTCCAGCGACGGTGAAAACCTGGTCATCAACGGCGACCATGTGGGTGACATCAAGCGTGCCATGATTTTCGCGTTCATCTACAAGGGTGCGCCCAACTGGGCAGCGACCGACGGTGTCGTCACGGTCGCCATGCCGGACCAGGCGCCGATCGAAGTGCGGCTGCAGCAGGGCGGCAGCCAGATGATGTGTGCGATCGCGATGATTGAAAACCGCAGCGGCAATCTGCAGATCACCAAACTGGAAGAGTATTTCTCGCAGCAGGGCCGCGAGAGTGCGCATGAACTGATGGATCGCCGTTTCGGCTTCGGCCTGCGCTGGACGACGGGTACAAAGGACTGAGCGGCATCACATTGCCCTCGCGCCAAGGCGGCGCGAGGGCGGTCTTCATCAGGCGGCGTCTGCTACGCCGGCCTTCCCGATCTGATACCAGTCCACCTTGCGCGTGGCCACCATCACACCCGACAGCACGGCGAACAGCAGAATACTTCCCAGCACCAGCGCATTATTCTCCGACACCAGCAAGCCATACAGCGCCCCATACAACAGGGTGAGCGCGGTGCCGAAGCCCATGCCCCGTTTCCAGTCGCGCAGCACGGCCGCCAGATAGTAGCCGATCAGGACAATACAGGCGGCACTGGCAATCAGATACGCGGCCAGGAATGCGATATGCTCCGACAAACTCACCAGCAGCAGGAAGAACAGCACCAGCGCCAGGCCCACCAGCAAATACTGCACCGGGTGGATCGGCAGCAGCTTGAGCACTTCGAACATGAAGAAGGCCGCAAATGTGAGCGCCACGAACAGCAGGCCATACTTGGTGGCGCGTTCGGCCATCGAGTACACATTCACCGGTTCGATGAAGGCGACGTTGAATGCATCGACGTTGCGCGGTTTGCCAGCTTCGCCGTCAAGCTCGATGTCGCGCAGCTGCTGCTGGGCGTTGGTCGCCAGCGAGGCGATCGTCCACGTGGCATTGAAACCATTCTCGTCGATCGTGCGGTCGGGCGCCGGCAGGAAGTCGCCGCCAAATTGCGGGTGCGGCCAGTTCGAGGCCATCGTGATCGTGTTGTTCTTCCCGACCGGGACCACGTGCTGGCGCTCGATGCCATTGAGTTTGAGGGCAAACGCGAACGTCGCCTTGGCACCCAGTTCCATTGAAGGCAGCTTCGCGTGCAGCCCCCCGCGCAGTGCCTGCATGCCGCTGCCTTGCTGGAATTCGATGGCGCCGCCATTCCAGTTCACTTTGGGGAAATCGGCAATCCCGCGCACGTCCTCGATGCCCAGCGCAAGGTAGGCCGGCCCCAGTGTCAGCTTCGAATCGGATGCGGCCCGTGGCAGCTCGTTCAGCGTGGGCAGCACAAAGTCGCCCTTGATCGTGTGCGCGCCGCCGTACATCAACACCTGGTGAATGCCGCGGTAGCGGCGGTAGGTCTCGATCTTGCCATTGATATCGAGCTGGTTCGGGAACACCAGGTGTTTGCGCGCCACGCTGCGGCGTATCGTTTCCGCCGGTTCGCTGCTGCTTTTGGCGGGTATCACTTCGACATAGTCATCGGTGTACGGCACCACCAGGATCGGCCCGGTGATGGTCTGCTCGCGCACCGACTCCGATGACACGCTCTTGACCGCGTCGTCGCGGAACTGGGCCCGGTCGCTGATGGTGGACTGGATCATTCCCAGCGCCACGGCAATCAGAACCGTGATGCCGAGGATGATGAGAATTTTGAATAATAATGTACGTTGCATGGCCGCTCCCTGTGGATAATGCGGCCAGTGTAGGCAGTGCTTGTGCGCTGATGATGCGTTCTGTGTGAAGTTAGCCGATGGGCAGTTCAAGCCGGGCCAGCACGCCGCCGTCGGGCGCGTTGGCCACCGTGACGCGCCCGCGGTGCAGGGCGATTGCCTCGCGCACGAACGGCAGTCCCAGGCCGGTGCTCTTGGCGCCGTCCGGCCGTGGCAGCGAATAGAAACGCTCGAACACGCGTTCCTGTGCATAGTCCGGAATACCCGGGCCGTGATCGCGCACGCTGACCGTGGCGACATCGCCATGCCGTGCGATCTGCAGGGAGATGGTCGCGCCGCGGGGCGAGAAGTCGATCGCATTATCGAGCAGGTTGCCAAGCGCCTGGCGCAGCAACAGCGCGTCGGCAGGAAGCATGATCTCGGCCGCCTCAATCGCCAGTGTCAGGTCGCGTGCGGCAAGGCGGGGGGCGCAGTCTTCGCGTGCCTGCAGCGCCAGTTCGCGCAGGTGGACCTGCGACGGCGCGGGCAGATGCTGTTGCTTCTCAACGCGCACCAGCGCCAGCAGCTTGTCGATCAGCTGCTTCTGGCGTGCGTTCTGATTGAGAATATTGGCCAGAAAGTGACGCCGCTGTTCAGCCGGCATTGCCTCTTCCTGCAGCAGTTCGGCCGAGCCTTGAATCGCAGCGATCGGGCTTTTCAGTTCGTGTGCCATGGTCTGCATCAGCTCTTCGACATATTCCTTTCCCTCGAGCCGTTCGCGCATCGCGTCCAGCGCGCGGCCCAGCGTGCCGATTTCGTTGTTGCCCAGCGCCGGCAGCGCGGCCTTTCGGCCGGCTTCGACATCGGCGATGTACAGCATCAGCTTGCGCAGCGAATGCGTCAGCCACCATGCGAACGCCCCCCCAATCAGCAGCGACAAGCCAAGCAGCAAGGCGCCACGATGCAGGATGATCTGCTGGCTGCGCTCGACGAACGGCTGCACCGTCGAATTCGGCTTGGCGACCGTGAGGCTGCCGATGATGCGCTCGCCGTCACGGACGGGCGCGGCCACATGCATCACCGTGCTCAATTCGTCGCCGTAGACCGAACGCGTGCTGCGCGCCCCGTACTGCCCGCGCAAGGTCCGGTAGACGTCGTTCCAGCGCGAATAATCCTCGCCTACGGCGTGTCCGGTCGAATCGAAGATCACGATGCCTTTGGCATCGGTGATGTACACACGATAGTTGAAATCGGGTTTTACGAAGCCGGCGATCTTGACATCGGCGCTGCGCTTTCTGACGGACGCAATGCGCTCCATCAGCACGGAGTTTTCCAGATGGCCCGCCTTGACATCCTCCGCCACCATTGCGGCCAGCAGATGTGCGGTATCGACCAGCGTATCTTCCTGGGTTGCGCGCACACCCGGCTTGACCTGCTGGACGAACACGTTCAGCACGAAATAGGCCGCCAGTCCGACAATCAGGAAGTAGCCAAGCAGGATGCGCAGCCCGATTTTCATGCCGGCGCCAGGCTGTAGCCCATCCCGCGGTGGGTCTGGATCGGGTCTGTTGCGGGATCGATCAGGCGCAGTTTGGCCCGCAGCGATTTGACGTGGGCATCGACCGTGCGATCGAGCGTATCGGGCGCGTCGGCCCATACCCGGTCCATCAGCTGCGCGCGCGAGAGCACGTGGCCGGGATGCTCCAGCAGTGTTTTCAGCAGCAGGTATTCATAGCGGGTCAGATCGAGCGGCTGACCACTGAACACCACGCGCGCCTCGTGCTGGCGCAGCTCGAAGCGCGCGGGCGCCGGCGCCATTACCGGCGGCGTCAGGCGGCGCAGCACAACCCGGATGCGCGCCACCAGTTCGCGCGGCGAAAACGGCTTGGTGACGTAATCATCGGCGCCGATTTCGAGTCCGACGATGCGGTCGATCTCGTCGCTGCGCGCGGTCAGAAAGATCACCGGGACGTTGGAAAACTGGCGCAGCTGGCGGCACACTTCGAAGCCGTTCATGTCGGGCAGGCCGACATCGAGCACCACCAGCTCCGGCGCCTGTCCTGGTGGCGAACGCAGCGCAGTCAGCGCATGCTCGCCCAGCCCCACGTGCAGCGGCGTGAAGCCGTCTGTGCGCAGCGCGTAGGAGATGCTGTCGGCGATGGCGATTTCGTCTTCGACGATCAGAATGGTTCGTGACATGTCCGGCCGGGCAATGGTTTGTGGTGGCGTGAGTATCAGGGTTGCATGGGGCTGGCGTCAATCGCGGCGCTTACGCAAGCTTACAAACAATGGCATTTAGAACAACCTTGTCATGCAATATTGCTTTCGCACTCCACCATTTGACAAGGCCATCATGAACCGCTCTGCATTCCTCCAACGCACCATCATCGCGCTCGGCCTGGCCGTGGCTGCCATCGCGCCTGCCCAGGCCCAAATGGGCAAGGGCATGAATTACGGCGAAATGTGCCTGAAAGCTGCCGACATGCCCAAGCCGTACGGCGAGTGGGATTTGAAAGGGAACCCCAAGCTGCCGGAATATTGCAAGTGTTTCGCACCTGCATTTGAGGCGCGTGCAATGAAGAGCATCGCTGCCATGCAGGCCGGCGGCAAGCCGCCCTCGCTGGACCAGTCGAACAAGGAAGAACTGGAACTGCGCAATGTTTGCCGCAAGAAGGTCGGACTGCCGCTGGCTGTCGAAGCGAAGTAAGTCAGTTGCCCGTGGCGCGCCGGCGCCACGGGAACCTCGGCCGCACCAGCAGCCAACTGAGCAGCACCAGCAAACCGAAGGCGGAATACGCCGCAATGAAGACCCACGGCGGTGCTTCGTAGAACATCAGCCTGCCGAGCCAGTGGGCGATGAAGTCGCCCGCGTACACCGTTTGTCCGGCGCGTTCGCGCAACCATAACTCCAGCGTGGTCAGCGGGCACACAATTCCCAGCCACGCCTCCGCCGCGATGTACAAGATCCCAGCCAGATGCAGCGTGCGAAAGCTGAAATTGCGCACCCAATGCCATTGGCGAAGAGCGCCGACCAGGGTGAGCAGCAGCCCGCCAACGATGAACAGCACCACCCCGACATGCAACATCAGCACGCCGTTGGCGAGCGCACGATACAGCGAGGTGGAATCAGTCATCGCACGCTTTCTGGCTGCCCGGCCTGCACGGCTGCAGCGAGCGTCGCCGGGAAATCGACATACACGAACAAGCAAGCGGGAGCTTGCCGGCGCAAGCGCCAGCTGGTGAGCATGAGAGCGGCCGCAGGATCGAGTCTGAGCACGGCATTCGGGAAGTCGGCCGGTGTGGCACGCAAGGTGTCTTCGCGCGCGACCTCATTGCGCGCACACCAGTCCTGCATGCCCTGCTCCAGGCGTTCGCAGTGCACGATGGCGGACAGGGGAATGCTGGCCTCGAACCGGTTGGCAAGCCGGATATGCAGGTTCTGCAGGTCGATCACCATGTAACTGGACGCCATGGCATGACGGTCGCCCCAGATCCAGCAAAAGGTATACAAGGCCGCTGCCCCGAGCACCAGCCGCACTGTGTACTGGCTGCCGGCATCCTTGGTGAGCAGCCCGGCGATCATGGTGTCGAGGGGCAGTTCAACGAAAATGCAAATTAGTACAATGGCAACGGCGGTGGAATAGCTGCTGTGCTTGAGAAAACTGATCGCCTGGCCTGCGGGCGCTGGCGCCTGCGCACGACGCAGAAAGTAGTCCAGGCAAGAACGCAGATTGGCGGCATCCATGCGCGGCCATGCCAGCAGCAGGCGCGGCATGAAAGCCATGGCGCGCGCGGCAATTGGTGCCGCGCTGGCCTTGCAGGCACGGTAGCGCGCCATTCCCTGATAAGCGCTTGCCAGCTTGACCAGCACCAGCAGCGCCAGCAAAGTGAGCGCTGCAGGCAACAGCGCCGCGCGCCAGCTGCCACCTTGCGCACCGAGCGACAGAACCATGCCCCAGGTCATCAGGAAGAAGGCGGCACCCACCATGCCCCCCCAACTGAGCCGATCGACTGTTTTCTTGCTCCAAACAATGAACTTCAACGCGTACCACCTTGGATTCGGCGATTCCGTGAGACCTCCCACGCATGTGCCATCGAGCGAAGGAGATGATGCCATGGAAGTGGCATTGCAGACAATTGTCCGATAAAAAACAAAGCCCAAAAGCATCGGGGCCGGG
>DASWMN010000013.1:0-5294 GCA_036399735.1 Telluria sp. | reverse complement strand
CATTCCGAAGCGCGCGAAGTGATTCAATGGACACGCGGGCAACTCAGTGCCGAACAAATCACCTTTCTGGCCGAACTGCCGCTGGTGCGCGAGCGTGACCGCATGCTGTTTGTGCACGCCAGCGCCAACGATCCGCCCAAGTGGGAATACGTGACCAGCATCGATGAAGCCGAAAAAAGCCTGGGCGCGACCGATTGCCGCATGGTGTTTTCCGGCCACGTGCATGGTCCGGCCCTGTACCGCCGTACCGACGACGGCCGCATGGGCGCCCATTTGCCTACGCCGGCCAAGCGCATCCCCATCAGCGCGCAGCATCAATACCTGGTGATTCCAGGCTCGGTGGGGCAGCCGCGCGACGGCAACAGCGCCTCCTGCTACGCCATCTATGACGACCAGACCCGCGAATTGAGCTACTTCCGGATCCCGTACGACCATGGGGCCGCCGCGCGCCGGGTGATTGCCGCCGGCCTGCCCATCGTATTTGCGATGCGCCTGATCGAAGGCATCTGACGCGCGCCGATTGCATCGGCACCCATGCTCACGTAGACTCGTCGTATAAGCGACCCCAAGCGGTCGTCACGACGGGACCGCAGCCATGGATCGAGCCGACCGCAGCGCCGCATTGCCTGAGCCAACCCGCAGCGCTCTGCTGCCTGTCGGCCTTGCGCTGCTGGTCCTGTGCCTGTGCCTTGGGCTGAACTGGCAATTGTGGCGCCAGGCCAAAGCAGCAGAAGCGCAGCAGCTGCGCACCGAGTTCGACCTGCGAGCGCGCGAAGTGACCAACCAGCTGGCGCTGCGCGTGCACACTTATGTGCAGGGTTTGCGCAGCGTGCAAGCCCTGTTCACCAGTTCCGACAGCGTCACGCGGGCCGAGTTTTCCACCTTTGTCAAAGCGCAGGACATCAAGGAGCATATGCCGGGCATGCAGGCGCTTGGCTATATCGCCCTGCTTGAGCGAGGCCAGATCGCGCGCCATGTCGCGCGCACGCGCGCCGAAGGTTTTCCCGACTACGCGGTGTTCCCGCCCGGCGAGCGTGATCTGTACGCGCCCGTGGCTTATATTGAACCGCCCAGCCGCGAAAACATGCGCGCCTTCGGCTATGACACCTGGAGCGAAATGGCGCGGCGGCGTGCGCTGGAGCTGGCGCGGGACGGCAACCAGGCTTCCATGTCCGGCCAGCTGACGCTGTTGCAGGACAGCGGCAAGGCTGCCGGCGGCGGTTTTCTGATTTTGCTGCCGGTGTACCAGAACGGTCTGCCGCTGAACACGCGCGAGCAGCGTGTGCATGCGATCCGGGGCTGGATCTACGCGCCGGTGCGTGCTGCTGACATGGTTGCCTCGCTCGACCCGGAGCTGGCCGCCGGGCTCGATATCGAAATGTACGACGGCGACGCCGCCAGCGATGCGGCGCGCATGTATTCCGCGCTGGCCCCGGGTGCGCATCCCGATCTGTTGCTCCGCACCGAAAAAAAGATCGGCATCGGTTTCCACCGCTGGACGCTCGCCATTGGCGCGCTGCCCGGCTTCGGCCAACGTGGCAGCGTCGCCGAATCGCGCGTGATGCTGGCCGTGGGCGTCGCAGGCAGCGTGATTCTGGCCCTGTTGACGGGCATGCTGGTCTGGATGGCGCGAAGAGCCGAACAGGGGCGGACCAGCGCGGCGCAACTGAGCGCAGAACTGGAGCGCAGCCGCAAGCAACTGGTCGGCCTGACCGATTCGACCGAGCGCGCGCAGCTGATGATGCGCAGTATTCTCGACTCGGCAATCGACGGTGTTCTGGTGGACGATGGCGCGCGCCGTATTTTGCTGTCGAACCAGCGCTTTCGCGAATTATGGAGCGTGCCGTCCGATATTGCGCTCGACGGCGACGACCGTGCCGTGTCGGCGCACCTGGTGGCGCAGCTGGTGCATCCCGGCCCCTTCCTGCACAGCCGTGAAATCGAGTACAGCGACAGCAGCGCGCACCGCGATCTGCTGCGCCTGAAGGACGGGCGTTTCTTCGAGCAGTTCGTGCGCCAGGTTGTGCTGGGCAACGGACAGCACGCGCGCCTCTGGTCATTTCGCGACATCACCGAACGCAAGCAGATCGAGCAGCGTGAGCGATCGCATCGGCATGTGCTCGAGTTGCTGGCGCGCGGCGCGCCGTTGCGCGAGATTCTTGAAGCGGTGGTGCTCGGCGTCGAGGCCACCAACCCCGGCATGCTGTGCTCCATCATGCTGCTCACGGCGGACGGACGGCATCTCGTCACCGGCGCTGCCCCCAGCCTGCCACCCTACTTCAATGAAGCGTTCGATGGGGCCGAAATCGGCCCGCACGCTGGCTCGTGTGGCGCTGCCGCCTTCAGCGGCGCACGGGTGATCGTCGAAGATATCGGCGCCAGCGCCGACTGGGCCGAATTTCGCGAGGTGGCTACCCGCGCCGGCCTTTCTGCTTGCTGGTCGCAGCCGATTCGCGGCGGCTCGGGGCGCATCATTGGCTCGTTCGCGATCTATCACCGCAATGTGCATTATCCCAGCGCAGCCCATGTGGTGCTGATCGAACAGGCGGCGCAGCTGACCAGCATCGCGATTGAACAGGCGCAGGCGGCGCAGGCCCTGCGTGCCGGCGAGGACCGCTTCCGCAGCCTGGTCGACCATGCGCCGGTGCCGCTGTGGCAGCAGGACTGGTCGCAGGTCGAGGCGGCGCTGGCGCAGCTGTGCGATCTGGGCATGGACGATCTGGGCAGCTGGCTGCGCGCCCGGCCGCAGGAAATCGCGCGCCTGGCGGGCCTGGTGTGCATCACCGACGCCAACGCCGCAGCGCTGGCGCATGTGGGCGCCCATGGCAAGGATCTCGGCGCACTCAGTCTGGCGCAGCATTTCGATGTACAGGGCGAGCCCGGTTTTGTCGACGCGCTTCTGGCCATTTCGGGCGGCGCCCAGGTGTTCAGTTGCGACAGCAGTTTCCGTCGCCTTGACGGCAGCGCGCGCCAGCACGCGCTGACCATGCTGGTCATGCCGGGCCACGCCGAGAATCTCGACTTTGTGATCGTCACCACGGTCGACATCACCGAGCGCAAGCGGATCGACGCCGAACTGCTGCAACTGGCCAGCACCGATTTTTTGACCGGGCTGCCGAACCGGCGCGAATTCATGGGGCGCATGGAAGACCAGCTAGCGCGCATGCAGCGCGACATGGGCGAAAGCGCCTCGGTGCTGATGCTCGACGTCGATCATTTCAAGAAAGTCAACGACCAGCATGGGCACGCGGCAGGGGACGCAGTACTGTGCCACCTGGCCGACGTGCTGCGCGGCAGTCAGCGCAAGATCGATACACCGGGGCGCATGGGCGGCGAGGAATTCGCGCTGCTGCTGCCGGGCGCCGATATCCACGCGGCCGCCGCCTTCGCGGAGCGGCTGCGCCATAGCGTGGCCGACAGCCCGTATCAAAGCGAGGCGGGCGCGCTGGCGGTAACGGTCAGCATCGGCATCGCGAGCATCTACCCGCAGGACCTGTCCGCGGACGCCGCCCTGAAGCGGGCCGACCGCGCGCTGTACCGCGCCAAGGAGGCTGGCCGCAACCGGGTCGGCACCGAGAGCGACGTCGCCGCCTGACGGGCCGTTGCGCCCGCGCCGCAGAAAAAATGCCGCTCAGCTTGCGCCGCGCGGCATTCGGTTCATCGCTCTACAAGCCCGCCGTGTCAGACAGTGCTTTCTTTCAAGTCGTGCGCGGCCGGTTTGCGCCTTGCCATGTACCAGACGATCACGCACGGGATCACAACCGGCAGCAGCAAGGGCGAGATGGCGATGATGGCAACCAGCGCCGCCAGCACAATGGCCGCGATGCCGACCACGGTCACACCGGCAAACACCACCGCCAGCACCACGGCCACCAGGATCATGACCAGGGCGCCGATGAGGATGCCGCCGCCAGCGAGCACGGTGCCGAACACCGTACCGAGCGGGCTGTCGAAATCGCCATCGTCCATCGCGAAATGCATGTCCGCATGCCCGAACAGGCCGTTGAAAATCAGGATGGCGAGGATAAACAAAAGCAAATAGGGCAGGGTCTTTTTCATGGCGTGGCCTCTTCGGTGGCGGTGTTGGAACTCGGTCATTGCTGCTGGTATGGTGGTACCGTAGCCAGCACGCCGCAGGCCGGCCACCGGATTGCGACAGACTGCATGTTTGGCGGGACCAGCGTGCACCAGAAGCGATAAAAGGTGTCCGCGCGCACCGAATATTCGACCTTGTAAAACCCGCACCATTGCCTATACTGAATGCCTGCTCTATCGGATGGGGATTCTTATGCAATTTGTCTATTATCCAACGGACCACCTGGCGTTTTCCACCTTTGGCGACATTGCGCGTCAGTTGCGCAAGCTGCTCAGCGGGGGCGGACCGAAGGGACCGCCGTCGGCACCGCCCACGATACCGCCGATCATCATCACGCCGTTCAGCTATCAGCAGCCGGCCCCTGCGATCGATCCGCGCGTACCGCCCGCCGGCCCGCCGCTGCAACCACCGCGCGCGCCCAACTGGCGTCTCGATTCGCCCAGTGTGCATTAAAATACCAAGCCCGCTTCCAAGCGGGCTTGCCTTTTCTGCCGTTCGTGCGCTGCCAAAGCAGCGCTCTCGTTAGAATTCGACTATCATTTACACCCTTTGGAATTTTCCGCCACTCTGAGTTACGAACACCATGATCGATCACGCTACAGACCACCCTGCCGACGACAGCGAACAACTGGTGCAGGAGCCGCGCCTGTGGCAAGGCAACGGCTGGACCGCCAAAGTCATCAAGAACGAGGATGACGAGGGCTGGGCCGTGGCCATGATCAAGGATGGCGAGCCGGAGCCTGCCCTGGTCGGCCCCTGGACCATGGGGCGCGACAAGAAAAACCCCAAGCCGCTCGACACCAACGCCTTCCATACCCTGGTCAAGACCGCGTCCGAAGTGTTGCGCCGGCACGAGCAGCAGCTGCATGCGATGTTACACAAGAGCACCGTTGTCACCGTGGGCGGCGCCCAGATCAAGGTGACGCTCGATATCGTTCCCGACGAAGACCATCCGTACGCGCTGCTGACCGCGATCGATGAAAACGGCGAACAGATGGCGCAGGTGCGTACGGCCGCCAACGCCAGGCTGACCCCGTCCAGCGCGGCGGAATGGGTGGAAAACGGCTTCCGCAAGCCCGCCTGAACTGCTAGTATTTCCCTAGTGCACCAAAACAGGGAAAACATGGAAAGCCGCCTTCACCGCCTGGAAGCAGTCCAGGCCATGCTGCTGGGGATCGGCCAGATTTCCAATACCTGC
>DASWMN010000012.1:0-2974 GCA_036399735.1 Telluria sp. | reverse complement strand
GCCCACGTCAGGCGGCAGCCAGCGCAGGTCTTCCGGACGCTCCCACGCCCACAGCATGGTGGGGGGCAGGGCGGCGAGGGCGGCGCCGGCTCTGGCGTGCGGCGTGTCGCGGGCGATCAGAAGCAGCACGGCAGCAAGCGCGGACGTGGCGAACAGGCGCATCCATGCCGGAATCAGCATGCTGGCGGGGACGGGGTGTCTGGTAAGCGGGTGCGTAACATTCACGTGCGCGGTGGAAGCAGGTGCAGGAATTATATTCCAAGCAATTGCGCCCCTGCGCTGGGACTGGCGGAAAAAAACGGGAAGGCGGCCGCCTTCCCGTGTGCGGCTGTATTACTGCGGTGCCGATTTGCGGCGCCGCGCAAGCGCCAGCCCGGCCATGCCGAGACCAAACAGCGCCATGCTGGCCGGTTCCGGCACATAGCTTGGGGCGAAGGTCGAATACAGCTGCGAAATCTCGGTCTGGCCAATGTTGGTCAGATCGTACAGGCCCGTCATCGCATACTTGGTGGCGGAAGTATCAAGGAACATGAAATAGCTGCTGGTGCCGGCGAACAGCCCACCGCCGGCGACATTGCTGAAGTCGAAATTGACCTGGCCGCCAGGGCCGGGGAACAGCAGCGCGGTGAGCGGCGATGTGTCACCGACGCCGTCGGTGCGCCAGTTGGCGTTGTACTCGGCCGTCAGGAAATTGCCGATGCGGAAGGACTGCATCGCGCTTCCCGATGTGTCATCGCTGACCACGCGCCAGTAAAAGTCGAGCGTGCCGTCCAGCGTCGAACGCACCACGCGCGACTGCACGGTGCCGCTGATGACGCCGCCGTCGGCAACGAAGGAGAACACCTGAACGGTGTCTTCCAGCACAACGCCGGCCAGTTGCGGCTCCAGGGCAGAAGTGGTGCCAGGCAGCGCCGCCGGCACGGACACGCTCAGTACCACGGCGTTTGCACTGGCGGCCGCCAGCATCAGACTTGCTGCGATCAATGTTTTTGTTAGTCTCTTCATGTCAATCTCCGAAAAATTGCGATCGTCCGAAGGGAGCGACCGGTACAGCCGGCTATTTATGCAGATTGCATACGCATAGGCAACCGACGTTGATTCTTGGAAGCTTTTTATTATTTACTCGACAACTTTTCGATTATAGGCCTTGTATTTACCAGCGCAACAAATAAATATAAAAAGATCATGTAAATGGGCGGGCGGGCGCAACTTGTATAATTTGGGAACACGGCTGCGGGCACGCCGACAATCCCACAGGAGTCCGATGTCTGCCCTGGTTCGCAATAACGTTCATAGTTCAGGCAATGGCCGCATGACCCTCGTGTTTGGCCACGGTTTCGGCTGCGACCAGACCATGTGGCGTTTTCTGGTGCCCCATTTCGAACAGTGCTGCCGGATCGTGCTGTACGACCTGACCGGGTGCGGACAGTCCGACCTGGGCGCTTACGATCTGGTGCGCCATTCCAGCCTGCATGGCCATGCCGACGATCTGCTGGAAGTGATCGACGCGGCATGCGACGGACCGGTGATTTTCATCGGCCATTCCGTCAGCGCGATGATCGGCATGCTGGCGGCAATTCGCCGGCCTGAGCGCTTTGCCGCCCAGGTCATGCTGGGCCCATCGCCTTGCTACATCAACGACGACGACTACGTTGGCGGCTTCAACGCCGAGGATATCGCGGCCATGCTCGAACTGATGATGCAGCGGCTCGATGACTGGACGACGGCCATGGCGCCTGTCATCATGGGCGCGCCCGAACAGCCGGCACTGCGGGCCGAGCTGGCTGGCCGCTTCCGCCGCAACGACCCAGCGATCATGCGCCATTTTGCGCGCGTGACCTTTTTGGCCGATCACCGTCAGGATCTCGCGGCGTCGCGCGTTCCAGCCCTGATCCTGCAATGCAGCGACGACATGATCGCGCCGCAGGAAGTGGGCGCCTGGCTGCACGCGCATCTGGCGGGCAGCACGCTGACAATGATCGGCAACGTCGGCCATTGCCCGCACATGAGCGCGCCGAGCGCCAGTGTGGACGCGGTCATGGCCTTTTTTACTGCACATGGATTGATCTGATTAATATGAGTACCGAACAACTGGCCTATCGCGCCACCACCGAGGAAGCGTGCGCCTGGCTCGCCACCCAGACCGGCTCGGCATGGACGCTGGCGCGCATGCTCGACGGCGGCATCACGCCTTATGTATGGCTAGCCTACGACGCCAGCCGCGCCGAGATGTTCGGCGACGCCAATGGCGGTTATGCGGCGCCGATCTTTTTCGAAGGCGACATCGCGCGCCTGGCGCAGGGCAGTGGCGATGTGCTGATCACGATGACCAAGGATGTTCACAAGCTTGTCGTCAAGCTTGATGCCCCAGGCTTGCGGCGCGAGCTGCACGAACTGCGTTTCCTGCGCAAGGACGTGGAGAAGCTGGCACGCCCACCGGCGCCGGTCAAGCCGGTGCTGGCAATGGAGTCGAAGGTCGGCATTACCGCCGACGAGGTGGTGGCCGCCTTTGGCGCCATGGTGCGGATCGATCTGGCCGCCGCCCTGGCAGCGGCCGAAGGCATCTTCAGCGACGACGGCTCACGCATCAAGAGCAGCACCAAAAAAGGCAAGAACAAGACCATGTGGCATCCGGTCACGCTGGCACTGGGCTTGAATGATATGTACCGCGTGCCATTGCCACGACTGACCAAGGCATTTCAGTCGCACGAGTTCTTATCCGCCTGGACCCACGAGTGGGAACTGTCCCTGGCCCTGCTGCGCCATTGAGTCCCTTATTCGCTGTCCAGAATGACCTGGGTCGGACGCAGCCGGGTACTGGTGCCGGCACCGAGCTGGCCAGCGGCGGAGTCGCCCCAGCCCCACAAGGTGCCGTCGATCTTGAGCGCGAGCGTGTGGTCGCCGCTGACGGCGACCTGTTTGTACGCGCTGCCGACCTGCACGGGCCGTCCCTGTTCGCGATTGCGCTCCAGCG
>DASWMN010000011.1:0-8252 GCA_036399735.1 Telluria sp. | reverse complement strand
CGGCTGGTCGAGTGCGCGGAAGATCACCTGGCGCAGCAGTTCGTCGGCCGACTCGCCACGCTCGAGCGAGGGATAGGTCAGCCCGAAGGTATCGGCGCCTACCCTGGCCACGTTGCCCGACGCTGGCATGCAAGCTTCGAGGCGGCGCGCCACCTGCACCAGCAGGGCGTCGCCATTGTGGCGGCCCAGCGCATCGTTGAGCTGGGCGAAGCGGTCCAGATTGATGAGGATCAGCGCCAGCTGGGCCTTGCCATCGTGGTTGATCAGCTGCGCCAGGCGGTCCTGGAACAGCTGGCGGTTCGGCAGCCCCGTCATGGCATCGTAATAGGCCAGGTAGCTGAGCTGTTCCTCGCGGTCGAAGAAGAGCAGAGCGAATGCCAGGTCGCCCGCCAGTTCGTTCAATACCTTCAGCTCGTCGTCGTCGAACACATCGGGGGCGTCCGCCAGCAAGGTCAACACCGCCACCATGCGGTTGCCCACCATCAGGGGAAAGGCCGCGCTCGATCGGATCGCCAGGGCATCCAGCTGGGCGGCCAGCGGCGCCAGGGCGGGATCGCTGGCGATATCGTTGACGACGATGGGCGCGCGCGCGTGCACGGCACGGCGGTCGGGCCAGAGCGCGCGAAAGCCGGGCGGCAGTTGTGGCAGGCTCACGCCGGCATGCACCGCTTGCGTATCGTCGACATCGGCCAGGCCGATACTGGCGCCGAGAAAACCGCCTTCGATGGTGGCCAGGCGGCACGCTTCCCTGAACAGGGCATCGCGGTCGCGGATGCGTACGATGGCCGCATTAATCCCGCTCAAGACGGCATACACGCGGTTCATCCGCGCCAGTTTCTTTTGCACGGCGATGCGATCAGTCACATCGTGGGCGAGGACGAAACGGCAGGCGCAGCCCTGGTACTGCAAGGGATGGGAACTGATCTCGACGTCGATGAGTTCGCCCGACTTCTTGCGGTGGCGCCAGACTCCCGAGCGTTCCAGCGCATGTGGCGGTGCATTCCTGAGGTTGCACATCAGCCGCGGTAATTCTTCGGGGGGGCGCAGCGCGGTGATATCCATCGACAGGAATTCCGGCTCGGTATAGCCGTAATGCTGCAGCGCCGCAGTATTCACCGCACGGAATGCGAGCGTTGCCAGGTCGTAGACCCACATCGGGATGGGGTGTGCCTGGAATAACTCATCAAACGAAGTGTCGATCGACTCGGGCATGGGAAGACTTCCACCGTTTGCGCGGCGCGCAGGTTCAGCATTGAATTCCAGGGCATACACGGTGCAGCGAAGGTGAATTGTCAGTTTATACGAAGGTGGGCTTGAGCATGCGCAAATCATGCACCGATAAAGTATGCTGGCAATAAATACCCATGCTGGGTAAGCCAGTCTTGCCCACTATTTGGTTTTTGTTTGATCCGTATCGGTCGAGAAGTTCAACTCAGGCGTGCTGTCTTCTTCCCTGGCCGGTGCATCCTGTCCTGCGGGTGGCAATTGCAGGGGGGCCGGTTCGGCGGCCGGGGCATCGATGCGCAGTTCAAGTTGTTCCGTCATGTCGATTTTCTTGCCGACCGATACCAGGCGCGGGAAAGCGATGATCAGCCCGACCATGACGACCTGGATCAGCACGAACGGAATCGCGCCCCAGTAAATATCGGCCGTCTTGACTTCCTTGGGCGCCACCGAGCGCAGGTAGAACAGCGCAAAGCCGAACGGCGGGTGCATGAAGGAGGTCTGCATGTTCACGCCCAGCAGCACGCCGAACCAGATCAGGTCAATCCCCAGTTTGTTGGCGACCGGCCCGACCAGTGGCACCAGAATGAAGGCCAGTTCGAAGAAGTCAAGGAAGAAGGCCAGCACGAAGAACATGATGTTGACCACCACCAGGAAGCCGGTGGTGCCGCCCGGCAGACCGGTCAGCAGATGCTCGACCCACAGGTCGCCCGAGACGCCGCGGAACACCAGGGCAAACACGGTGGAGCCGACCAGGATGAACATCACGAAGCAGGACAGGCGGGTGGTATGGCTCATGGCCTGCTTCAGCAGGGACCACGAAAGACGGCGGTTGATCAGGGCCACGATGATGGCGCCCACGGCGCCCATGCCGCCGCCTTCGGTCGGGGTGGCGATGCCAACGAAAATGGTACCAAGCACCAGGAAGATTAGCACCAGCGGCGGCGCCATGACGAACACCACCCGTTCGGCCATGCGCGAGAGCAGGCCGAGTTTCATGTAGCGGTTGGCCAGTGCCATCACGAACGCCATGGCGATGCCGAAGGTGGCGGCATACACACCCACCTGGTCGACCGGCAGGTCGGGGTGGCCGCCGCGCCAGAAGGCGTTGAAGCCGACGCCCGCGCCAATGGCGGCCAGCACCAGCACCAGCAACGAAACCCCGCCGCTGTCGCCATTCGGTTCGCGCAAATTGCGCGCTTCCGGCGGCAGGGTCGGCACGGCGCTCGGCTTGAACAGCGAGACAGCCAGTACATAGCCCGCATACATCGCCGCCAGCAGGATACCCGGCAAGAAGGCGGCGCGGTACATATCGCCCACCGAGCGGCCCAGCTGCTCGGCCATCACAATCAGCACCAGCGATGGCGGAATGATTTGTGCCAGGGTGCCGGAGGCGGCAATCACGCCGCTGGCCACGCGCTTGTCGTAACCGTAGCGCAGCATCACCGGCAGCGAAATCAGGCCCATCGAAATGACCGAGGCGGCCACCACACCGGTGGTCGCGGCCAGCAGGGCGCCGACGAAAATCACGGCATAAGCGAGGCCGCCGCGGATCGGCCCGAACAACTGGCCGATGGTATCGAGCAGGTCCTCCGCCATCCCCGACCTTTCCAGGATCAGGCCCATGAAGGTGAAGAAGGGGATGGCCAGCAGCGTGTCGCTTGCCATGATGCCGAAGATCCGGTTGGGCAGCGCCTGCAGCAGTTCGGGCTTGAGCAGACCGAGTTCGATCCCGACCAGGCCGAAAAACAGGCCATTGGCGGCCAGCGAGAACGCTACCGGGAAGCCCGACAGCAGGAAGATGACGAGGCAGCCGAACATGATCGGCGCGATATTCGCAATGAGGAATTGTTCCATGTGTCCGGGCTCAGTCGATCTTGTTGGCGGCTTTGATCGCGTCGATCTCGTCCTGGGGCGTGGCAACGTGCTTGGCAAATTCATGGCCATCGATACGGCCGGCCAAAAAGGCGATGCGCTTGATAATTTCGGACACCCCCTGCAGCACCAGCAGCAGGAAGCCGAGCGGCACCAGCAGCTTGGCCGGCCACACGATCAGGCCGCCGGCGTTGCTGGACATCTCGGCGCTGCGGATCGAGATCAGCGCGAACGGAATGCCGTACCAGAGGATGAGCAGGCAGACGGGGAGCAGGAACAGGAAAAACCCGAACAGGTCGATCCAGACCTGGGTGCGTTTCGAGAAGCGGCCGACGACCACGTCGACCCGCACATGTTCATCGCGCTTGAGCGTGTGGGCCGAGGCCAGCATGAACACCGAGGCGTACAGATACCACTGGATTTCAAGCCAGCCGTTGGAACTGTAGTTGAAGAGGTAGCGCACCAGCGCGTTGCCGGCGCAGATCAGGACTGCGGCAAGCAGGGCCCAACTGACGACGCCGGCGATTTTCTCGTTGACGCTGTCGATCAGGCGTGAAAGTGACATGAACATACGGTGAAGTCTCCCTTGTTTTATTCTTTCACGCCTCGTTGGGCGGGTTTTTACCGAACCGCGACATCGTCCCCGTTGGGCGCGGACGATGCGCAGGGTGTTTCTTATTTGTGCACTTCCTGTTCCGCCAGCTGCTTGCGTACGCGCTCGATCGCGAGGCGCACCTGCCGTGGCGCCGTGCCACCCACATGATCGCGCGCCGCCACCGAGCCTTCCAGCGTCAGCACGGCAAACACATCGTCCTCGATCAGCGTGGAAAACGCGCGCAGGCGTTCCAGCGACATCTCCGACAGATCGCAGCGGGCCTCATCGCAGGCCCGCACCGCGTGAGCCACCGCCTCGTGCGCATCACGGAACGGCAAACCCTTCTTGACCAGATAATCGGCCAGGTCGGTCGCGGTCGCGTAACCCTGCAGGGCCGCAGCGCGCATCGCGTCCGGCTTGACCGAAATTCCGCCCGCCATGTCGGCGAAAATGCGCAGGGTGTCGATCACGGTGTCGACGGTGTCGAACAGTGGCTCCTTGTCTTCCTGGTTGTCCTTGTTATAGGCCAGGGGCTGGCCTTTCATCAGGGTCAGCAGGCCGGTCAGGTGGCCATACACGCGGCCGGTTTTCCCGCGCGCCAGTTCCGGCACGTCCGGGTTCTTCTTTTGCGGCATGATCGAGGAGCCGGTGCAGAAGCGGTCGGCAATGTCGATGAAGCCGACCCGGGGGCTCATCCAGATCACCAGTTCTTCCGACATGCGCGAGATGTGGGTCATGATCAGCGCAGCGGCGGCGCAGAACTCAATGGCGAAATCGCGGTCTGATACTGCATCGAGCGAGTTGTGGCAAACATCGTCAAAGCCCAGTGTGCGGGCCACGCGTTCGCGGTCGATCGGGAAGGTGGTGCCGGCCAGTGCGGCGGCGCCCAGCGGCAGGCGGTTCACGCGTTTGCGTGCGTCGAGCATGCGTTCGGCGTCGCGGCCGAACATTTCGACGTAGGCCAGCATGTGGTGGCCAAAAGTAATCGGCTGCGCCACTTGCATGTGGGTAAAGCCGGGCATGATGGTGTCGGCGTTCTTGTCGGCCAGGTCCGTCAGGGCGCCGCGCAGGGTGTGCAGCAGGGCGACAATGTCGTCGATGGCGGCGCGCACGTACAGGCGGATGTCGGTTGCCACCTGGTCGTTGCGCGAACGGCCGGTGTGCAGGCGCTTGCCGGCGTCGCCCACCAGTTCGGTCAGGCGTTTTTCGATGTTCAGGTGGACGTCTTCCAGGTCGAGCAGCCATTCAAAGCTGCCGGCCTCGATCTCGCCCTTGATCTGGGCCATGCCGCGTTCGATCTCGGCGCGGTCTCCGGCGCTGATGATGCCCTGGGCCGCCAGCATCTCGGCATGGGCCAGCGAACCGGCAATGTCGAACAGGGCCAGGCGTTTGTCGAAGAAGACGGAAGCGGTATAGCGTTTGACGAGGTCGGAGACAGGTTCGGAAAAGCGCGCCGACCAGGCTTCGCCCTTCTTGGAGAGTTGTGCGGTCATGTGGGAGGGTTCCTTTGATTTACCTGATTATAAACAAGGTCCGCAGCCTTGGTAAAAAACCCGCCGCCGACAAATGTGCAAAGGAACGTGATTGTTCGTCCTTTCGACGGTAGAATTGTTTTTTTACCTGGATCTTCATTGCCATGGCCAGCACGTCCATTTTACAGATCAGTACCGACCGCTCCGAACTCGATGTGCCGCTGATTTACCGCTTTCTCAGCGAGCAGTCGACCTGGGCCGTTGGCATTTCGCGCGTGGTGGTCGACCGCGCGATTGAAAACTCACTCTGCTTCGGCGGCTATGTCGATGGCCGCCAGGTCGCTTTCGCCCGCGTCATCACTGATTACGCTACCTTCGGCAACCTGGTTGACGTGTTCGTCATTCCCGAGTTCCGCGGGCGCGGCTACAGCAAAGAGATCATGCGGGCCGTCATGGCGCATCCGAGCCTGAAGGGTCTGCGCCGCTTCATGCTGGCGACCGGGGATGCGCACGGCCTTTACGCCCAGTTCGGCTTCACGCCGCCGCAGCGTCCCGAAACCCTGATGGAACGCTACTTTCCGAACATTTACGTCAGCTGATCAGTCCAGCGGGCGGCCCACCAGCACGCTGACATGCATCAGCAGCATCAGCAGAATCAGGTAGGGCGCGCGCACCTTGTCACCGAACGCAGGTTGACGAAGGCCAGGCGCGGGCCGAAGCGGCGCGAAAAGCCGCTGTCGCCCGTGCACATGGCATGCACGATCATGCAACCAGACACCACAAACAGCGCGGCCGGCACGGCGATGCTTTGCCCTCCGCCCAGTGCAGGGTCAGTTGGCGCAGCAGCCGCATCCACAGCGTCGCGACGGCGCCATGAAACTGGTGCGCGAACTGCCGTTGCCGAGCTTGCTGTAATAAGAGGGGAAAAAGCCGACGAGGGCGGTCAGCAGCAGCACGAGAAAGTACAGCGAGCGTCGCTATAGAACGGCGCGGTGCGGGCTTGCATCAAATGCTCCCTGAGAGAATTGCCATGTTAGCAATTCTTTCAGGGTAGTACCTTCATTCCAAACAATCACCCAGGATCGCTACTGCCACACCATCAGGCAAGGCGGAATCAACAACACCAGGGCCAGCACGAAATACATGAGCTGGAGCGGAATCATCCACTTGGCCCAGGTAATCCAGGGAATCCGCGCCAGCGCCAGCACCCCGACCGTGATGCCCGAGGTGGGGATCATCGGCGTGGTGAACTCGCCGAACTGGTAGGCCAGAATCGCGGTCTGGCGCGTCACGCCCACCAGGTCGGCCAGCGGCGCCATGATCGGCATGGTCAGCGCGGCCTGGCCGGTGCCGGAGTGGATGAAGAAGTTGATCACCGACTGTATCACGAACATCTTTTGCGCCGCGATGATCGGACTGGCCGATGCGACCAGCGGCATCAGGCCGTGCAGCATGGTGTCGACAATGTGGGCGTCGCGCGCCAGGATCATGGTGCCGCGCGCCAGTGCGATCACCAGACCGGTGGTGACCAGATCCTTGGCGCCCTGGATGAAGGCGGCAACGAATTCATCGGTATTGAGGCGCCCGACAATGCCGACCACGATCCCCATCACCAGGAACAGCGCGGCGATTTCGTTGATGTACCACTCGTACTTGATCACGCCGACCACCATCGCCGTCATGAACGACAGGAAGATCAGCAGCACCGCGCCATGGGTGCGGGTCATGCCGCTGAAGTCATCCAGGCTGACGGTCTTTTCCTTGCGCTTGGCCAGGTCCAGTGCGTAGGTCGGTGACAAGGTCGGGTCGCGCTTGATGCGCGCGGCGTACCACATCATGAAGGCGATCGTGATGGCGGTCGCGAGAAACCAGCAGATCACGCGATAACCCATCCCGGAAAAGACTTCGATCCCGGCGATGCCCTGCGCCACCCCCACGTTGAAAGGGTTCAGGAAGGCGGCCGCGAAGCCGACCTGGGAGCCGACGAAGGGAATCGACACGCCCACGATCGAATCGTAGCCCAGCGCCAGTGCCAGCGGTACGAAAATCAGAATGAAGGGAATCGCTTCCTCGCTCATGCCGAAGGTCGCGCCGCCCAGCGAGAACATGGTGATGAAGACCGGGATCATCATGGCGCGCACGAACGGCGAATGGGTATGCGCCTTGGCCACCGACTTGATCATCGAATCGATGGCGTCGGTCTTCTGCAGCACCGAGAAGGCGCCGCCGACGATCAGCACGAAGCCGATGATCTGGGCCGCCTCGACGAAGCCTTTGATCGGCGCCATCATCAGCGCCACGAAGCCCTGCGGATTGCTGGCGACGTAGTGGAAGGAGTTCGGATCGATGCGTGGCTTGCCGTTCACCAGCACGCTGTCGTACTGCCCGCCGGGGACAAACCAGGTAGAGATGGCGATCACCGCCAGAATCATGAACAGCAGGACGAAGGTATTGGGTAGGCGCAGTTTCATTGTTATTGGCTCAGCAGTTTGCCGGCGCGGAAGGCGACCGGTCCGGCGATCTTACCAACCTGCATACCGCGCAGCAGGTGGCGGTGGGCGGTACGGGCGAAGAACACGCCATCGACCTTGGTATGCAAGGTGGTGCTGGCGCCGCTGACCGGGTCGATCAGATCGGCAATCGCCTCGCCCGCGCTGACCTTGTCGCCCAGCGCTTTCAGGAACACCAGCACGCCGGCATGGGGCGCGGCGATCGGCTCGACCCCCTCGAGCGGGGTGGCGGCGCACAGTGGCGCCGGCAGCGGATCGGGGGTGCCGGCTAAAACGCCGGCGTGGGTCAGGTAGTTGATCAGCGCGCGCGCATCCTTGCGGGCGTACTCGTAGCTCACATCCATTTCGCCACGCAGCTCCACCGTCACCGACATGCAGCTAGGGGGCAGCGGGAAGGCCGGACCGAAATGCGCTGCCAGGTCCCACCACAGGCGGCTGCAGGCCTCATCGAACGGCTCTTCGCCTGCTTCAAGCGCCAGCAGCAGCGCATGCGCGCCCAGGTAGGCCGACAGCGGCGCCGCCGCGTCAGCCAGCGGCGTGCCGGCATAAATATGCAGCACCGCCTCATTGTCGCAA
>DASWMN010000010.1:0-23882 GCA_036399735.1 Telluria sp. | reverse complement strand
GTAAGCTGCTGCAGCGACGAAGTCGGCGTATTGGTAGAACGAATTGCGATTGGGGAACCATGCTTCGAACTGCGCTTTTGTCAGGCCGGCAAAACTACCGCCAGGGTCGGGGGTAGGCGTTGGCGTTGGTGTTGGCGTAGTGCCACAAGTCGTTGGCTGCCAATACCAGGTGCTGATGGTCGGATCGGTACCGTCGGAGCCGTTGGTGCCAACATTGACGACCTTGTAGAAGTTACCATTGGCCGGGAACCGCACAACGGTGCCCAGGCTGTAGTTCACGCCTGCGCTCCAGGTCTGGAATGAACAGGTCGGTGGTGGCGTCGGTGTTGGTGTCGGCGTCGGCGTCGGCGTCGGCGTCGGGGTAGGTGTTGGCGTTGGCGTCGGGGTGGGTGTGGGTGTCGGTGTAGGCGTCGGCGTAGTGCCGCCACAAGAAGTGCCGGTTTTCCACGGCTGGCCACTGCCGGCAGGACCATTACTGGTCGACGGGTTGTTGCCTTGGGTCCAATACGCAGCAATGTAATTTACCCCGTTATAGCTCACGGTCGCGCCGCCATTGTAGGCGGCGGTAGAAGACCAGGCGCCATAACATACCGACGTACTAGCGAGCAACGTAGGTGCTTGCGTTGTCGTCGGCGTGTCGCCACCGCCGCAGGCGATGAGCGAGCCGCCCATCAGTCCCGCGATAAGACTATTCATTAGAGTTCGGTTCAAAGCTGTCTCCATATTCTAGGTGTTGGTTTTCAAAGACGAGCGGAAGGCAGGGCGATCCAAAGACCGGTGCTCCAGGTGTGGCGTTCACCGCTACATTGCGCGGTCTTAAAAAAATGATTGCCGTTGACGAGGATGCAAGCCTACAAAAGGCTGGTCAAGTGGTTTTGTAATGTAGTCAAGCTGAACATACCAGTTGCATTCTCCAAGCGCTTTTCTGGCACCCGTGGCCCCTTAGCGAGCCGTTTGGGCCGACCATACCAATTTAATGCCTGTGTGCAGTGGTATGGCAGGGCGGATAGCTGAACTGGCGCTTCCTGTCCCTGTTGCGAGGTAACTGGCGTCCGCTGGCGGCACGACAAGCGGGCTATTTCTTTATTGCTTTCGCTGGCTTGCTGGACTTCGGCGGCGATGCCTTTTTTCGCTTCACGGGCACAATGGTTTCGCCTGGATCCAGGCAAAGTAGCGTATCGACATAAGAGACCATGCGGCTCAGGTAATCTGGCGAGATTGTTTGCATCATTGCCAGTGAGCGCAGCACCAGCATGTGCGAGTTGATCGGCCCGGCATTTTGCGGCGCTTGTTTCATCGCCAAGGCCAAATGTTTTTCCACGCTCATCCTGGCCCAGGCGGCGCGCGATTCGCGGACCGTCTTCAGCTCAAGGACCGGGGAGCTGGCCGCTCTCGTGCCAGAGGTCGCCTGATGTGCGGACGCGTGTGTCGCCGCACTTGGGACGGCAGGTTCAAGTTGTGACACCAGTTCGGACAATGCCGCGCATTGCGCGCGCCCCTCCAGCGTGGCACTCAGATACCGCAGACCTCTGAAATCGCCACTGGTAAACAATTGCTGGAGCTCCGTGGCTGCTTGCGGATGCTTGGTAGCAGTAGCGGAAAGCAGCTCGGCCGCAGCTGAGCGCGCCTGCGCGAATCGCTCGGAAAATGCAGACAGTGCCTGCTCGAGCTTTGCCTCCAGCATGCGCCGCACGGTCCCATCATGTGCCCCTGCACGCCGCGCCAGGGTGTCGAGATAGTGCCACCCGGCGGCATCGAAACGTTCGCCTCCCGCATCCCTCAAGCTTGCGAGCATCGCATCAACGCGCGGCATCGTGTGCTCGGAATCGATGACTGGGATGCCATTGTCACCCATTGGATGCCTTGCCAGGAGAAGATTTAGGTACAGGCGCCATCTCGACCCGGCGGTTCTGGGCGCGCGCGGTATCGTCGGTATTCGGTTTCACCGGCTGCTCTGAACCGAATGCCGCGGCAAATACCATCGACGACGGCATGCCTTGTTCAACAAGCGTGCGCGTCACTGTCAGGGCGCGCTGCGCCGACAGTTCCCAGTTATCCGCAAACGGACCGTTGCGAATCGCCTTGTCATCGGTAAAACCGCTAACCATCAGCATCTCGCCGCGCGAGGAAAGGTAGGTGCGCAGCGGGACCACCAGGCTGTTGAGTAACTGACGTCCATCGGGCTGCAATTTGTCGGAGTTTTGCGCGAACAGGACCTGGCCACTGATGCCGATCCTGCCATTGTTCAGGGTGATCCGTCCGCTTGCCAGCGGTACTGCCAAGGCTTTCTCCAGCGTGAGCCGGCGCTGTTCCTCGGCATGACGTTTCTTCACTTCTTCCTGCAGGCTTTGGGTCAGCTCCATCTGCACGCCAACGACTGCCACCAGCAGCAGTACGAATGCGCCCAGCAGGCCGGACATCAGGTCGCCGAAGACTGCCCAGACCGGCGCACTATGTTCAGATGCGTCCAGGTCTTCCATTATTTTCCTTCGTCCGCCAGCATGGCCGGCAGCTGCCGCAGCTCTTCAACGATCTCCTTCTGCGAACTCATGGAGAGGTCGATGATTTCGCGCGCTTGTGCCACGTAATAGGCCAGCTGCTCGTCACTGCGCGACATGGACTTGCCGAGGGCAAGCTCAATGCGGTCAAGGTTGGAGCCCAGCTTTTCATTCGCGCTATTGAAGGCTTGTACCGCCACCCCGAAGGTTTCGGCCAGCGTGGCCACATCAATCGCGCTGCTGGTGACATGGGCGGCAATCTCGGAAAGCTTGCCGGATTCGGCTGCGATGTCCGTGGCGAACGCGGTGCTGGCGGCGTCGAGCTTGACAGACGACGCTGCCACGAGCGAGTCGATGACCGCGCGCTGTTCGTGCGAAGCATGGTTGATGCCATCCAGCAGCGCGCTCAGGGTCGCCATAATGCGGCTGCGCTCTTCCAGCAGAGCATTGTCACGCGCGACACTGTGGGAAATTTCCTGGCGCATCTGACCGATCACTTCTGCAGCTGCGCGCGGCGCCTCGGCAGCGGTTTCGATCAGGCGGGTGATCGGCTCTTCCAGGGCCGTGCCCAGCGTGGTCAGGTGCGTGGTGACGGCGGACTGCAGATCGCCCAGTTGCGCTACGGCGGCGGCACCGCGCACGGCTTCCTGCTCGCGCAGCGCGCCCAGTTCGGTCTGCAACAGGGCGGCCAGCTGGTCCATGCGCTGGCGGTGCTGGTCAAGCCATTGCGCTTCGGCGGCGATGCGCGAGCGCATCAAGTCTTCGGCCGTCGTGATCAGGCGCGTGGTTTCAGCCATCGACTTGCCGGCCCCGGCCTGGGCTTGCTCGGCAAGCTCCCGCACTGCATCTGTAACGGCCGCGCAGACTTCGCGCTGCTGGGTCAGCACCTGCGTACCGCTCTCCTGCAATTGACGGCTCAGCGTTGCCGCCATTGCTACTAGCGACTGGGTCCAGGCCTGCTGGCGCTGCGCGTCCTGCGTGGCTTGCTCTGCCTGCAAGCCGGTGTATGCGTCGCCGACTGTTGTGACCAATGCGCCAGCGCGCTGATCGAATGCGGCGCTGAACGCTTCCAGCGAATGGCCGAGATCGGTAGCAAGGCTGCGGTTGGCTTGCTGCTGGTTCTCGAGCGCTGCGTTCCATGTTTGGGCGACGCTGGCGGTGGCGACACCGAAGCGATCGGCTTGCTCGGCAAGTTCCTGTACGGTATCCGTGACCGCAGTGCAGATTTCGCGCTGCTGGGTGAGCACCTGCGTGCTGCTTTCGCGCAATTCGTGCGTGAGCGTTGCCGCCATTGCTTCCAGCGATTGCGTCCAGGCCTGCTGGCGCTGCGCTTCACTGCTGGCTTGCGCCGCCTGCAGGCTGGCGTGCGCATCGCCCACCTGTGCAACCAGTGCGCCTACGCGCTGATCAAATGCGGCGCTGAACGCTTCCAGTGAACGCCCAAGATCGGTTGCGAGGCCGCGATTGGCCTGCTCCTGGCTGTGCAGCGCGGCAGTCCATGTTTGCGCAACGCTTGCGGTTGCCACGCCAAAGCGCTCTGCCAGGCCGTCAAGCTGTTGCTGCACGGTGCTGGCGGTGCGTTCGTGCATGGCCTTCGCTTCGTGCGCGATGCCCTGCATCGCTGCTTCGAATACCGGCCTGATGCTCTCGCCGGCCGCCTGCGCGCTATCGGCCAGGCTTGCGCGCAGCGATTGATCGACCGAGCGCGCCAGTTCGGTGTAAGTCTCGCTCGCACTGTTGTGGAACTGTTCCTGATTGGCCAGCAGGCGCTGGTTCAGCTGACCGCTCATCGCTTCGATCTGCAGCATCATTGCCTGCAGTTTGTCGACCACTTGCGGCAGCGCCTCGGACTGCAACTGCAGCGCGCGGAAGGTTTGCTCGCGCTGACGGCCGTGCGAGAAGGCGCTCAGGACCGTCGCTGCCTTTGCATCGAGGCGCTGGCCGGCCTGCAGCCGCTCGCGGCGGCAGAGTGCGGACATCAGGCCCAGCACGGCCGAGGCCGCAACACCGGCAACCGAGGTGCCAAAGGCCAGCCCAAGGCCTTTAACCGGTACCGCCAGTGCCGAGCGCATGGTTTCCAGGTCGGCAGTTTTTTCCAAAGTGAAGACCGCGCCCTTGAGCGTGACGACCATGCCGAGAAAGGTGCCGAGCATCCCCAGCATCACGAGCAAGCCGACCAGGTAGGGCGTAAGGGAGGGGCCGGGCAGGCCGGCTCGCTCGCCCTCGACACGCAGGCGTACCGGGTGCTGCAGTGATGCATCCACGCCGGACAAGAAGCGGTTCAGGTCCGGCTTGTCTTCCGGGATCGCACCAAGCGCGGTGGTAAGGGTATTGGTGGCGGTGCGGAAGCGATGGAGCTCGACCGCGCCGGCAAGGTACACCGCGAAGATCAGGGCGGTCATGGCCAGCGCCAGTGCGCTGGAATCAATAAAGCCGAAACCAACCCAGATGATGGCGGTTGCGCCTGTGGCGAAGGCAAGAGGGAACAAAAATTTATTCATGGTTTTCTTCTTGGTTGATTGCCTCGAGGAGTCCAGCGCTTGGCTGCAAGCGCAGTTCCGCTTCAGCCAGCAGCAGCGTTTGTAATTCCTCGCAGAAGCGGGCCAGCCAGCCGCCGGCTTGCATCCAGTGCGCCGGGCTATCCGCATGGCCAGTCGCGGTAATTCGTTCCTGATGCGCGGCGTAATGCGTATCGAAGCGTTTTTGCAGCAGCAACGCGATCCTGGACAGCAGCCGGCTCTCTCGCTCGCGCAGAAACTTTTCCATCACGGCGTCAAGCTCCGCCAGCTTGCGCAGGCGGGGCGAGGCTTTGGCAAGTGCAGCGCGCAGGTTGACGCGCAAGGGCTCGACGCTCAGTTCCATGTCGCGCTGGTGCGCTTCGTAGAATTGCCGGTAGGGCGCATACGATACTTCCAGGTCCGCCAGCGGCAGCTTGATATGCGACTTGCCACCCTTGGGCGCGCAGCTGCGCGTGATCGAACTGGCCATCGCTTCGCGGGTTCGCTCGAATTGCGCGGTCAGGCTCGCGGCGGTTTCCGCGCGCAGCGTCGCGCTTTGCACGGGCATCCTTGCCATTGCGCTGTCAAGCACGGACGACAGGGCGATCGCGTCCGTAAAGTGCATCCATTGCCCCAGCTCGTCCGCAAAGTCGCTGGCCGGGTCGATGTCTTTCGACAGATCGAGCTCAGCAAGATAACGGATGAGGTGGGAACTATGGAAATTTATACGAGGCAAGACGCTCGTCATGGCAAAAGAGGTCAGAGTCGATACGGCAGCAGGCCTGGGTGTAGAGCCTGCTCATGGGCTAATTGCCTTTTCTCCGGGGAAATAAGCACCCGGATTATATCAGAGGGGTTCACCCACCAAAGCGGACGTGACCTCGTAGTGCAGCGGCTACACCGGTTCCGCAAAAAGCCATGAGCGCGTGCGGGCTGTTCAGTATCCCGTCTCAATGGCCGCCGACCGGAAAGAGCAGCCTCGGCAATTTACGGTTGGTTGATCGAAAATAGCTTGAACTGTTGCAGCGCCGGGTCTTCGTACTGGCGAACGCTACGCAGTGCCAATGCCGAAAACGCGTTGTTCCTGAAGGCGGCAGCGCGGGTGTCGCCATGATGCACCGCCACCAGCAACTGTCCGCGCAACTGTTGAGCAAGTTGGCGGACCGCCGCCAAACCCAGTCATCAGAGCGCAGCCCCCAGACTTGGTCAGTTTCCAGCACGCGCCGGA
The DNA here is from genome assembly GCA_036399735.1 of Telluria sp. GTDB lineage: Bacteria > Pseudomonadota > Gammaproteobacteria > Burkholderiales > Burkholderiaceae_D > Telluria_A. The sequence goes on along the minus strand of DASWMN010000010.1, from coordinate 17,658 downwards.
CAAAGCGATTCTTGTTTTCTTGAAGATCAGCGAGCAAATGCAGTGACGCAGATTTTTTCTGTCATTTTTGTGAGGGTTAATCGAATTGAAGGGACGATCCCCAATCAAAGAAGGACGATTCCAAATCGTTTCAGGACCAGCGCAAACACTGCGAAGCAGACGATCGTCAGCACCGTGCAAACGCCCAGCGTCCACCAGAACCCGAGCCTGTGCAGTAGCCAGGGGAAGGCAAGAAACATGGGCAGCGTTGGCACAACATACCAGAACGTGTACCAGGCATGGTTGGCAAGTTTGGCCTCCGGCTGGTTTTCCACGTGCAGCCAGACGAGCGTGAGCAAGGTAATCATCGGCAAGGCCGCGATGAATCCGCCAAAACGGTCACTGCGCTTTGCAGTCTCGGACACCAGTACCACTACCGCTGCGGTAATGAGGTATTTTGTGATTAGCCATTTCATTTTTCATCCTTGCCTTGCCACTCGTAGACGAGCGCGGGACTACATTATGCGTAGTTAATGCAGGAAGCGCAAAACGGCCTCGTACAGTACAAGTCTTGCCTGTTCAAGGTGCAAAACATACGTACCGCGCGAGATAAGCACATAATGCTTGCGCGGCGCGTGAATAGCAGCGGGTCGCACGTGGCCGCTGAGAACAGAATCAAGGAGCTCAGTGCGTTTGTCATGGCAGTGGCAGTGGTGGCTTAAAAAAAACATTTTCGCACTTGCCAACTGCCCCTTGCTTAGGTCCAGGCCGAACTGTCAGCTGTTTGCCGGGCCGCTCTGCCGCATCAAGCTTCTTTTGCGCCAGGCTTTGGGCTGGCTGGTCTTAGATCAGTCTGCGCACTACGTCCAAAAGCGCTGCCGTCGTCCTCAACTCGCTTCCAGAGCCCACTGCAGCGCATCTGCGCCAGCCGGGATGCGCAGCGGCGCCGACGCGTCGGTCGCGGCGCGCCACACCGCTTCGGCCACGTCAATCGAGCGCGTGCCCGCGCTGGCGGATTCGGCCATTTTCGCGATGCTGCGTTTCATGAAGTCACCGTAAATTTCGCTGTCCAAGCCGCGCAGGCCGGCGCGCGCGGTATCGCGGAAACGCGTCTCGCCCGACGATCCAGGCAACACGATGTGCACGCGGATGCCGAAAGGCGCCAGCTCGCCCACCAGCGACTCGGAGAACGCGTTCACGGCCGCCTTGGCCGCACGATAGACCCCAACCAGCGGCAACGCTTTGTACGTCACACTCGACGTAACGTTAATGACGACGCCGGCATTGCGCTCTCGCATTTGTGGCAGCACAGCCTGGGTGACGGCCATGGTGCCGAAGGTGTTGGTCTCGAACAGGGCATGCACCGTGCCCATGCTTGTCAGCTCGAAGGGCGCGGGTGCGCCGAAACCGGCATTGTTGACCAGCACGTCGATCGGGCCGGCAGCGGCGATAGCCTGGCGAATGCTCTCCAAGTCAGTCACGTCGAGCTGAAGAAGCTGCAAATTCGGGGACGGTGGCAACACATCCTGTTGCGGCGTACGCATGGTGGCAATGACGCGCCAGTCGCGTTCGAGGAAAAGGCGGGCGGTTTCAAGGCCGAAGCCGGAGGAGCTGCCGGTGATGAGGATGGTTTTCATGTCGATCCATTTTTAAAGTTGACGATGACGTGACGATAGACTGGTGCGCCCTTACTTGCTACACTGAAAAGTCCATATTCCTTTAGCGAGAGTCCGGATTGACCGATCCACTTGCCGAGGTAGTCACGCTGCTGCAGCCAACTGCCCGTTTCTCGAAACACATTGTTGGCGCTGGCCAGTGGCAGAGCCGTCGCTCCGACGCTGGGCAGCCTTTCTACTGCGCTGTGCTGGAAGGTGCTTGTCGCCTCGCGCTTGATGGACATGCGCCTGTCGTGCTGCAGGAAGGCGACTTCGCACTGATCCCGGCCGCGTTTGGCGTAGCCATGTCGAGCCTCGAACCGCCGGTGAACGCGACCAACTCGGCGCCGGTCGCGTTGGGGGAGGGAATGTTCAGAATCGGCGAGCAGGACGGTCCGACGGACCTGCGCATCCTGGCCGGGCACTGCAGTTTCGGCTCGCCCGATGCGGCTTTGCTTGTCTCGCTGCTGCCGGCGCTGGTGCATGTACGCGGTGAAGCGCGGCTGGCGTTGCTGGTCAAGTTGTTGGAAAACGAGTCGCGCGAACAGCGCCCGGCGCGCGAGGTGGTACTCGCGCATCTGCTGGAGGTGATGCTGATCGAAGCCTTGCGCTCGACTGCGGGAACAGCGGCCTCGCCCGGCCTGGTGCGCGGCCTTGCGGACAGTCGCCTGGCGGCGGCGATTCGCGCCATGCATAAAGCGCCGACGCGGGCATGGACAGTGGTGGATCTGGCGAAGGAATCAGCGTTGTCGCGCACTACTTTCTTTGAACGCTTCCAGCGCATGGTGGGCGTCACGCCAATGGCGTACCTGTTGGCATGGCGGATGGCGCTGGCGAAGGATTTGCTTCGCCAGAAAAAAACCGGTGTCGCAGAAATTGCCGAACAAGTCGGCTACAGTTCTGCGAGCACCTTCAGCGTGGCGTTCTCGCGGCATGTCGGACGCACGCCCAGCCAGTTTGCGAACGAACTGGCCGTGCAGCCGCCTTAAGCAGTCGCTTGCAGCACGCCCCGGCGCACCTGGTCGCGTTCAATCGACTGGAACAGGGCCTTGAAGTTGCCTTCGCCGAAACCTTCATCGCCTTTACGCTGAATGAATTCAAAGAACACTGGACCTAACACCGTGCCCGAGAAGATCTGCAGCAGCAAACGCGGATGGCCGTCCGCGGTGCTGCCGTCAAGCAGAATGCCGCGCGTTTGCAGGGCACTGACATCTTCGCCGTGGCCGGGAATGCGTTCCTCGATCATTTCGTAGTAAGTGTCCGGCGGCGCGACCATGAACGGCACGCCGGCCATTTTGAGCTGGTCCAGGGTCGATGCCAGATCGTCTGTGAACAGGGCGATGTGCTGAATGCCTTCGCCGTTGAACTGCATGAGGAATTCTTCAATCTGACCCGAACCGCGCGAGGATTCTTCGTTCAATGGAATGCGGATCTTGCCGTCCGGAGCGCTCATCGCTTTTGAGGTCAGGCCGGTGTATTCGCCCTGGATGTCGAAGTAGCGAATCTCCTTGAAGTTGAACAGCTTCTCGTAGAAGCCGGCCCAATACGCCATACGGCCACGATACACATTGTGGGTCAGATGGTCGATGGTGTGCAGGCCGAAGCCTTGCGGGTTGCGGTCCACGCCTTCGATGAATTCAAAGTCGATGTCATAGATCGATTTGCCTTCTTCGAAACGGTCGATCAGATACAGCGGGGCGCCGCCAATGCCGCGAATAGCGGGCAGGCGCAATTCCATCGGCCCGGTCGGGATGTCGATTGGCTGCGCGCCGAGTTCGAGCGCGCGCGCGTAGGCGCGGTGGGCATCCTTGACGCGGAACGCCATGCCGCAGGCTGAAGGGCCGTGTTCGGCGGCAAAGTAGGCCGCGGCGCTGCCAGGTTCGTTATTGACGACGAAATTGATGCCGCCCTGGCGGAACAAGTGCACGTTCTTGGAGCGGTGCGTCGCAACTTTGGTGAAGCCCATCTTCTCGAATACGGCTTCCAGTTCGCCTGGGTTAGGTGATGCGAATTCGACAAATTCGAATCCCATCAATTCCATCGGATTTTCCCAAATGTTCGACATGTGTGCTCCTGAAAACGGTGTTGTTTTGGATCCCGCAGGGCCGCGCGGCGCTTGCAAGTAATGGAGTAAGTTTAGTGCGTTGAACATGCACAAGGTGTTTATAATGGCTGCCTCGGACAGCAGTTAATGCAATTAAACGTCGTTAAACGAATGATTGGTGCACGAAATGACTTCCATTGTTATCGACCGGTACGATCTGGAGCTGCTGGCGGCGCTGCAGGAGGACGGGAGCGCCACCAACGCGGCAATCGGGCAGAAGATTCATTTGTCTGCATCGCAGGTCAGCCGGCGTATTCAGCACCTGCAAGAGTCGCATGTGATCGCGCGTTACAGCGTGGTGCTCAATCCGGAAATCCTGGGGCTGGGCGTGATGGCCTATACCTTCGTGACGATCGAGCGGCAAAGCGAGCAGGGGCATTTGTTCGAGCAGGCGATCAAGGATGTGGCGCCTGTGCTGGAATGCCATTCCGTGTCGGGTGAAGCTGATTACATTTTGCGGATTGCGGCGCCCGATCTGGCGGCTTTTTCCGAATTCATGAGCAATCAGTTGCTGCGCTTGCCAGGTGTGGGCACGGTCAAGTCGATCATTACACTCAAGACGATCAAGCCGGCGTCGGCATTGCCGCTCGATCACCTGACGCAGCCGACCAAGGTCAAGCGGCAGGTCGCTTTTGCGGCGGGACGCTAGTCGGATCGAGCAAACAAGATTCGACCAGCAGCACTCTGCTTTTTACAGCGCGCCAGCGGGCGGCAGCAATCGACGGTCCATCTGCGCGTTTATTGTCATATGTGCTACAGTGGTCCGCTTCGATTGTCGACGTTCGCCCGGGGGACCCCATGAAACGGCTGTTGATTGCGTGCCTGTCTCTGTTGCCGATTACCGTAGTCCTGGCGGCCGATGATCCACCGGCCGGGGCGTACACCGTCGGCTTCGCCAGTTTCGGACCCACTCGAACCGACCTGTTCATCGCCCGTGGCGACGGCAGCGGCACGCGCCCGCTGTTGTCCGAATCCTGGAACAACTACAACGCCGCGCTCGCACCGGATGGCAAATGGCTCACCTTCACGTCGGAACGCGAAGGCTCGGCCGATATTTATCGCATGCGCATGGATGGCAGTCGGCGCGAGTTGCTGGTGGGCGGCCCGGCCTTCGATGATCAGGCTGCGCTGTCGCCGAACGGCAAACAGATGGCCTTCGTCTCCGACCGCGCAGGCCAGCCCGACATCTGGATCATGAACCTCAAGACGCGAGCGCTTACTAACCTTACGCAGCACGCTGGCGGCGACTTTCGCCCGGCCTGGTCGCCGGACGGGAAGTGGCTGGCCTTTTCTTCCGACCGCGATTCGAGCAATCCCCGGCTCAGTTTCAGCATTCTGCATTCCACCTCGATCTACGTGATCGGGGCAGATGGGAAGGGCTTGCGCCGCATTGGGAAAACCGGTGAATTCGAAGGCAGCCCGAGCTGGTCGCGCGATGGCAAGTCGATCGTGTTTTACGCTGGCGATATCGTCAACGTCAATAACATCGTGCATCCCAAACGCTTGCGTGGCATTACACAGCTGACCTCGATTGACATCGCTACCGGCGCACGTATCGTGCTGACGGAAGGCCCCGGGGAAAAAACCTCGCCACACTGGCTGGCGAACAAGGAACTGGCATTCATCAGCGGTGGGCCAGAAGGCGGCTTGTCGCTGCTGTCCGGGCCGACGGCGTTGCGCGGCGAGGTCAGCAGCCCTAGCTGGTCGGCCGATGGCAAGAGCATGGTGTTCCACCGCGAAGCAGAGGCGGCCTGGCCGCCTTACCAGCGCTGGAAAAGCCTGGATCCTGGCTTTCAATTGTTGCGTACCGGCGTGTTTCCCTCCTGGTTGCCGTCGGGTGAACAAATCGTGCTGAACGATAAGACGGCCGGCATCCTGCACAACAATGTCATCAGCATTGCCGCCGATGGCACTGGCCAGCGTACCCTGTTTCATGACGAGAAACGCAGCGCGCTGGCGCCAGAAGTATCGCCATCCGGCAAACAGATCGCCTTCAGTCTCGGTAATTTTTTCCAGGGCACACAGGGCAGGGCGCTGGCCGACATTGCGCTGATTAACATCGACGGCAGCGGCCTGACTATTCTTACCGATGGGTCCGGAAACTATGGTTTGCCGAGCTGGTCTCCTGATGGCAGCCAGATCGTGTTTCGCGGCGCTGCCAATGGCGAGGGCAAGGATGGCCTGATGGTTGTTGACGTGGCCAGCCGTGCCGTACGTCACATTCCCGGCACCATCGCCAAAGATAACTTTCCTTCGTGGTCGCCCAAAGGTGATCTCATCAGTTTTACGAGCAACCGCGACGGCGACTACGAAATCTACACGGTGCATCCGGATGGAAGTGGGCTCAAGCGCTTGACCAATACGCCGGGCAACGATGCGCACAACAGCTGGTCGCCGGACGGGGAATGGATTGCCTTCGCCAGCGGCATCCACGGCTTCCGCGATGAAGCGGTGCTGCACCCCTATAATCCGCAGCCTTACGGCGACATTTATGTGATGCGCGCGGACGGCAGCGACAAGCGTCGACTGACCAACAACCAGTATGAGGAAGGCACGCCGAAATGGGCACCGGCGTTTCCTGGCAAGCAGCTTTCGCGTTAAGTGCGCATACTGACTCAGGCGACGCCGAATTTCGAGGCAAGCGTAGGTCGAATGTCCTGAAATGATCGAAACTGGTCCGGCAGCGAGCGGCGCAATCTGCAACACGCCAGCAGAATGGAGGCTTATACTTCACATGAAAAGGAAAGCCATCCATGAAAACGTGTCTGATTGCGATCGATGTCCAGGAATCGTTCCGCCACCGTCCTTACTCCACTGAAAGCGGAACGGCGGCCTATCTGAAGGTTCAGAACGCGCTGATCGCGGGTTGCCAGGAGCGCGGCATCCCCATCATCCGGGTCCTGCACTCCGATGGCCCGGCACAGGCGGACAATCCCTTCGCGCTCGAGTCTGGCCAAGTGGTGCCGATGCGCGGCCTGCGCGAGTTCACGCCCGCTGCCAGTTTTTTCAAGCGGCGCCACAGCGCACTGGTCGGCACCGGGCTGGATGTCTGGCTGACCGAAAACGGTATCAGCCGCCTGATCATCAGCGGCATTCGTACCGAGCAGTGCTGCGAGACGACAACGCGCCATGCATCCGACCTGGGCTGGCGTGTCGACTACGTGACTGAGGCTACCCACACCTACGACATGGTGCAGCCAGACGGCAGCCCGTTGACCGTGGCCGATATCAAAGCGCGCACTGCCACCGTGCTGAGCGAACGTTTCGCCACGCTGTGCACGGTTGAGCAAGCCCTGGCACGGGCCGCATGATTGACGTGCTGTTCCTGCTGCTGCCGGGAAGCCTGATCCTTGATTGGGCGGGCCCGGCCGAAGCGCTGCGCATTGCCAACTGGATGATGCGTCAGCAAGGCAAGGCGGAGCCGTTTGCACTGCGCTTTTGCGCGCCGCGCCCGGACACCATCAGCTCGGTCGGCGTGCGGCTGGCGGATCTGGAAGCGCTGCCAGCAACGCTGGCGCCACATCCCAGCTGGGTGGTGCTGGTGGGGCAGACCGGCACACCGATCGGCATCGACTCGCCGGACACCCGCGCCTTGCTCGACTGGCTGCGCCCGCTGCGGCTGGTGCCTGGGAAGCTGGAATTGATGACAATTTGCGCGGGCGCCGTTCTGGCGGCCCATGCGGGTTTGCTGGCGGGGCGCCGGGCGACGACCCATCACCACCACCTCGATGAGTTGCAAGCGGTGGCGCCACAATGCGAGGTGGTGCGCAACCGCGTGTTTGTGGAAGACAGCCCCATTTTCAGCAGCGCAGGCGTGACCACGGGTATCGATCTGATTTTGCACCGCATCGAGGCCATTTGCGGGCCTGCATTGGCGGCGCAGGTAGCCCAGACCATGGTGGTCGCGCTGCGGCGCGGCCCGCATGATCCGGAGTTGTCGCCGTTTCTTGCGTATCGCAACCATGTGCATCCGGCACTGCACCGGGTGCAGGATGCGGTGAGCCAGTCGCCCCAGTCCGATTGGTCTGTGCCAGGCATGGCGGCAGTGGCGCACACTTCGCCGCGGCATCTGACCCGGCTGTTTCTGGAATACGCGCAAATCGCGCCCTTGCAGTATCTGCGGCGGATCCGGCTGGCGGTGGCGCAGACAGCGCTGGCATCCGGTAACAGTGTGACAGAGGCAGCGGCAGCTGCCGGCTTCAGTTCGGATACCCAATTGCGCCGGGCATGGCAGCATTTCGCGGTGCCTGGCACGCCATCCCGGCCTTAATTTATCTTGCGACGATGTTGATTTCCGACAGGGCACCTGAATAAGTGGATCGATCGGCCCAAGCTTGATATTATTATTTGGAAATAATATTTTCTTTAGAGCATCCCCGGCCTGCCATCGCCATGTTGGCGCAGTGCCGAGGGTGTGCCGAATACTCGCTTTTATTAAAAGAAGAACGTCAAGATGCGATCCAAACTGCTCAAATCATTTTGCATGCTCCTCGTATTGTCGGTCGGGCAGGTTTACGCCGGCGAGTCGGGCAGCGACAATGCTGCGATCGGTACTGGCGCTGCAATGCTTGCGCCGGTCGTTCAAGGCCCGGCCCCTGCGCCAGAAATCAGCAAAACAAGCCTTGCCGAGGCGCGCGGCATGTGGGCTGCAGCCGGTGCCACAACAGTGAGTGAGGGGCACCTGGCAATCGGCGGGGGAAACGGCATCGACGGTTTAAGTCAGGTGGGCCTTGAGCAGGTGCTTCTGGTCACCGTTGCAGGCGTCGAGTTCGAGGGTTTGCCGGTGGCGCGCTATGCTTTTGTTGATGACGTTCTTTATGCAGTTTCAGCGCAACTGCGCCGAGGCTATACCAAGCATCAGACCCCGTTCAAGGAATTGGACAACGATGCACTGTCGCAGCTCCAACAATCGCTGACGCGCAAATACGGCAAACCGCGCGCGTTCAATGAACCGCTCGGCGGGAAGAAGCCCAGCATCTTCATTTGGGACTTGAAGGAAAACGAATTGACGCTCACGACAAGCATCGGCTTTGGCGGCCATACGCTGACGCTGGTGAACAAAGCCTTGGCAAAGAAGGTAGCCGCCTACAAGAAAACTGAATGCAAAAAGCACCGTCAGAAAGGTGAAACACCGACCCTGGTGACTACCATCTGCCTGTAAGAAATTGCGGCAATCCGCAGGACCGGTGGTCTCCTTCGCCTTCGTTTTCAAGGTCCGCCATTCCCACCGACAGCGCCATATACCTGGCCAGTTGCATAGCTTGACTCATTGGACGCCAGCAGCACATACACGGCTGCCAACTCGGCAGGCTGGCCCGGGCGCTTCATCGGCGTATCTTTCCCGAACTCGGGCAGCTTTTCCGGCGGCTGGCCACCGGTCACCTGCAATGGCGTCCAGAACGGCCCCGGCGCGACGGCATTCACACGAATGCCTTTGGGTGCCAGTTGCTTGGCCAGCCCCTTGGTGAAAATCATGATCGCACTTTTGGTCGAGGCATATTCAAGCAGATTCTCGCTGGGGTTGTAGGCCTGTACCGAGGACGTATTGATGATGGTCGCACCCGGCTTGAGCAGCGGAACCGCGGCCTTGGTGATCCAGAACATCGCGTACACATTGGTCTTGAAGGTTTCGTCGAACTGCGCGGTCGTGATGTCGAGGATGGAATCGTGCGAGAACTGCCGGGCTGCGTTGTTGACCAGAATATCCAGGCCGCCCAGTTCGCGCGCGGCGTCGGCCACCAGTTTTTTACAGAACGCCTCGTCCTTGATATCGCCAGGAATCGCAACCGCTTTGCGGCCCTCGGCGCGGATCAAGGCCACAACCTCGCGCGCGTCGGCTTCTTCGGCGGGCAGATAGTTAATCGCCACGTCCGCCCCCTCGCGCGCGTAGGCGATGGCGGCCGCCCGGCCGATGCCGGAATCGCCACCCGTCAATAATGCCTTGCGACCTCTGAGCCGGCCAGATCCCTTGTAGCTTGTTTCGCCGTGGTCCGGGCGCGGCGACATCTTGCTCGTCAGTCCGGGCCATGGCTGCTGTTGCTTGGGAAAGGGTGGTGCGGGGTAGGCGTCGACCGGGTTCTTCGGTGGCACGGGAGGCGCTTCGGCGCTTGCACTTTGCGCGCCGGCTGGCGCAATGGCTGCGCCCAGCAAACCGGTGGCCGCTGCGCCGACCAAGGCGCGGCGCGAGGGATTGGGGCTATCCATGTGAGGTCCTTTCTCGATGAGGAGGTGCCATCTTTCCCGGATTTTTGGTGGCGCACTGTGCGTTATTTCGCATACAGGCAAAGCGCAAAAAAGTAAGCTGTCGACTTACTTGAACAGGAGAAAAACATGCCAACCGGAGCGAGTGCTAAGCGCGAGCGCGAGTACAAGAAAATCGAGCGGAAATTCAAGAAGGAGGGGCGCTATCCCGGCCGGGAAGAGGAGGTGGCTGCCCGTATCGTGAACAAGCAGCGTGCCGAAGCCGGGGAAGTCAAACATCGGCACAAACCGCCAAGCCGATCGGCCTCCAGGCGCAAAACCCGAAGCGCGCGATCGACCTCGCGGCGCAGAACATCAACTTGATTTCGGCAGGTGCCAATCCTTGCGAATGAAGTGGCAGGTGTAGCCTGTAGGGTGCTTGATCAGATAGTCCTGATGGTTTGGCTCCGCTTCCCAGAACGGACCGGCCGGCACCACTTCCGTCACCACTTTGTCTGGCCACAAACCGGAGGCATCGACATCCTTGATTGTTTCCAGCGCCATGGCACGCTGCGCGTCGTTGGTTGTGAAAATAGCCGAACGATAGCTTGTTCCCAGGTCGTTGCCCTGACGGTTGACCGTGGAGGGATCGTGGATCTGGAAAAAGAACTCCAGCAGTCGACGAAAAGAAATTGTCTCCGGTTCGAACACAATTTCAATCGCTTCCGCGTGTGTGCCATGGTTGGCGTAGGTGGCGTTGGCGACGTCGCCGCCGGTGTAGCCGACGCGTGTTGAGACAACGCCAGGCAATTTGCGGAGCAAGTCTTGCATGCCCCAGAAGCAGCCGCCGGCGAGGATTGCGGTTTCGTTTTTCATTACGCGCTCTTTCGTTGATAGATGAAACAATGTATTCGACAAACTATAGCGTAAGGCGCGAAGCGGCGCAGAGCGCCGCTTATTTCTGATTGCCGCCTATTCGAGCCCCTGTCGCGTTGACAGCGCAACGATTGCCGCACCTGCGGCAACGACCAGCAAGTCCTCGATCAGGCCACTGCGGGTCTGTCCCATGCTTTCCATGGCGCGCTTGCGCCCTGCCAACGTCAGGTAGGCGAGCGGCACAGCGGTGGCGACGGCGACGGCGGCGCCGGTGCGCTCATGGCCCTTCGGCGCCAGCGCCGCGCCTGCGATGCCTGCGCTCATCACGCGGGCCAGCAAGCCCATGAAGACCGTGCGGTCCGGCGCGGTCTTCATCTTGTCACCGAATAATTCACCCACGCCCATCGCGAGCGCGCCGAACTTGAAGACAGGGCGGTCCAGCAGAACCAGTTGTCCCGAGGTACGGCGACCGGCCATGCGGGCCGTGGCGATGGTGGCCATCGGCGTCATGGAGCGCGCGCTGGCAACGGCGCCAATGAGAGCGGAGGAGAGGAAGCTGAGAATTTTCATGTTATTGAACTCCTGTGCGGAAGAATGCGAGATGTTCAACTGTAGCGAGCTCGTCAATGAAGTGTCGCCACTCATACACGAATGCCGCCGCTCGAGGCGCCGTTGGTTGAACTTTGATATATCGCAAATTGCCCAGTGGGAAATCCGTCAAATTACCTTTTCGCGCCGCAATACGCGGCCGGTAGGAAAGTCGGCGTAATTTTCCTCTCAAAGGCTCCTTGCATGATCCTGGATCAGTTGAATAGCGGCCTGAACACCTGGACCGACGCGAATCGTCCGATTCGCCTGCGGATGTCCGACGAGTCCGCCGTCCTTGATGATCGCTTGCTAGTCAAGTACGTCAGCGGGGTAGAAACGATGTGTGGCGGTATCGAATACACCCTGCTTTGTGTCGCTGATCGCGCCGGCGTGCCGCTCAAGCAATTTATTGCCAATCCTGTGGAACTGCAATTCGTGACCGATTCGGGCGACTTGCATTCGGTGTGCGGCATCGTGGGCGGCGTGACGGAAGGGCAGAGCGATGGCGGGCTCGCGACATATCAATTATTCGTGCGCGACGCGTTTTCATTGCTCGAACAAACCTGCAATACACGCGTCTTTCGCAATCTCAGCGAAGTCGAAATCACCGATATTATTTTGAAAGAATGGCGTCGAGCCAATCCAATTGCGGCGCGCGCTTTTGACTATGACCTTTGGCATTTAAAGCGCTATCCGTCGCGTGAATTCACGATGCAGTACAACGAGTCGAACGCGGCGTTTTTGCGGCGCTTGTGGAAGCGCCGTGGTATCTCATGGTTCGTGCAATCCGGTCCTGCCACTGCGCGGGGTAGTAATGCAACGGGAACCCACACACTGGTGTTGTTTGACGACGCCATGTCGCTGCAGGAAAACGCGGCGGGACCGGCTCGGTTTAATCGCGATACTGGCAATAAGCAGCGTGACGCGATCTCTGCCTGGCAAGCAGTGCGCACGCTTACAGCGGGCAGTGTCACGCGCCGTAGTTGGGATTACGCGCAGGCGTGGTCAATGGGAAGTCAGGATACGAGCCGCAACGACCAAGGGCTGATGGGAAATCAGTTCGCCGCCAGTCTTGACGATTACCTGGTCGACGTGCCGCACGCAGGCGGCGACGCTGCCGATTATCGGAAGCTTGGCCTGCTGCGTATGCAGCGCAAGGAATACGAGGCGAAGTTCTTTCGCGGCGAAAGTGGCGACCGCAATATGATCGTGGGCCAATGGCGCCGCATGGACGGGCACCCGGAAATCGACACGCACCCTGCTGATGCGCGGGAATTTATTATTACCGAACTTCGCATTGAAGCTGCGAACAATTTTCCGCCACAGCTCGATGATAGGGTATGTCGCCTGTTCGCCCGAAACGCCTGGAAGAGTGCCGGTGATGGTTCCGCGATGGCGGCGGCCGCAACGGAGGCGCGCTACGTCAATCGATTTACTTGTGTACGGCGCGGCATTCCTATCGTCCCGGAATACGATCCTCGCGTCGATCTGCCGCGCACCGACGCACAGACAGTGACCGTCGTCGGTATGGCAAATGAAGAGATTCATTGCGATGACGCCGGTCGAATCAAGGTGCGCTTTCCAGCGTGCCGCGTCAGGGACCATGAACATGCGAGCGGCGCTGGCGCCTCGGGCAGCGACAGCGACTCCGCATGGCTGCGGCCAGCCAGCGGCTGGGCAGGCGCTTGCTTTGGTGCGATCTCCTTGCCGCGCGCGGGCGATGAATTGATCGTCGTCTTTCTTGGTGGCGATCCGGATAAGCCGATTATCGTTGGCCGGGTGCATAACGCCAAGCGGCCACCGCCGATGTTCAGCCACATCAGTACTCTGCCTGGAGACAAGCACCTGTCCGGGATTGTTTCAAGAGAAGGTCGCGGCCAGCGATCCAATCAGTTGCGGATGGACGACACACCCGGTCAGATCAGCGCACAGCTCGAAAGCGAGCACGCACACAGCCAGCTTAATCTGGGTTATCTGACCCATCCCCGCCGCAACGGCGAGACTGCGCCACGGGGCGAGGGCGCTGAGTTGCGTAGTGATCAGGCCGTGGCAATTCGCGGTGGCAAGGGGGTGTTGATCAGCGCCGATGCGAGCTTGCGCGCAGCCGGCCGCCAGCTGGATCGAGATGGTTTGAGCGGCCTTGCACAAGTGCTGGAGGGTATCCAGAAAGAGCTTGCCGGGTTGGCTGACATGCACAAGGCCGGTGCAAGCGATGGCGCGCCCTTGGCGCAATTGTCTGCGCATGTGAAGCAGTGGGAAGGCTGCAGCAATACCGCAGCCGGCACGCCCGACGCGGGCAGCGCGCAGCCGATCGTGGCAGTCGATGCACCGGCCGGGTTGCTACTGAGTAGCCAAACCAATGTGTCGATCGGTGCGCAGTCGCATGTCGATGTCGTTAGCGTGGGTAACACGCAAGTTTCGACAGGGCGCAAGTTGATGCTGCACGCGATGCAGAGCATCAGCGTATTCGCGCACCAGCTCGGTATGAAGCTGGTTGCTGCCAGTGGGAAGGTCGAGATTCAGGCGCATGAGGATAACGTGGAAATCACGTCGGCGAAGCGGATTGTTGTCATTGCTTCGGATGAGATTGTTTTTCAGGCGCCGAAAGTCACTGTCATCACCCAGGGTGCGCAAGCGGTTTTTGGTGAAGGTGCGATCACACATCAATGCGCGGGCGACTACCGCGTCAAGTCGGTCAATGTGAAGTTCGACGGTCCAGGCAATGGAGGCCCGATTCCCATGCGCATGCCAAATGAAATTCCTGCCCATGACCAGCGCGTTCGCATTGTGGACTTCGCTGGCAAGCCGCTTCCCAATCAACGCTATCGCGCAACGATGGAAGATGGGCAGATCACTGAAGGGACGACAGATGCGAACGGATTGACGCAGATACTGAAATCGTCGATTCCGTTCGGAAGATTTTCGATCAAAGCAATTTTCGACTAGCGGACATCTAATTTCTACAGTTTGGATTTGAGGCGTAAAAAATGGCTGATGAATTCTGTTTTCCGGGCTACAAACTGGCGGTGAATCCGGATTTGGATCAAGGTACGCTGGCGTACGGTTTCGTGACGCCACATCAGGATTGTATTCCGCAGGTAGTCACCATCCCGCCGCGCCGAGCGCTGCCAATAATTTTCCTGCCAGGGACTATGGGCTCCAATTTGCGTATGAGTGCAGAGCGACAGGCACTCCTGAAACGGAAGAATAATCTTGCGTGGAGACCCGACCACCTAATGGCAACTTACGCAATGCGGAACGATTCCGCAGCACAGCGCCAGGCTCGCCTTGATCCCGCGACGACTGAAGTGGATATGTACGACCCAGTTGGAAATCCAACCGGCGATGCAAAGGAAACTTCGGATCAGCGGAATGACGCCGTCGTCGTCAGCGACACTCTTTACTTATGGACGCGGAAAGGTGGCGACTGGCCGTTTCTTACGAGTGATCGGCCTGCGACTGCGAAAGGCAGTAAAACAGCAGATCAAAAAGCGCGCGAACGGGGCTGGGGCGAAGTGCTTTTCGGAAGCTACAGCCAACTATTGCAAAGGTGCGAAGAACGGCTAAATGCGCCATACGGGAAAATCAAGATTGACCCACGATGGATGGACGTTATTGGTGTTGCGCCCTCGATGTGGGGCGCTCATAGCACGCCAGTTCTAAAGGCCCTTGATGAGAAGACCTTCATGGCTGCGGTCGAAGGAGTGTGGTTTCCTGTGCACGCTATGGGATACAACTGGTTACGAGGAAATCGCGATTCAGGTATGAGGGTCGCAAGACGCATTACGACACTAATAGAAAATTATCAAAATCAGGGCTTTCAATGTGAAAAAGTGATCTTAGTGACCCATTCGATGGGTGGCCTGGTAGCGCGTGCGGTGATTCATCCCGAAATAGGAAAGCTAAACGATAAGGTACTTGGGATTGTGCACGGCGTAATGCCAGCAATTGGTGCCGGTGCAGCTTACAAGCGAATGCGCTGTGGCGTTGAAGGTGACGATGTCGCGGCAAAAGTCATCGGAAATACTGGGGCACTCATTACGGCAGTGCTGGGGAATGCTCAAGGAGGACTCGAATTATTACCAACTGGTGCATACGGAAATAAGTGGCTGCAGGTGAGACACAAGGGCCAGACAATTAAAAGCTTGCCGGAAAGGGGCGATCCATACGAAGAGATCTATAAGCTAAGAAACAAATGGTTCGGCTTGTTGAATGAAAAAGGACTAAATCCGGCAGGGCTGATGAACGGTCCAACCTTCGACAAGACCTGTGCACTTCTGGATGCCGCCAAGGAATTTCACGAAACGATTAACAGCACGTACCATGCGCAAAGCTACGCACACTTCGGGGCGGACCTGTCTCAGCCTGCTTGGCGCTGGGTGGTGTGGGCAATTGATGACAATTCGAACTTTGGCAACGCCGATTTTTTGGCACTCTCCACCGATGATGAGCAAGGGACGTTAGGCCTAAACGAATCTAAGCCTTCCACTATAGGCAGTGGTGTTCAACGAATCATTTGTAAAATGCAGCCTGCGGCCGATCCAGGCGACCAAACCGTACCAATGTACTCTGCAGACCATCAGCTTCGGAGCGGAAAATTCAAAGGAATTTTTCGTCAGAGAGGCTACGAACACCAAAACAGCTATAAGGACAAGGCGGCGCTAGATTCTACACTCTACAGTCTGGTCCAAATTGCCTCAACGATGGCGTGGACAAAATGAAAAACTACTCGAGGCTGCACGCGGGGGCGATGTTTCCACGGGCAGCCTTCGCGGTCTTGGTAGGTTGCCTCATCTCGTGCGTTCGTCCGAATGAATCTTTAAGGAGGCCTCAAATGAGCTCTCTGCCCCCCAGGTTGGAAGCGTTGTTTAAAGAAACGAAGACCGTTTGCTTCGGCCGATTTGTAATTGAGGTCCCGGCAAGTGCATTCGTCGTTTTCGGTCCGGCCGAGGCAGGGCCATTTATCTCATATCTGCCTGGAGAAGGGGGCCGGGTCGCGCACTATCTAGCCGAGGACCTTCGTGCCGCCGAGGATTCTCGACAATACTTTACAAAGAATGGCCTGGATCGCCTTCCGCTGTTCGGAAAAGTGGTTGACGGTATCGTCCCTGGACAGAAAATCACATTCGATTCGAAAGATCAGGTCGGGTACTACATAAACTCATATGTGCCGGTGGGACAGGATTTGTTTGTGCAGCATATCAGCAGTGTGATGCACGGAGAATACAGCCCAAGGACATTCAATGATATCGCGAAAAATATACGATTGCGCGCGGACGCAGAGATCCCAACAGAGCCTGGCTCTTGCATCGAAGGAGGATTTCTCCCAATGGCGCTCGAGTATGAAAGGGTAGCAATCGGCGTCCATTTGAAGGAGTTTCCGGACGTAATATTGTCGGTTGATGTTCATAAGAATCGAGATTCTTTAGAGGAGGGGGCAGGCCTTGAAGTGACCCTAAAGCAGGGCGAGGAACTGGCGAAAGCGCAGGGGTATGGAGACGCCTATATGCGAATCAAAACGTTCAGGCGTGGACCGCGACACTTGGGCGCATGGAAAGGCTCTGAAATGCTGGCACTCAAACCCGCGTATAACGAAGACACGGAGGCGCACGAATTCCATTTTCATAGCCTTGGTGCAGTGCATGATCCGCTTCAACCGCAGATTGACGTCCGCCTGGATTCAGGAGTGAAGAACAACCAGACAGCGCGCACGAAACCAAGCCTCACAGACGAAGAAGCGGTGGCGCTTTGGGATAAATTGATCGGCACCATACGTGTCCGGCAAACAAGTGATACAAATCCGAGCAACGCCGGGCCGACCAAAGTACCTTTGGGAAAATTCACCTCTACAGGTGACATCTGCCCGCAGCAAGGCTGGTGGCAATGCGCCGAGGTAGACAATATTGAAGGCGGACGGCGACATCATTTCCCTATGGGCGTGCAAATGCCGCCAATTGTCCTTCTTGGTCCTCCCACGCTTTGGCAGAGGCTAACTGGGGATCGACATAAACATTGCTTGAATACGGTTTGGCGACTTGTCGAATATGACGCGGAACCAGCGACGTCGAAGTCGACCGATGCTTGACATGAAGTTAGGCCAGCGGGAAGGCATGACACCGGAAGGCATTAAACCAATCTCACGCGAGCGTCGGCAAAAGAAAGGGTTTGTTGATAGACATCAATCGCTGCGCAGGTAAGCATTATCCGCGAAAAATTGTCGCGATACTGGCGTTCGAATGACGCTTGAGCTCGCATGGTGCACTTGCCGACTCGAGC
>DASWMN010000009.1:0-17304 GCA_036399735.1 Telluria sp. | reverse complement strand
GCGTAAGCCACCTCACATGTTCATGACTGAACTGAGTTGGTGGCAATAAACCAGTCAGTGGTCTAAGGGTGCGTCACTTCGGTTAGGTGAAGCTCACGTCGTGGGTCGTGCTAGAGCTAACACCGCTAGGCTTCGGACCATAGTGGTGTCGCCCAATATGCGCCTATGCGTCGCAAATCTACAGGTATGGGTCGCGCGACGACGCACTTGCCTTGACGTACTTTGCCCGTCAGTCTATATTAATGACTCGCAAGTAAGTTATCGGAAGAGCCGCATGCAATGCCCGTTTGAGATGAAGCCACGCTGGGAGCGCCGCAAGGATGCGCGTCCGCAGGAACTGCTTGCCGCCGCCCTCGACCTGTTCGTCGAGCGCGGCTATGCCTCCACCCGTCTGGAAGACGTGGCCAAGCGCGCCGGGGTGTCGAAGGGCACCCTGTATCTGTATTTCACCAATAAAGAAGAGCTGTTCAAGGCCGTGGTGCGCGAAAACATCGTGCCGGCCCTGGGCGAGGCCGAAGACATCATTTCCACCTTTGAAGGCCATTCGGCCGAACTGCTGCGCTGCGTGGTGATGGGCTGGTGGGAACGCCTGGGCGCCACCAAGGCGTCCGGCATCATCAAGCTGGTGATGGCGGAAGCGGGCAATTTCCCCGATCTGGCCCTGTTCTACCAGGAAGAGGTGATCTCGCGCAGCACCAGCATGATGGCCGGGATGTTCGAACGGGCCGTGGCGCGCAAGGAGTTCCGCCCCATGGACGTGCGCGTCATGACCCAGGTCCTGATCGCGCCCATGCTCATGCTGATCACCTGGAAGCACTCGGTGGGTCCCTGTTCGGCCGAGCAGTCCGATCCGCTGGTGTTCCTCGAGGCCTTCCTCGACATGACCCTGAACGGCCTGCTGGCGCCACCTGCCGTGCCCGCCTAAACATGCCCCCAAAACGTCAGATCGGCAATTTTAGGGGTTCATTCCCTCAAAACTGCAGACTGTCGCAATTTCCCGCGTTATCGGGCCCCTGATCGTTAAGATGTGCGTACTGGGGCCGTTCAACGATAAAATATCGGATTATCATTTTCTCACCGAGTACATACGATGAATATCGAACAAGCCCGCTTTAACATGATTGAACAGCAGATCCGCCCCTGGAACGTGCTGGACCAGGACGTGCTGGACCTGCTGCTGGTAGTCAAGCGCGAGGACTTCGTTCCGGCCGAGCACAAGGCGCTGGCCTTCGTCGATACCGAGATCCCCTTGCCGGGCGGTGAGGCGATGTTCACGCCCAAGCTCGAAGCGCGCCTGATGCAGGAAGTCCTGGTCAAGAAGCACGAGAATGTCCTGGAAATCGGTAGCGGCTCCGGTTACATGGCCGCCTTGCTCGCGCACAAGGCGCGGCACGTGACCACGGTCGAGATCAAGCCGGAACTGAAGGCCATGGCCGAAGCGAACCTGGCGCGCGCCGGCTTCACCAACGTCACGGTGGCACTGGGCGACGGCGCGCAGGGCTGGAGCCAGGGCGCGCCCTTCGATGTGATCGTCATTTCCGGGGCGCTGGAAAGTGTGCCGGAAGCCTTCCTCAAGCAGGTGAAGGTGGGCGGGCGCGTCGCTGCCATCGTCGGCCAGGCCCCGGTCATGTCGGCCGAGATCATCACGCGGGTGTCGGAAACGGCGTACGACACGGTCAAGGTGTTCGAGACCAACGTCAAGCCGCTGGCGAATGCGGTGACCGCGTCGCGCTTTACGTTCTGAACCATGGAGCAGCTTACCGCTCCGGCGTTGGCAGCCTGGCTGGCCGACCCCGCACGACCGCAGCCGATGCTGCTGGATGTGCGTGAAAATTGGGAATTTGAAACATGCAAGATCCCGGGCTCGACCCAGATCGCGATGAACACGATCCCGGCGCGCATCGAGGAACTCGACGACGAAGCCGAGATCGTCTGCATCTGCCACCACGGCGCACGCAGCATGCAAGTGGCGGCATTTTTGGAACGCAATGGCTTCGCCAAGACGTTTAATTTGACAGGCGGTATTCACGCCTGGGCTGTGCAGGTCGACAGCGCCATGCCCACCTATTGAGCCGGGCGGGGCACTGTCCTTAACTTTACGATGATGACTCCCATGGAGAATGCAATGCAGAAATCCTTACTCGCCGTGCTGATGGCCAGCGCATTTTGCTCGATGAATGCACAGGCCGCTGACCTGATCCAGGTCTACCAGCAGGCACTGGCCAACGATGCCACGTATGCAAGCGCACGCGCATCGCTGGCCGCCGGTAAGGAGCGGGTTCCCCAGGGACGTGCCGGCCTGCTGCCCACAATCGGCCTGAACGGCAGCGTGGTCAAGAACGACCAGGAAGGCTCGCCATGGAATGAAGGCCAGCTCGGCACCAATGGCAATCCCATCATCGGCAGCAATGTCAATTATCGCAGCACCAGCCATACCCTGACCCTGCAGCAGCCGCTGTTCCGCTGGGCCAACTGGCAGACCTATCAGCAGAGCAAGCTGCTCGAATCCATCGCCGAGGCCCAGTTTGCCCAGGCCCAGCAGGATCTGATCACGCGCGTCTCGCAAGCTTATTTCGATGTGCTGGCCGCGCAGGACACGCTCGAATTGTCGCAGGCGCAAAAGACCGCCACCACCGAACAACTCGCTTCGGCCAAGCGCAATTTCGAAGTCGGCACCCAGACCATTACCGATACCCACGAAGCGCAAGCCGCGTACGACCTGGTAGTGGCACAGGAGTTTGCCGCCATCAATGACCTGGAAAACAAGCGCAGCGCGCTGCAGGCCATCATCGGTACCGTGCCCGGCACGCTCGCCCCACTCAAGCCTGGCGTCCAGCTGGCCGCGCCGGAACCAGCCCAGATCGAACCCTGGGTGTCCTCGGCCGAGCGCCAGAACTACGGTGTGGTCGGTTCCGAACTGGCCTACGAATCGTCCAAGCGCGACATTCAGAAGAACCGCGCCGGCCACTATCCGACCCTGGACCTGGTGGCCAATGCCACGCGCCAGACCAACAACGGCCAGCTCAACAATGTATCGGGATCGAGCACCAACAAGGCCATCGGCATCCAGTACAGCGTGCCGCTGTTCAGCGGCTTTGGCGTGACCAGCCGCGTGCGCGAATCGATCGCGCTGGAAGACAAGGCCCGCAACGACCTGGAAGCGACCCGCCGCAATGCCGCCAACGGCGCGCGCCTGGCATATCTGGGCGTCAACAGTGGCCTGGCCCAGGTCAAGGCGCTGCAGGCGGCCGAAGTGTCGAGCACCTCGGCACTCGAGTCGAACAAGCTCGGCTACCAGGTCGGCGTGCGCATCAATATCGACGTGCTCAATGCCCAGCGCCAGCTGTATGTCACGCGCCGCGATTTGTCGCGCGCCCGTTACGACACGATCATGAATGGCTTGCGCCTGAAGTCCGCCGCCGGTTCGCTGCGCGAAGCCGATCTGGAGCCGGTCAACAATCTGCTGGCCAAGTAAACTTGGCATATAAAAAACGCCCCGCCGGGCGTTTTTTTGTTGGCCGGCCAGAAGCGGGATCGGTGCTGCAAATCCCATTGTCCTGGCGCGGACAAAGAATATCAACCGAGCCCGGTTCCGCCGCGCACGCCGCCCTTGCGCTCGATCAGCTCGATCTTGTAGCCATCCGGATCGGTAATAAAGGCGATCACGGTGCTGCCGCCCTTGACCGGGCCAGGTTCGCGCGTGACGTTGCCGCCATTGGCGCGCGCCGCATCGCAGGCTGCCACGATGTCGTCCGCCGAAATGGCCAGGTGGCCGTAGGCGGTGCCCAGCTCGTACTTGTCCACGCCCCAGTTGTAGGTCAGCTCCAGTTCCGCATGCTCGGGATTGCTGCCGTAGCCGACGAACGCCAGCGTGTATTTATACGCCGGGTTCTCGCTGGTGCGCAGCAGCGTCATGCCGAGCACCCGGGTGTAAAAGTCGATTGAACGCTGCAGGTCGCCGACCCGGATCATGGTGTGCAAAATACGCATCGTTGGTCCTTGAAAGAAGCTAAAGATGCGATTTTAAACGCTGGACGGCTTGCCTGCCGGGGCGGCTCAGGATTCCAGGCGCGCGTTCAGCGTGATGGTGGCGTTCAGCACCTTCGACACCGGACAGTTCTGCTTGGCGTCCTGCACCGCCGCGTCGAAAGCTTGCTGATCGGCGCCCGGAATGTTGGCCACCAGTTCCAGGTGCACCGCGCTGATGGCAAAGCCGCCCTCGACCTTGTCGAGCGACACGGTGGCGGTGGTGTTCAAGCTTTTGGCGGTCATGCCTTTTTCGCCCAGCTTGCCGGACAAGGCCATCGTGAAGCAGCCCGCGTGGGCGGCCCCGATCAGTTCCTCGGGATTGGTGCCGGGCCCGTTCTCGAAGCGGGTGTTGAAACCGTACTGGGTATTATCGAGCACGCCGCTCTGGGTCGAGATGCTGCCTTTGCCATCCTTGATGCCGCCGCTCCAGGCGGCGCTTGCGGAACGTTTGATCATGGTGTTCTCCTTGTTATGAATGCATGGCAATGCTGGGTCTGCGCTGCGCGGGCGCGCTAGTTGTTGCCGCCGCGCCCGGGTATGGTGGAGTCGGCGTGCCGCATGCCTTTGCCGGCATCCTCGCGCGGGCGGGCCTGGCCGCTGGCGCCCGGGTCGGCCGCCTGCTCGATGCCGGGGGTGCCATGCAGGTCGGTATCGACCAGGCCCTGGGCCAGATCGTCGGCGGCCTGTTTCATGACGCCGCGCGGCTCCTTGTCGTGCCCGTCCGGCGACTCGTCGCGTTCGTGCGGCAGGCGTTTGACGCCGTCGTCGCGGATCTTGGCGTCGGTATTGATCAAGCGGTCCTTGGTTTCGGCTACCATGTGCGGCTCCTGTGGAATGTCTTCCTGCCATCCTAGCGCGTCGCCCGCTTCAAAGTCGCCCGATTGCAGCATGCTATTTCGCAACAAAACCGGCTACCATGGAGGATTGCCGATTTCCGGGGATATTTTCAGTGACTTCCAGCCACGCTCACCATGACGACCGTCGCTACTGCCTCAATTGCAGCGCAGCAGTTGATTACCACTATTGCGCGGTATGCGGGCAGGAAACCAAGCTGCACGTCCCCAGTGCCAGCGAGTTCATTCACGAATTCATCGGCCACTATGTCGCGCTCGAAGGCCGCCTGTGGAAAACCCTGGCCTTCCTGATGTTCAAGCCCGGCTTTCTGAGCGCCGAGTACATCGCCGGCCGGCGCGTGCGCTATGTCGAGCCGCTGCGCGTCTACCTGACCTTCAGTATCCTGTTTTTCGCGCTGCTCAAGGTGGTCGGCGCCCCAGTGATGCATTTCAACGGACCGGTCGTGCGCGCCCCGCATGTGGCGCAGAAGGCCAGTGTGCCCAAGGAATCGGTATCCATCATTCAGCTCGAGCCAGGCGAAAAAATGCCCGTGTTCAGCAGCGTGCCCGGGATCGGACCCAAGCTCACCGCCTTTCTGAACAAGCCGTCGCCGGAACAGATCAAGACGCTGGCCGGCGGCTTTTTCGCCTACGTACCCTACGCAATGTTCTGCCTGATGCCCCTGTTTGCGCTGTATCTGAAACTGCTGTATCTGGGCAGTGGACGGCGCTATGGCGAACACCTGCTGTTCGCGCTGCACACCAATGCGTTCGCCTTTGCCATGTTCAGCCTGATGATCGTGGCTGTGGCGCTGAACCTGGAATTTATCGTGTTCCTGATGATGCTGTGGACCATCGCCTATCTGCCGCTGGCCATGCGCCGCGTCTACCGCGGGTCGCGCTGGGCCACCGGCCTGCGCTGGGCGGTTCTGGTGTTTGCCCACGTGATCAGCATGATTTCGGCCATCGTGACGGCGCTCGGGTTCACGATTCTAAGTTGAAGAAGGGCTTCGGTTCCCACAGTTCGACCTTGTTGCCGTCCGGGTCGATGAACCAGCCGAAGCGGCCGTAGTCGTAGTCGGCCACTTCGCCAGCCAGGGCGGCGCCGGCGGCCTGCACCTGCTGCAGGGCGCCGTCCAGGTCGTCGACCATCAGGTTGAACATGAAGCCTTTGGTCGAGGGCGCGAAGTAGTCGCTGTCGTCCTTGAACGGGCTGAACACGGTGCAGCCGCCGGGTGGCACCGCGGTGGCGAAAAAGCTTGCATAATCGGCCGAATCGGTGGGCAGCCCCAGCGCCGACTGGTACCAGGCCATGAGGGCCTGGGGATTGGGGGATTTGAAGAAAATGCCGCCGACGCCGAGTGCTTTCGCCATGTTCGCTCCTGAAAAAAGGGGATAACGATGCCATAACTTGCCCGAATGCGGCGCTGGCTACTATACTGTGCATGCATACAGCATTGCCGCCGGCGCCCTGTATGGCAGAAGCAGGCATTATGGGTTACTCTGCTGCGTGTCGCTACCCCCCAACCGCCGAGATTTCTATGCCCGCTACGCCACAAACGCAAAAAACCATCGCGCTGGTCGTACGCCACAACACCGCCGGGATCGACGAACCGGTGCGCCGCATCGTCGAGTTCCTGCAGGGCGGCGGCTACCGTGTGGTGCTGGAGGCGGAAACGGCGGCCCATCTGGGCCTGGCCGGCCTCGAATCGATGACCGTGCCCGAGATCGGGCGCAGCGCCAGCGCCGCGGTGGTGATGGGCGGCGACGGCACCATGCTGGGCCTGGCGCGCCAGCTGGCCCCGTTCGACGTGCCGCTGATCGGCATCAACCAGGGCCGCCTCGGCTTCATGACCGACATTCCGAGCGAGCGCATGATTCCCGTGCTCGGTGAAATCCTGAGCGGCAAAACACGGGCCGAAAAGCGTACCCTGCTCGAAGGCCGGGTGCGGCGCGACGGCGTCATCATCGCCAGCGGCCTGGCCGTCAACGACGTGGTGGTGGCGCGCGGCGCCGGCGCCGGCATGGCCGAACTGAAGGTCACGGTGGACGGCAATTTCATGTACAACCAGCGCTCGGACGGTCTGATTATCTCCACGCCGACCGGCTCCACGGCTTACGCGCTGTCGGCCGGCGGGCCGTTGCTGCATCCGAGCCTGGGCGGGATCGCGCTGGTGCCGATCGCCCCGCACGCCTTGTCGAACCGGCCGATCGTGGTGCCCGACTCAAGCGAGATCGTGGTCGAAATCGTCAGCGCGCGCGACGCCAGCGTCAATTTCGACATGCAGACCTTCGCCAGCCTGGCGCACGGTGACCAGATCGTCATTTCGCGCTCGCCGAATCACATCACCTTCCTGCATCCGGAAGGCTGGAGCTACTACGATACCCTGCGCGAAAAACTGCACTGGAACGAATATCCCTCGGGCGAAGGCAAGCTGCGCTAGCGCCGTCCATTCTTGTCGAATTTTTTTGAAACCTTCATGCTGCGTACACTCTCCATCCGCGACTTTGTCATTGTTGAATCGATCGAACTTGAATTTGCCAGCGGCTTTTCCGTTTTCACGGGCGAGACCGGGGCCGGCAAGTCGATCCTGATCGACGCGCTCCAGCTGGCCCTGGGCGGGCGCGGCGACGCCAGCGTGGTGCGCGAGGGCGCATCCAAGGCGGACATCAGCGCCGATTTCGCCGCCAGTGGCGCGGCCGCCGAGTGGCTCGCTGCCAACGAGTTCGCGCTGGACGAGGGCGGGGCCCTGCTGCGCCGCGTGATCGACAACGCGGGCCGCTCCAAGGCCTACATCAACGGCATCGCCGCCACCGCCACCCAGTTGCGCGACCTGGGCGACCTGCTGGTCGACATCCATGGCCAGCACGCGCACCAGTCGCTGCTCAAGGCGGACGCCCAGCGCGCCCTGCTTGACAACCAGGCGGCGGCAAAAGATGGCGGCGCCGGCGAAGATGCGCGCAGCGTGGCCGCCAGTTACAAGGCCTGGCGCGCGCTGGCCAAACAGCGCGAGGAATTCGAGAGCAACGCCAGAAATGTGCTGATCGAACGCGAGCGGCTCGAGTGGCAGGTGGCGGAGCTGGAAAAGCTGTCTGTCAAGCCGGGCGAGTGGGCCGAGATCGGCAATGAGCACAGCCGCCTGTCGCACGCCGCCAGCCTGCTCGAAGGCGCCCAGGAAGCGCTGGTGGCCATTTCCGAGGCCGACCATCCGATCATTTCGCAACTGTCTTCGCTGAACCAGAAGATCGGCAAGCTGGTCGACGTGGACGCCCAGCTGCAGCCGGTACTCGACTGCATGGCGCCGGCCCTGATCCAGCTGCAGGAAGCGGTGTATGCGCTCAACGATTACCTGGACAAGGTCGACCTCGATCCGGCCCGGCTGCGCGAAGTGGAAGCGCGGCTCGATGCGATCCACAGCACCGCGCGCAAGTTCCGCGTCACGCCCGAAGAACTGCCGGCCGAGCATGCCGCCCTGTCCGAGCGCCTCGCGCAGCTGGCCGACGCCAGCGATCTGGAAGGCTTGCGCAAGCAGGAAGAAAAAATCAAGGCCGGCTACATGGCCGCCGCCGCGCGCCTGTCCAAAACGCGCGCCGCCGCCGCCAAACTGCTGGGCACCCAGGTCACCAGCGCCATGCAGGAACTGAGCATGAGCGGCGGCAGTTTCGTGGTGGGGCTCAATCCATCCGAGCCTTCCGCCAGCGGCCTGGAACAGGTCGAATTTCTGGTGGCCGGGCACGCCGGTGTGGCACCGCGTCCGCTGGCCAAGGTGGCCTCGGGCGGCGAACTGGCGCGCATCGCGCTGGCCATTTCCGTGATCACGTCCAATGCCACCACCACCCCGACCCTGATCTTCGATGAAGTCGACAGCGGCATTGGCGGCGCCGTGGCCGAAGTGGTGGGGCGCCTGCTCAAGCGACTGGGCCAGGAACGCCAGGTCCTGTGCGTGACCCACCTGCCGCAGGTGGCCAGCCAGGCGAATCAGCACTTCCAGGTAGCCAAGGGGACCACCGACAGCGGCAAGACGGTCTCGCACATCGATGTGCTGGACAACAAGGCGCGGGTGGAGGAGGTGGCACGCATGCTGGGCGGGCTGGAAATCACCGCCACCACGCGCAAGCACGCGCGCGAGCTGCTGGCCTCGTAAGCTGGCTTGCCAGAACAATTTGGGCGCATAATCGATCATATGACCATTCCGACCTTCCACCACGTTACCGCCAAAATTCGCATGCTCACGCCCGAGCGGGGCGGGCGTGCGACGCCGATTCCGGGCGGCGAGTTCACCGGCATTCTGGCCGCCCGCGGCCAGCAGTTTTCCTTCCGCTGCCGCATGCCGGACGGTGGCCTGGCGCCTGGCGTCACGGCCACCGTCGATATCGAATTCATGTTCCCCGAACTGGCGCTGCCGTTCTTCAAGGTGCTCAACGAATTCACGCTGTGGGAAGGCGTCACCATCGGCCATGGCCGCGTGGTGAAGCTGCCCGAAGCTTAAGGGCCGTCTCTACCTTTCGGCACATGCGCTGCCGCCATCGATTTCCTACACTGGTGCACCGGTTCACGGCGAGTGAGCTGGATCCAATTGAACCAACCAGGGAAATCGATGAAGAACTATCTGTATTGCGTCATGGCGCTCGGCGCCCTTGTAAGCGCGTCTGGTGCGCGTGCCGAAGACGGCTTTTATGTGGGTGCGGGCCTTGCGCCGCGCGGCAAGCTTACGCACGAGGCGGACGGCGTGCGCACGACCAGCCGCGCGCAGCCGATCAGGATCAATGGCGGCTACCAGATCAATGAACACCTTGCGCTGGAAGCCGGCTATACCGCGTTCGGGAATTACCACTTCCCCTCCGGCGCCGAGGTCGACCTGAGCGCGCTGCATCTGGCCATGAAAGGCAGTATCAGTGTCAGTCGCGACTTCTCCCTGTTCGGCAAAGTGGGGCTGGCGTATCACACGCAGAAGTTCAGCGCGGCGCCGCAGGACGCGACCTTCCATCCCACCCGGGCCTTGTTCGGCGCCGGCCTTGCTTATCGGCTGACCGACCAGCTGTCACTGACGGCGGAACTGGTCAACTACGGCTCCACCAGGCGCCCAGGCACCCAGATCAAGGTGCGCCAGCTGGAGGCAGGCCTGCAATACCGCTTCTAATATTGCCAGGTCACCAGCGTGACAACGCTGGTGCCGCTGCGTTGCTCCAGGCGCGGACTGGCGCCGGCACTGCCCAGCAAGCGGTCTTGCCGGAGCAGCGCCCTGAAGGTGGTGCTGTGGTTCAGCTCCCAGCGCCAGTGCAGGGTCAGCGCGGCGTCGCGCGCGCCGCCATGCAGCGCATAGCCCGGGCTGCCGAAATCGGGCAGCAGGGCGGCGCGGTTGGCCAGCGTGATATCGGTTTCGATGCCGACCGCATGGTGCGGCGCCAGGTCGGTCCACCAGTGCGCTCTTGCCATGGCGTTCAAACCCTGGTGCTGGTCGCCGCCCCCGTACAGCAGGCGCGCGCCGACACCGACCCCGTTACCGATGCGGTAATTGAGAAAGCCGCCCGCTTGCAGCGCCAGGCGGCTGCTTGACTGCCCGCCGTTCGCACCGGTGGCGCCGGCCCAGGCGCGCGTGGGCGCCAGCAGCGGACCATAGTCGAGATTGCTCTGGCGCGACCAGTGCATGCCCAAGGTATTGAGATCGATGAACACGCCGTTGGCCCATTGTGCCGACACCAGCGGCACCACGCCGACGACATGTTCACGGCTGCCGATTCGTTTGGGCGACCAGACGCCGGCCAGCGACAGAAATACCTCGCGCGATCCTTCCGGCATATCCATGTGGGTTTGCGCCGCAGCGCTCGCGCTGCAGCACGCCAGCAGCGCGGCAGCGAGCAGCCGCTTGTGAATTGCCCGCGTCATCAGATATATCCCAGTTCGAGGGCCCGCAACACTGCGCGCAGGCGGTCGCGCACGCCCAGCTTGGCCAGGATGCTCGACACATGATTCTTGACGGTGCCTTCGCTGGGGCCCAGCGCGGCGCCGATTTCGGCATTGTTGAAGCCCGCCGCCATCAGCGCCAGGATTTCGGTTTCACGCTCGGTCAGGCTGCCGGACCGCGGTTCCAGGGCCGCCGAACTGCGCTCGTAACAGGCGCGCGTGCGTTCGGTGATCACGGGCCGGAACACCGTCTGGCCGGCGTGCACGCTGCGGATTCCCTCGGCCAGGCGCTCAAGCGAAATATCCTTGAGCAGAAAGCCGCGCGCCCCGGCGCGCATGCCCTCAAACAGCGCCGCAT
The DNA here is from genome assembly GCA_036399735.1 of Telluria sp. Classification (GTDB taxonomy): domain Bacteria; phylum Pseudomonadota; class Gammaproteobacteria; order Burkholderiales; family Burkholderiaceae_D; genus Telluria_A. Next base: position 6,179 of record DASWMN010000009.1, on the reverse strand, counting down.
CGTCATCAAAGGTAGTGAGCAGGATGGCCGGCGGCAGCCCGGGCAGCCGGCGCTGCAGCAGTTCGATGCCTGAGCATAGCGGCATACGTACGTCCAGCAGCACGATATCGGCAGCGACCGTATCAAGCATGGCCGCTGCCTGCTCGCCGTCGGCCGCTTCAGCCACCACGCGAATATCGGCGGTCATCTCGAGCAGCCCGCGGATGCCGCTGCGCACCAGCGTCTGGTCGTCCACCAGCAGGACCCGGATCATGCCGGGCTCCAGGCCAGCGGCAGCGCGATGTGCAGGGCGCAGCCGCGCGCGCCGTCGATACGCAGGCTGCCGCCTTGCTCTTCGACGCGTTCGCGCATGCCGCGCAAGCCATTGCCTTCCGGTGCGCCGCGCAGACCGGCGCCGTCATCGTCGATGCGCAACTGGACGCTATCGCCAAGGCGGCGCAGCACAACCCGCACGCGCGCAGCGCCGGCATGGCGAACGCTGTTGGTCAGACCCTCCTGCACGCAGAAAAACAGGGTGTGTGCGAGGACCGGTGATGCAATCTCCAGCCTGTCTTCGAATGCGACAGTGACGCGCGGCGACGGAATCCCGCGGCACAGGGTGCTCAGTGCGGTGCGCAGGTCGATATGTTCGTTGCGCTCGGCGCTGACCACCGCTCGCACCTCGCTGAGCAAACTGCTGGCCAGTTCACGCGAGGTGTGCAGCGACGCCGGCAGCGCAGGCCCGGACGCGGCGCTGGCCTGGCGCAGCGCCAGATCGAGATGCAGGTTCAGTGCCGTCAGGTGATGGCCGACCGCGTCGTGCAGATCGCGCGCGATGCGCAGCCGTTCACCGGCACGCACGGTATCGGCCAGCATCGACTGGGTGGCCAGGAGGTGGGCGTTGGTGGCCGCCAGCGCGATCCGGGTGCGCACGTCGCGCACGGCCAGCCAGGCGGCGCCGAAGGCAAGCGGCTGAAACAGCACGCTCATGCTGCCATACACCCAGATCAAGGCGATGAAATCGTCGCGCAGGCCCAGGTCGTGGAACATCGACAGATAGGCCGTTACCGCGCCAAGCAGCAGAATCTGCGCAGCCAGCCATTGCAATCCCTTGCGAGCGGGCAGCACCAGCGCCAGTTCGGCCGCCAGTACATACTGCAGCGCCGACATGGTGCCGACGGCAAGCACAATCTGGGCCGCCATCAGAGCGTGGCCAAGCGCGCCTGCCTGGCGCATGCGGGTACGCAGCCACAGCAGCAGGGCGAAGCCCAGCACCACCAGCACGTGGGCGCTGACGACCAGTTGATAGGTCAGGGCGCGCCGTTCGGAACCGGCCCGGAACGGTGTGGGCGGCAAAGTGTAATGGCTGGCAATCTGGTTGGCCAGCATGCCCATCGGCGTGTTCAGGTCGGCACGGGCGACGCCGTCAGCCAGGAAAACAATCAGCTCGATGACGCCAAACAGCAGGCTGGCAAGCACGCCAGCGGCGCCGATGCGGTTGATTCTGTACCAGTGGGACATGGATGGCGGGCGTGCAAGCAGAGTGAAGGCGCTACTATTCTACGGTAAGGGTTTCCTGTGGGACAGTGCCGAAAGTCATATAGGCGAACTCGAAGCAATGCCCTAGAATTGCGCTGCCTTCACTTTGACGACCCCATGTTTCGATTCTTTGCGCTTTGTGTGCTGCTTGTTCCCGCCGTCGCGGCTGCCGACGCACCCGAGATCGTCTCGGTGGTGGTCGACGGCGTGCGCGACCCCGAGTGGGCGGGCTATCGGCATGCCTACCGTGCCGGCGCCCGGTTCAGCCGGATGATCAGTACGCGACCGCTGATCCAGGCACACATGCAGATCCAGCCCCTGCGTGAAGAATTGTCGCTCGCCGGCATCGAGGTACAGCTGCAGGGGGAAAAGACCAGCATGGTGTTCCGCGCCGATCCCATCGGCCGGGTGACGATCCCGCTGCTCAAGCAGCCCTATGACGAAGATGCGGTGCTGCGTCTGAACCGGCAAAAAGGCCATTATCGCTTTGGCGGACGCTTTACCATCCGCGAGCGCGAGGATGGCGTGTACGATGCCGCCATGCTGCGCGCCGGCTGCGAGCAGATGCTGAGCATTCAGCGCGAAGCGGGCAGCACCTTCATCCTGATGGGAAAGCAGTGCGTGGGCGTGCGCTTCATCTATCCATTGGCGCAGGCCGTCACGCTCGAATTTCGCGCAGCGGCCGCCGCCCCGGGCGCGCTTGCGAGCGCGGTCGAACGGCCATTTGATCTGCCGCCCATGCCCGGCAAATATCAGGTGGTGACGTACCGCTTTGCCGACTGGCCAGGGGCAGGCGCGCTGGTGGCAGCGACCAGGCCGCTGGCAATCATCGCTTTGTACCAGTAGCGGCGCTGGCGCGGTGTGAACCGGGGATGCCGCCCGATTGAGCTAGCGCAAAGGTGCAAAGCCGCCCGGTTCGATCATGGGGGCATGAATACCAACCATCTCTGCAAAGGCATCTGGCTGGCCTTGGTCACGGCCATGCTGCTGGCCGGCTGCGCCTCCGGTCCGCTGTCGCATACCGAACAGCAGGCCGTGGCCGGGCGCACCTATGTCATCACGGGCGCGTCCAGCGGCATCGGGCGCGGTGTCGCGCTGCAGCTCGCCGGCCTGCGTGCCAATGTCGTCATCGCCGCGCGCCGCGCCGAACTGCTCGATCAGGTGGCGGCGCAGGGCAATGCCGCTGGCGCCAAGGTGCTGGCGGTACCGGCCGATGTGGCGCAGCCGGCCGATGTGGCGGGTCTGGCCGCCGCTGCGGTGGCACGCTTCGGCCGTATCGACGTCTGGATCAACAATGCTGGCGTGGGCGCCATCGGCCGCTTCGAGGACATTCCCATCGAGGACCACGCGCGCGTGGTGGACGTCAACCTCAAGGGCGTGATCTACGGCAGCCATGCCGCGCTGCGCCAGTTCCGCCAGCAGCGCCAGGGTATCCTGATCAATATCGGTTCGGTCGAGAGCGAGGTGCCGCAGGCTTACCACGCTTCCTATTCGTCGACCAAGGCGGCCGTGCTCAGTCTGGGCCGCGCGCTCAATGAGGAAATGCGCCTCGCCGGTACCCCGCAAATCGAAGTCGTCACCGTCATGCCATGGGCCACCGACACCCCGTTCTTCGAGCACGCGGCCAACTACACGGGCCACAGCGCGCGCATGCCGGCCATGGACGAGGCGCAGAAAGCGGTGGATGTGATCGTGCGCGCGTCCCTGTATCCGCGCGAGGAAGTACCGGTCGGCTGGAAGGCCAGCGCTGCCGTGCTGGGGCACCGCCTGACACCCGACCTGAGCGAGCGCATGTCGGCCAACATGGCGCACAAGGCGCAGTTCGAAAAAGCCCCGGCGACGGCCCCGCCGACCAGCGGCGCCGTGCATCAGCCTATGCCGGGTGGCCAGGGCGTGGACGGGGGCGTGCGCGCCCGCATGCGGGCCGAAGACGAGGCGCGCGAGGGCAAGCGCTAGCAGGGCGGCAGGCGGAAAGGTGCTTGCACAGTGATTCTGGGATAAACTGTGTACCCCCTTGCAACCCGCGCCTCCCACCATGAGCTTTCGCAAAGAACCGCCGCACACCCACGGCAGCGTGCCGAAAACCGCCGTCGTCCTGGTCAATCTGGGTACGCCCGATGAGCCGACCACGCCCGCCGTGCGGCGCTATCTGAAAGAGTTCCTGTCGGATCCGCGGGTGGTGGAAATTCCGCGCGCGCTCTGGTGGATGATTCTGCACCTGATCATTTTGCCGTTCCGCTCGTCCAAATCGGCTGCCAAGTACGCGCAGATCTGGACCAAGGATGGTTCGCCCCTCAAGGTGCATACCCAGAAGCAGGCAATGCTGCTGCGCGGCGCCCTGGGCCAGCGCGGCCACAAGGTGCAAGTGGCGATGGCAATGCGCTACGGTTCGCCTTCGCTGCCGGACGTGCTGGACCAGCTCAAGGCGGACAATTGCGAGCGCATCCTGATCCTGCCGGCTTACCCGCAGTACTCCGGCACCACTACCGCCTCGATCAACGACGCGGTCTTCGGCCACTACGCCACGGTGCGCAACGTGCCCGAGCTGCGCCTGGTGCGCAATTACCACGATCATCCGGGCTACATCATTGCCCTGCGCGACAGCGTGCTGGCGCATTGGGAAAAGAATGGCCGCGGCGACAAGCTGGTCATGAGTTTCCACGGTGTGCCGAAACGCACGCTGCTGCTGGGCGACCCTTACCACTGCGAGTGCTACAAGACGGCCCGCCTGCTGGCGACCGAACTCGGCTTGCGCGAGGGCCAGTATCTGGTGACCTTCCAGTCACGCTTCGGCAAGGCCGAGTGGCTCCAGCCCTACACCGCGCCCACGCTGCAAAAGCTGGCCCAGGAGGGGCTCAAGAGCGTGGACCTGATCTGCCCCGGCTTTACCAGCGACTGCCTGGAAACGCTGGAGGAAATTTCGATCGAGGCGCGTCACGACTTCCTCGCTGCCGGCGGCAAGGAATTTAATTACATCGCCTGCCTGAACGAAAACATGGCCTGGGTGAAGGGCATGGCGGATATCGCCGAGCAGCATCTGGCCGGCTGGCCGACGCTGTTGACCAGTGCCCAGCAGGACGCCATCAAGGCGGACAGGGAAACAGGGCGGGCGCAGGCGCAAAAGCTGGGCGCGGCCTGAGGGGCCGGGCGCCTGCCCGGCAATGTTAGAATAGCGGGTTCTGGGGATCCAGCCCGGCGTACACAATCCACGCCAGCGCAATCACGGTGTAGACCACAACGCTGGCTACGAGCAGCGGCAACTTCATAAGGAACTCCCGGTCGCGTCGAGACGACAATTCGTCACGCCCGCGCATTGATTACAGTGTAATCCGTCTGGCGCCGGAAAGAATCTTCAAGTTGGTAATTTTTGTAACGTTGCGTAGCTTATTCGCACGTATGCAACACTCGCCGCCGAATACCCCTTGAAAGTGTAGGTTATACCCCCATCTGCGGGGCTGTGTGGTTAGCAAGACACGTCAAATAAACAGTTAAGTCATTGATAGTAGGAGTTTTTTCGATGCAAGACCAAGAAAATCAGGAAGTGTCCAATACCCCGGAAGAAGTCACCGAGGCGGCAGCGCCGGAAGCCGGTACGCCGACCCTGGAAGAGCAGCTGAGCGCGACCGAAGCCAAGCTGGCCGAGATGCACGACGCCTTCATGCGCGCCAAGGCGGAAGGCGAAAACATCCGCCGCCGCGCCCAGGAAGACGTATCCAAGGCGCATAAGTTCGCGATCGAAAGCTTCGCCGAAGCCATGGTCCCGGTGCGCGACAGTCTGGAAATGGCGCTCAAGGTCGAGACCCCGTCGCTGGAGTCGCTCAAGGAAGGCGTCGAAATGACCCTCAAGCAGCTGACCTCGGCGTTCGAAAAGAACCGCCTGGTGGAGATTCTGCCGGCCCAGGGCGACAAGCTCGACCCGATGAAGCACCAGGCCGTGGCCGTGGTGCCGGCCGAACAGGAAGCCAATACCGTGGTCAATGTGTTGCAAAAGGGCTATATGATCGCCGACCGTTTGTTGCGTCCGGCCATCGTCACCGCAGCACAAGCGAAATAAATACATACGTGCCATCTTGAAAGCACGGTGTTTTACCAAATATCTGAGTCATCTGAAACTAAGTAAATAAAAGGAAAAAATCATGGGCAGAATTATCGGTATCGACCTGGGAACGACCAACTCCTGCGTCGCGATCATGGAAAATGGTCAGCCAAAGGTAATCGAAAACGCTGAAGGCGCACGTACGACGCCTTCCATTATTGCTTACCAAGAAGATGGCGAGATCCTGGTTGGCGCGCCGGCAAAACGCCAGGCCGTCACCAACCCGAAGAACACCCTGTTCGCTGTCAAGCGCCTGATCGGCCGCAAATTTGACGAGAAAGAAGTGCAGAAGGACATCGGCCTGATGCCTTACTCGATCACCAAAGCCGACAACGGCGATGCCTGGATCGGCGTGCGCGACAAGAAACTGGCGCCACCGCAAATCTCGGCGGAAGTGCTGCGCAAAATGAAAAAGACCGCCGATGACTACCTCGGCGAAGAAGTCACCGAAGCGGTCATCACCGTGCCGGCCTACTTCAACGACTCGCAGCGCCAGGCCACCAAAGACGCCGGCCGTATCGCCGGTCTGGACGTCAAGCGCATCATCAACGAGCCGACCGCAGCC
>DASWMN010000008.1:0-11815 GCA_036399735.1 Telluria sp. | reverse complement strand
AATATTTTGCGCGTTGCAACAAAGTGGCAAAATGTCTAGTTTGCTACATTGCGGCTGTTGTGGCAGAGGGGAGGCGGACCCAGGAAACTTGCCGAAACCTATGCATATGTTGCGTAAGCAATTGATTGGTAAGTAAAAAATCGCGCAATCGTCAATTGCGCAGATAGTCAAACTGGGTATTGATCGAAGGAAAGCGTAGGAATATTTCAGTTACATTCTGTTGCATTTGTTACGCACGTTTGAAGATTAACGCACATGCAACAATTCAATTTAATCTATAATTTGCTCGTCAATTTGATGTAAATCAAGACACTCCCCGTGCGCATGAACTGATGGGAAAACGGTCCGTCGGACTGCCATGCGTGTGAGAGGACCCGCAAAGCGGGCATCGAAATTGACTCAATTTCTGACCGCCATGCTGCGGCGCAGTGCGCCGCGGTCCGGCATTTATCGGAACCTGCTGTGGCTGTTGCATTCCTGCACGCTGGGCGCTGGTGTGAGCCTTTGTGCATATCTTTTGAATGGAGCGGCTTCAATGAAATCCGATACTGCTGTGCGCGCAGTGTGCTGCGCGCAAATATTGGGAGCGTTAACGAGTTTGCCGGCGCTGGCCGCGCCCGAGCAAGTCGTCAGGCCGTATGTCGGCTACGCGTTGACGCATGAGGACAACCTGCTGGGCGCCGAGGACGGCGTCAATGGCGGCGCCGGCGCGCAATCGTCGAGCTCGCGCCAGGCCAGCGCCGGTGTGCTCGTCGATAAGCGAATCAGTCAGCAGGTCCTGTCGGCCGCGCTGAACTTCACCAATATTCGCTACGACCAGCTGCCTGAGCTTGATCACAATGCAAAAGACCTGCGCGCCAACTGGAACTGGCATGCGGGCGACCATGTCGACGGCAATCTCGGCGCCAGCTACGTCAAGGCTCTGGCACCGTTCGTCAATTTCCATGGGCGCGAGCGCAATCTGCGCGCCGAGCGGCGCCAGTTCGCCGACGGCGGCTATCTTTTGCATCCCAGCTGGCGCGTACGTGCCGGCGCTTCGCGTTCGGATCTCGAACACGAGCTGGTCTCGCAAAAAGGGCTGGACCGCGTCGAGCAGATGAGCGAGCTGGGGCTCGATTACCTGGCGCGCAGCGGCAGCACCATCGGCACGCAGCTGCGCCATACGCGCGGCAAGTATCCGTTTGGCCAGCAGGTTGGCGGCCTGACGGTGGACAACAGCTATCAGCAGGACGAACTGAAGATCAAGATCAACTGGTTGGCCACGCGCATGACCCAGTTGCAGTTTCTGGGCGGTCCGGTGCGGCGCGAGCATACGGTGTTCCCGGCACGCGATTACAGCGGCCTGAATGCACGCCTGCAGGCGAACTGGATGGCCAGCGGCAAGGTGAACGTGGCGTTTGGCGCCTGGCGCGAAATCGGCGCCCTGGACGACATCACTGCCAGCTACACCCTGAACCAGGGCGTCAATCTCGGCACCACCTGGAACGCCACGGACAAGGTGAAGGTCGACGCGCTGCTCAAGAACGAGACCAGCCAGTACAGCGGCCTGGAAGGCATTCCCGCGGCGCTGCCCGATCGTGAGGATCGTGTGACCAGCGCCGTGGTCAAACTCCAGTATCGCGCCACGGCGCATCTGCGGGTAGGCGGACAAGCCTACCGCACGGAACGCCGTTCCACGCTGCCCGGAAACAGTTATCCGAGCAGCGGTTTGCAAATGTCTCTTAAATACGAGTTCTGAACGTATGCACCTGACCACAGTCCGCGATATACCGGTGTTTTCGTTTTTTAAGCGAATGCTCGACCCGGTCGTCATATTAGGTAGTCTGTTCGTGCTCACGCGCGTGCAGCGCGAGCCGTTTTCCGGCCACTATCTGGTGCTGGCGATTATCGCGTTCTTCGTGTCCTCGTATTTGCACGAGCAGATCGATTCGCATCGCAACTGGCGTATCGGCAGCCTGCGTTCGCTGGCGCGCGGCATCTTCTTCGGCTGGGCCATCTTCGTCGCCATCATCGTGCTGATCGGGTATGCCACCGGCTACTCCTATCTGTATTCCGAGCGCGTGATCTGGACCTGGTTCGGCGTCACCCCGTTCCTGCTGCTGGCCGGCCACCTGGCGTTGCGGCGCTTTGCGCTTGGCCTGCACAGTGCCGGCCAGACGCGCACGGTCGTCATTGTCGGCCTCAATCAGACCGGCCTCACACTGGCCAAGCGCATCGCCGAATCGCCGCACCGCATGATGGAAGTGCGCGGCTTTTTCGACGACCGCGCCGAGGAGCGCCTGGCCGAACAAATCTCGCAGGCCCCGTTCCTGGGCAAGATGGCCGATGCCGCGGTGTACGTGCGCGAGCAGGGCATCAACATGATTTTCATCAGCCAGTCGATGTCGGCCCAGCCGCGCGGGCGCCAGCTGCTCGACGAACTGCAGGACACCACCGCCTCGATCTACTTCCTGCCGGACCTGGTCACCTTCGACCTGATGCAGGCCCGCTTCGACGAAGTGGGCGGCATGCCCGTGGTGGCCATCTGCGAAACCCCGTTCTCGGGACTCAATTCGCTGGTCAAGCGCGCCAGCGACATCGTGCTGGCCAGCGTCAGCCTGCTGATGCTCGCGCCGATCATGCTGAGCATCGCCGCCGCGGTCAAGTTCACGTCCAAGGGGCCCGTGATTTTCCGTCAGCGCCGCTATGGCCTGAACGGCGATGAAATCGTGGTCTACAAATTCCGCTCGATGTCGGTGGCCGAAGACGGCGCCCGCGTAACGCAGGCGCGCAAGGGCGATCAGCGCGTGACCCGCCTGGGCGCCATCCTGCGCCGCACTTCGCTTGACGAACTGCCGCAGTTCCTCAATGTGCTGGGCGGCAGCATGAGCATCGTTGGCCCGCGTCCGCACGCGGTGGCGCACAACGAACAGTATCGCGGTCTGATCAAAGGCTACATGTTGCGCCACAAGGTCAAACCGGGCATCACCGGCTGGGCTCAGGTCAATGGCCTGCGCGGCGAGACCGACACGCTTGACAAAATGGCGGCCCGGATCGAATTCGATCTCGACTATCTGCGCAACTGGTCGCTGTCGCTGGACCTGTGGATCGTGCTGCGCACCGTGAAAGTCGTGCTGGGCCGAGACAATGCTTACTAACCCATTCCCAAACCACCAACGAAAGGATGCTATGAGCTCTCTACGATTCGTGCTCGCGGCTTTGCTGCTGAGCGCCGCCGGATTTGCCGGCGCCGGGGTACCTGTCATTGAACTGGCGCCTTCGATCGACGCACAGGGTGGCCCTGCCGGCCGCCTCGAACTGATCGGCGAACGGATTCCATCGGCGCCGCAGGCGAGCGCCACCCAGTTCCCGGTTCCGGTGCCGGCCAGCGCCGCCGCCGGCCTGGTGGCCGAGCGTCCGCAACCGCCGTTTGCCGCCTTGCTGCTGCTGCTGGTGGGCTGCGTGGTATACCTGGCGCGCCACCGTGGTCCTGGCTTTGCCTTGCGCCCGACGCGGACGCTATCGTGAACGCTCCGCGCATTGCTTGCGCCGCGCTGGGCGCGCTGGCCTTTCTCTCGCTGCAGGGCTGCCGTCCGGCCGGCGCCGATTCGGTACCGGCCGCACCGCTGGCGACCGTGAACGGGGTCGACATCCGTCTGCAGACGCCAGCGGCGGCGCCGGTCGACAAAGCCCATGTCGATTTCCTGATCGATACCCAGTTGCTGCAGGAAGCGGCGATCCAGCACAAGCTGGACCGCGAACCGCTGGTCCAGCAAGCGATCGCCCGCTCGAATACGGCGATCCTGGCCCAGGCCTACCTCGAAAGCAAGGCGGCGGCATTGCCGGCGCCGGCGCCAGCCGAGGTGGAGGCCTATCTGGCCGAGCATGGCGAGCAGTTCGCCGAGCGCAAACTGTTCGTCATCGAGCAGTTCGTCCTCGACAGCAAGGACTTCAGCGCCGCGCTCAAGCAGCAGGTTGACCGCGCCGCCTCGCTGGAACAGGTGGCCGCCTGGCTGGACGCACGCAAGGTGCCGTACACGCGGGCCCGTCTGGCGCGCCACAGCGGCGAACTCGAAGTGCCCTTGCTGGCACGCCTGAAGACCATGCGCAAGCACCAGCTGTTCGTGGTGGTGGCCGGTCCGCAGACCACGATCGACGCCTTGCGCGACGTCAGCGCCGACCCGGTGCCGCCGGCGCAAGCCCTGGCCCAGGCCGAGGCTGCCCTGCGTGAGACCCAGCGTGCGCGTGCCGAGCAGGCCGAGATCGCGCGCCTGCGTGGCCTGGCGAAAATCGACTATTTCAAGCAGCAACAAGACACTACGGCAAGTGCGCTGGGCGCGCTGCCATCGACCCCCATGGAGAAATGATGAACAAATTCCTGATCGCGCTATTCGCACTGTTGCTCAGTGTAAGCGGGCTCGCCCGCGCTGAAGAAGTCCAGCTCGGCCCCAGCGACCTGGTCAAAATCTCGGTCTACGGCAATCCGGACCTGAGCCTGGAAACCCGCATCAGCCAGGCCGGCACCATCAGCTTCCCGCTGGTGGGGCAGGTGGAAGTGGGCGGCCTGACCGTGTCGGCGGCCGAAACCAAGCTGGCCGGCCTGCTGGTCAGCGGCGGTTTCGTCAAAAAGCCGCAGGTCAATATTCTGGTGACCTCGCCGCAAAGCCGGATGGTGTCGGTGCTGGGCCAGGTGTCCAAGCCGGGCCGCTATCCGGTCGATGGCAAGCAGGGCCTGATCGACATCCTGGCGCTGGCCGGCGGCGTACTGCCGGAGGGCGGCGACATCGTCTACCTGATCCGCCAGCGCGACGGCAAGAGCAGCAAGGAAACAGTGGATCTGGTCAAGATGATGCGCGCGGGCGACCTCAAGCTGAACCTGGACCTGATCACCGGCGACGTGGTGTTCGTCGAGCGCGCGCCACGCTTCTATATTTATGGCGAAGTGCAAAAGCCGGGTGCGTATCGCCTCGAGCCCGCCATGACGGTGCAGCAGGCGCTGTCCGTCGGTGGCGGCCTGTCCCTGCGCGGTACCGAGCGCGGCATGCGCATCAAGCGCCGCGACAGCGAAGGCAAGGTCACCGAGTTCGCCGCCAAAGAGAGCGACGTGATCCAGATCGACGACGTGGTCTACGTCAAAGAGAGCCTGTTCTAATGAATCTGACCCAGGCCCTGCTGATCCTGCGTGCGCGCTGGCTCATCGTGCTGCTGGTGCCCTTGCTGGCACTGGCCGCTGCCATCGGCGTGACACTGCTCACGCCGAAGACCTACCAGGCCACCACCTCGCTGGTGCTGAACTACAAGGGCAGCGACCCGGTGACCGGCCAGGCCATGGCCTCGCAGCTGCTGCCTGGTTACATGCAGACCCAGATCGAAATCGTCGGCAGCATGAGCGTGGCGCTGAAAGTCGTTGACGCACTCAAGATGACCCAGGCGCCGAAGGTACGCGAGTACTTCATGGCGGCCACCGGCGGCAGGGGCGAGATGCGCGACTGGCTGGCCAGCGGCCTGCTGGGCAAGCTGACAGTGCAGCCGGCGCGCGAGAGCAGCGTGCTGCAGATCAGCTATATCGGCACCGACCCGGTCATGGCCGCGAGCGTCGCGAATGCCTTTGCCGCCGCCTATCTGCAAACCGCCATCGACCTCAAGGTGCAGCCGTCGCAGCGCACCGCGCTGTATTTCGACGACCAGGTCAAGCACCTGCGCGACAAGCTGGAAACGGCGCAGCAGAACCTGTCGAAGTATCAGCAGGAAAACGGCATTGTCAGTACCGACCGCAGTCTGGACGTGGAAACCGTACGCCTGAATGAACTGTCGAGCCAGGCCGTGGTCGCGCAAGGGCTGGCGATGGAAGCGGCGGCGCGCGGCCGCAGCGCGGCCGGCGGCGCCGGTTCGCCCGACGTGGCCAACAATCCCATGATCCAGAACCTCAAGGTGGCGCTCGGCGTGGCCGAATCGAAGTTGTCCGAGATCGCCCAGCGCCTGGACAAGAACCATCCGCAATACGAAAGCGCCAAGGCCGAAGTCGACAAGCTGCGCGCCGATCTGGCCACCCAGATCCGCGCCACCTCGGCCACGGTAGGCGCCAACGCCACCATCTTGCGCCAGCGCGGCGATGAAGCCGCAGCCGCCTTGCGTGCCCAGCGCGACAAGGTGCTGCGCCTGAACCGCTCGCGCGACGAACTGACGGTGCTGAGCAAGGAAGTCGACAGCGCCCAGCGCGCGTATGACACGGTGGCCCAGCGCCTGGCACTGACCAACATTGAAGCGCAGGCCAACCAGTCCGACGTGGCCGTGCTGACGCCGGCGCTGGCGCCGTTCAAGCCGTACGGGCCGAAGCTCACGCTCAACGCGCTGATCGGGCTGGCAGCCGGGCTGCTGCTGGGGATTGGCGGCGCCGTGCTGCTCGAACTGATGGACCGGCGCGTGCGCTCGGCGCATGACCTGCGCGAGTCGGCAGGCCTGGTGCTGCTCAGTTCCATCGGCACCAACGTTGTCAAACGTTCGCGGCGGGCCGCGTAAGCGCGGCCGGACCCACTCACCGAATCGGGGAAAAACATGACCACCAACGACACGCCATTTCATGCCGCCGGCAGTGCAGGGCCGGCTGGCGCCCCTGCAGCCCGTTCCGCGCAGCGCATGCTCGGGGCGATCCTGGTGGCCGCCGGCCGCCTCGATCCGGGTGCCACCAAACAAATCCTGGCCCGCCAGCGCTCGGCCGGGCAGTCCTTCGGCCAGGCTGCCATCAGCCTTGGCCTGCTGACCGCGGCCGACGTCGAGCTGGCACTGGCGCGCCAGTTCGACTCGCCGTATCTGCTGTCGGACAGCACCGCCTTGAGTTCTGAACTGGTGCAAGCGTTTTCGCCGTTCGGCTCCCAGGCCGAAGCCATCCGCGTGCTGCGTACCGAACTGACCCAGCGCTGGTTCGGGCGGCCCGGCCAGCATGCCCTGGCCATTACCAGCGCCGAACCGCGTGAAGGGCGCAGCTTCGTGGCGGCCAATCTGGCGGTGGCTTTTGCCCAGCTCGGCCAGCGTACGCTGCTGATCGATGCCGATCTGCGCCAGCCTTGCCAGCACAAGCTGTTCGGCCTGTCGAACCGGGTCGGCCTGACCGCCTTGCTGAGCGGACGCGCGGGCGCTGAAGCGGTTGAACAGATTCCTGAAATGACCGGCCTGTCGGTGCTTACTTCCGGCACCGCGCCACCGAATCCGGCCGAGCTGCTCGGGCGCCCTGCGTTCGGCAAGCTGGTCGGCGCGCTGGCACGCTATTACGACGTGGTGCTGATCGACACCCCGGCCGCCAGCGAACGGGTGGACGCGCGCAGCGTGGCCCTGAGCGCCGGCGCCGCCCTGGTGGTGGCGCGCAAGGACATTTCGCCCCTGGGCGGCGTGACGCGCCTGACCGAAGCCATGACCAATTCCGGCGTTGCAGTGCTGGGCGCCGTGCTCAACGAATTCTGATGACAGCCATGAATCAAGCGGCGAACAGCGGCGCCATCCGCATCAGCGCCATCATCCCGGCCTATAACGTGGCGCCTTATATTGGCGCTGCGTTGGACTCGCTGCTCGCGCAAAGCGCGCCGTTCCACGAAATTATCGTGGTCGACGACGGCAGCAGCGACGGCACCGAAGCCATTCTCGCGCAATACCAGGCGCAGGCCGGCGTGCGCGTGGTGCGCGTGCCCAACGGTGGCCAGGGCCGCGCGCGCAATCTGGCACTCACCTTGGCCAGTGGCGAATTCGTGTATTTTTTCGATGCCGACGATCTGCTGGCGTCCAACTTTGTGGCCGACATGCAGGCCATGCTGGCGCAACAACCGGAAGCGGACATCGTGTATTTTTCCGGCAGCTCCTTCATGGACGCCGGCTGCAGCGCCGATTTCCTGCCCGCCTACCGGCGCCGCCTGTCGGGCAGCTTCGCCAGCGGCGTTGCCGCCACCGGCGCGCTGCTGCAGCAGCAAAGCTGTTTTGCCAGCCCTTGCCTGTACCTGTCGCGCCGCAGCCTGTGGCAGGGCGGGGCGCTGGCCTTCCTGCCGATCATCCACGAGGATGAAGAGCTGATCACCCGGCTCACCTGCAAGGCGGGCCTGTCGCTGTGCACCGATACCGTGTATTTCGCGCGCCGCGTGCGCGCCGAATCGACCATGACGCAGACCAAGAACGAGCGCCACGCCAGCGGCTATCTGCAGACGCTCGCCTCGCTGGCGCAGCAGTGCCGCGCCGAGCGCGCCGCGCTGGCCCCGATAGAAGCGCAGATGGTGCGCCGCTTTTATTCGATTTTGGGTGGCTACCTGGCGATCTGCAAGGCGATCGGCGCGCGCCCGCGTTACCGCGCGCTGCTGCGCCATGTGCGCACGCTGGCGCGTCTGCCCAGCCTGCGCCAGCTGGTCGAAATGACCGCCTCGAACGATCTCAAGGCCGGCCTGTCGCGTGTGCGGCGCACGCTTACTTTTTCCCGGACGGGGTAACACCGATGTCGAATTTTTCCAATACGCGCTGGGTCGCGCTGTCGCAGGGCGCCCGTGTCATCTCCCAGCTGGTGAGCATGACGGTGCTGGCGCGCCTGCTGGCGCCGGACGCTTACGGGTTGATGGCGCTGGCCGCCATTGTCACCAATCTGGCTTATCTGTTCCGCGACATGGGCACCGGCGCCGCGCTGATCCAGGCCGCTGCCGTTTCGCCGCGCATGGCCGCCACCGTGCACTGGTCGAACCTTGGCCTGGGACTGCTGATCGGGCTGGCCGTGGCCGTGAGCGCGCCCCTGATGGCGCATCTGTTCCACGAGCCGCAGCTGCAATCGGTGCTGTGCCTGCTGGCCCTGGTATTCCCCGTCACTGCGGTCGGCGTGGTGCACCAGGCCCTGCTGGAGCGCGAATCGAAGTTTTCCACCGTGGCCGGTGCCGAAATCGCGGCCGCCCTGGCCGGTCTGGTGGCGGCACTGGTGCTGGCCTGGCGCGGCGCTGGCGTGTTCAGCCTGGTGGCGCAGATGATCGTTGCTACCGTGGTCTCGACCAGCATCATCGTGCTGCGCTCGTCATTCAAGCCGGAACGCCACTGGGCGCTCGATGAATTCAAGTCGATCGCCGGTTTCTCCGGCAACCTGTCGCTGTTCAACGTCGTGCTGTATATCTCGCGCAACGCCGACAGCATGGTGGTCGGGCGCATGCTTGGCAGCGCCTCGCTGGGCGTGTATTCGATGGCCTACCGCCTGATGCTGTTCCCGCTGCAGAACATGACCTTTGTCGCCTCGCGCGTGCTGTTCCCCCTCATGAGCCGCAAGCAGGGCGGGGGCGAGGTCGCCGAAGTGGCAGCCCTGTTCCTGCGCACGCTCGGCTTCATCGCTTTCCTGACGGCGCCGCTGATGGCCGGCCTGTACTGCCTGCGCGCGCCGTTCGTGCAGGTCATGCTCGGGCCGCAGTGGCAAAGCGCGGTGGTGCTGCTGGCCTGGCTCGCGCCAGTCGGCTTCATCCAGTCGCTGGTCAGCAGCACCGGCACCGTATTGATGGCGCGCGGCAGCACCGGCCTGATGCTGCGGCTTGGTTTGCTGGGCGCGGTGCTGCAGGTGGGCGCTGTCATGGTGGGCGCGCGCTGGGGCATCGAGGGTGTTGCCGCGGCCTACCTGGCCGCCAATCTGCTCAATGCCGTGCCGTCGCTGTATTTCAGTGGGCGCCTGATCGGCGTCAGCCTGCTTGACGTGCTGCGCAGCGTGGCCCCGGCCAGCGCCGCCGCCTTGCTGATGGCGCTGGCATTGCAAGCTTGCGGCCCGCTGGTGGCGCAACTGGTGCGCAATCCGCTGGCGGCGCTGCTGGTGCAGGTTGCCATTGGCGTGCTGGCCTACGCGGCGGCGGCAGCCGTGCTGCTCCGCCCGCAATTGCTCAGCCTGCGTTCCCTGGTTGGTTTTCAAAAGAAAGTAGAGGCATAAATGGCCACATTCGACGTACTGCTGCCGGTCAAGGACGGCATCGCCTTCCTGCCTGCCGCGCTCGACAGCATTGTTGCGCAGACCTTCCGCGACTGGCGCCTGATCGTGCTCGACCACGGCTCGACCGATGGCAGCGCCGAGCTTGCCGCCAGCTACGCCGCGCGCGATCCGCGCATTGTGGTGCGCGCCTTCCCAGAAGCGCGTGGCCTGTCCGGCCTGCTCAACGCCGGCCTCGACCTGTGCGACTGCAAATACGTGCTGCGCCAGGATGCCGACGATGTTTCGCTGCCCGAGCGCATGGCCGTGCTGGCCGCGGCCTTTGAAGCCAATCCGGATCTGGTGGTGGCAGGTTCCCTGGGCGACGTGATCGACGCCGGTGGCAAGACCATCGGCCAGATCGACATGCCGACCGGCCCGCACGGCATTGCCGCCGGCGCGCTGTTCCGCACCCCCGTATGCCACCCGGCCGCCGCCCTGCGCCTGGACGCGCTGCAGCGTCTGGGCCAGGCCAGTGGCCGCGCGGTGCGCTATGGCGACGACTTCATCGGCGCCTTGCCCGCTGCGCGCCAGCTGCAGGTGCCCGGCCTGGCCGAAGACTATTTCCTGTTCGGCCAGCTGGCCCTGGTGGCGCCTTGCGTCAACCTGGACCGCAAGCTGATCCAGTACCGCTGGCACGGCGGCAATGTGGGCGCCACCAAGCACCAGGCGCAGATGCAGATGGCGCTCGACATTTCGCGCTCGCTGGCCGAATCGGCCGCCATTTTGCACAACGTGCCGCGCTGCGATCCCGCGCCGTTCTGCAACCACGGCGAGCGCCTGTTCGACGTTGACGGCGAATCCGATTTCTCCGACGGCTACCTGCAACTGGCAGCGCTGATGCAAAAGGTCGCCCCTGGCGGCGCCGATCTGGAACGCGAACTGGCCTTCCGCCGCGTGCTGGCCCGGCGCGACCGCGCCAGCATGGCCCTGCGCTTCGCCGGCTTTGCCAGCCGCTACGGTGCACGCCCGGCCGAAGTGCGCACCGTGCGTTCCTGGCTGCTGCGCGGCCTGCAAAAACAAGCCATCCTGCGCCTGGCGCCTTCCGGGAGAATCCAATGAATCCAACGCCACTGGTCAGTGTGGTCGTACCGACCTATAACCGCGGCCACTGCATCGCCGCCTGCATCGAAAGCGCCCTGGCGCAGACCATGGGCGACATCGAAATCATCATCGTCGACGATTACTCCAGCGACGACACGGCCGAGCGCGTGGCTGCGTTTGACGATCCGCGCGTGAGCTACGTGGCGCAACTGTCGAACCAGGGCGGGGCAGCGGCGCGCAATGTCGGCATCCACCGTGCGCGCGGCGAGTTCGTCGCCTTCCTCGACAGCGACGACCTGTGGTTGCCCGAAAAGCTGGAAAAACAGATCGCAGGCATGCGCGCCGCCGGTCCCGAGTGCGGCCTGAGCTACACCTGGCTGCGCTGCGTGGACGATGACGGCAACGAGACCATGCGTATCCACCCCGAAATCGAGGGTGACTGCTACCAGCGCATGCTGGTGTCGAACTTCATCGGCTCGTTCTCGAACCTGGTGGTGCGGCGCGAGCTGCTGTTGCTGGAAAACGGCCTGGACGAGAATTTCCGCAGCTGCCAGGACTGGGATCTCCTCATCCGCCTGTGCCGCCGCGCGCAAGTGCATTGCCAGCGCGACTACCTGGTGCTGTACCTGCAAAGCGTGACCGACAAGGTACGCATCTCGACCAACCCCCGTTCCGTGGTGCAGGGCCACCGCCGCATTCTGGCCAAGTTCGCGGCCGAATACGCGGCCCTGCCGGCACCGGTGCGGCGCCAGGCCTACGAAGTATTCATGGCCCTGTTCGCCCACAGCGGCAGCATTGCCGACGCCCTCAACATGGGCTGGAAGCGGGTCGGCAGTG
>DASWMN010000007.1:0-19475 GCA_036399735.1 Telluria sp. | reverse complement strand
TGTTCCGGCAACACCTCCATCTCGCCGCGCCACATTCGCGCGCCGGCCCACGACTGTAGAGCTCGTTCGCGGTATAATCTCCGGTTCTGTCCGAAATACCGTATTCCGCACTCACAAAATACTGGTCTTTGGATTCTTTCTCTTCTTTGGCTCGAAGCTCTTTTAAAGGGGGGTTGGGATGTCCGATCTGGCTACCCACGCCAAGCTGGCGCGCTCATGCGCGCAGCTTCCGGTAGATGTCTACTTTGATGAAGCGCTGTTGCAGCGCGAAATGCAGCAATTGTTCCGCAATGGCCCGCGCTATGTCGGCCACGAGCTGATGGTGCCCGAAACGGGCGATTTCGCCACGCTCGCCGCCGAGAACGAGGGCCGCATGCTGGTTCGCAATGCCAACGGCATCGAGGTGCTGTCGAACGTCTGCCGTCACCGTCAGGCGCTCATGTTCAATGGGCGCGGCAATGCCAACAACATCGTCTGCCCGCTGCACCGCTGGACGTACGACCTCAAGGGTGAACTGATCGGCGCGCCGCACTTCCCCGAGACGCCATGCCTGAACCTGTCCAAGACGCCCCTGCAAAACTGGAACGGCCTGCTGTTCGAGCAGAACGGCTACAACGTCATGGAAAAGCTGGCGCAGCTGTCGGTCGCCAGGGATTTCGATTTTTCCGGCTACATGTTCGACCATGTCGAAGTGCAGACCTGTAATTACAACTGGAAGACCTTCATCGAGGTCTACCTGGAGGATTACCACGTCGAACCCTTCCATGCGGGCCTGGGCGGCTTTGTCAGCTGCGATGACCTGCGCTGGGAATTCGGGCGCGACTACAGCGTGCAGACCGTGGGCGTCAACCGCGGCCTGGGCAAGGCTGGTTCGCCCATCTACCAGCGCTGGCAGGAACAGGTGCTCAAGTTCCGGGGCGGCGTGCCGCCCGAAAAAGGCGCGATCTGGTTCACGCTGTATCCGAACATCATGGTCGAGTGGTACCCGCACGTGCTGATCGTCTCTACCCTGCACCCGGACGGCCCGCAGCGCACCCGCAACGTGGTCGAGTTCTATTACCCCGAAGAGATCGTGCTGTTCGAGCGCGAATTCATCGAGGCCGAACGCGCCGCGTATTTCGAGACCTGTATCGAGGACGACGAAATCGCGCAGCGCATGGACGCCGGACGGCGTATCCTGATGGCGCGTGGCGTCAATGAAGTCGGCCCCTACCAGTCGCCGATGGAAGACGGCATGCAGCACTTCCATGAGTGGTACCGCAGTAATCTGAGTCTGTAACGCTAAGGGTAGTAATGTCGTCTTTGTGGATGCTGTTTGCCAGTTTCATGTTTTCCGCGATGGGGGCGGGCGTGAAACTTGCGTCCACCATGTATTCGACGTCCGAGATCGTCATGTACCGTGGCCTGGTTGGCACGGTCATGCTGCTGATCCTGGTGCGCGCCCAGCGCGGCACCCTGCGCACCGCCTTTGCCGGCGCCCATCTGTGGCGCGCCGCCGTCGGCGTGGTGTCGCTCTGGCTGTGGTTCTACGCGATTTCCAAGCTGCCGCTTGCCACCGCCGTCACCCTGAACTACCTGGCGCCCATCTGGATGGCGCTGTTCCTGCTTTCGCTGGGCTGGTGGAAATCCAAGAACCACGTCGAATGGCCGCTGATCCTGGCCATCGGCATGAGCTTTGCCGGCGTTACGCTAGTACTGCAGCCGGCCGTGGCCAGCAACCAGTGGCTGGGCGGCGTGGTCGGCATCATGTCGAGCGTGCTGTCGGCGCTGGCGTATCTGCAGGTGCGCAACCTGGGCCAGATGGGCGAGCCGGAATACCGCGTGGTGTTTTATTTTTCCCTGATGACGGTATGCGCCGGCGCTTTCGGCGTGGTGCTGGAAGGCCGCCCTGCCGGCGTGCCCCTGTTCACGCCGCATACCTGGTACGGCGGCGCGCTGCTGCTCGGCGTTGGCCTGTCGGCCACCATGGCGCAAATGGCCATGACGCGCGCCTACCGCGTCGGCAAGGTGCTGGTGGTGGCCAATCTGCAGTACACCGGCATCATCTTCTCCAGCTTGTGGGGCATGCTGCTGTGGAATGACAAATTCGACTGGAAAGTCTGGCTCGGCATGGCGGTGATCCTCGCCTCGGGCGTGGCCGCCACCTTCTACAACACCAAACCCACACCGCTTGGCACGGCGGTCAGCAAGACCGACCCGATCGCCAGCGAAGTCTGAGTCAGCCCAAATAACTGCGCAGGGCGCTCTCGCCGGCCGCGCTGAAACGCACCACGCGCGATTTGTTGTCGCGCGCGGCCCAGCCCAGTTCCAGCATCCGTGCCAGCAGCGACGCACCGAGCGCACCGGCCAGGTGATGGCGCCGCTCGCTCCAGTCCAGGCAGGTGCGACAAAATACCCTGCGCTGCGTACGCAGTTCGGCCGCGTCGATTCCCAATGCATCGAACAACTGCGTCCCGGCGCCCGTAAGCTCCAGCCCATCTGCGCCGAGGGCAAACGCTTGCCGCACGAGCAGCCGGTCATACACGAACACGCCCAGCTCGCCGGCCAGATGGTCGTAGCAGACGCGCGCGCGGCGCATGGCCGGCTCGCGCGGGCTGCTGCGCAGGCGCACAGAGCCGGCGCGCGAGGCCACGCCCATCAGCGACTCCAGCAAGTGCGCGACGTCGTCATCGGTCAGGCGGAAGTAGCGGTGCCGGCCTTGCGATTCCACGCTCAGCAATCCGGCATCGACCAGCTTGGCGAGATGGCTGCTGATGGTCTGCTTGGTCACGTTCGCCGTGGCCGCCAGTTCGGTCGCGGTAAGCGCGCGCCCGCCCATCAGCGCGGTCAGCACCTCGGCGCGCGCGTGGTCGCCCACCAGGGCGGCGATTTTGACAATGTCGGGTCCGTCTTTCATGGTTCGATCCTAGCCGAACCATCTTTGGCGCACAAGGCGTATCGTTACACCATCGCCCCAACACAAAAGAAAGAACAGCATGGCACTGACCTGTTTTATCCGTTACCAGATCGATCCCTTCCAGCGCGCTGCCTTTCAGGAATACGCCGAGAACTGGGGCCGCATCATTCCACGCTGCGGCGGCCACCTGCTCGGCTACTTCCTGCCGCTGGAAGGCAGCAACGACATTGCCTGGGGCCTGATCGCCTTCGACAGCCTGGCCGCGTATGAAAGCTACCGCGCGCGCCTGCGCCTGGATGACGAAGGCCGCCGCAACTTCCAGATAGCGCAGGAAAAACGCTTCATCCTGCGCGAAGAACGCAGCTTCGTCGAAAACGTCAGCGGCACCATCGGCATCCCGGCAGGGGCGCTTTCATGATCGCCGTGATCTTTGAAGTGCAGCCCAATCCGGCCCATCGCGGCGAGTATCTCGATACCGCTGCCGCGCTGCGCCCGCTGCTGGAACAGATCGACGGTTTCATTTCCATCGAGCGCTTCGAGAGCCTGTCCACGGCCGGAAAAATCCTGTCGCTCTCGTTCTGGCGCGACGAGCAGGCAGTGCTGCAATGGCGCGCACTGGAAGCGCATCGCGCAGCCCAGGCCAAGGGGCGCGCCGGCGTGTTCGACGACTACCGGCTGCGCGTGGCCGAGGTATTGCGCGACTACGGCTTGCATGAGCGCGCGCAGGCGCCAGCCGATTCGCGCAGGGCGCACGGGGTGTAAGCACAGGCGTTTTTGCGATGGTAAGATACCTCGACAAAAAATTGAGGATGCCATGCATACGACATTAATTTCCGCCGCCGATCTGGCCAGCCACGCTGCCGACCCACGCTTCGTGATCGTCGATTGCCGCCATGATCTGATGAATCCAGCGGCCGGGCGCGACGCTTACGCTGCCGGCCATATTCCCGGCGCGCTGTTTGCCGACATGGACCACCAGCTGTCCGGCGTCAAGCGCGGCGCCGACGGGGTGTTCCGCGGCCGCCATCCCCTGCCCGAGCGCGCAGCGCTGGCCGACACGCTGCGCAGCTGGGGCATCAACAACGATACCCAGGTCATCGCTTACGACGCGCACGGCGGCATGTTCGCAGCGCGCCTGTGGTGGCTGCTGCGCTGGCTCGGCCACCCGGCTGTGGCGGTGCTCGACGGTGGTCTGCAAGCCTGGCAGGCGACAGGGCAGCCTTTGTCGAGCGCCACGCCGGCGCCGGCGCGCGGCAGCTTTGCCGAACAGGCGTCGCTGGTACCACAGGTGGATGCTGCAGCCGTGCTGGCCAACATCGACGGTGGCGACAAGACCGTCATCGATGCCCGCGCGGCCGACCGCTTCCGCGGCGAGAACGAGACCATGGATCCTATCGGTGGCCACATCCCGGGCGCGAAAAACCGCTTTTTCAAGGACAATCTGCAGGCGGACGGGCGCTTCAAGGACGCGCCGCAGCTGAAGGCCGATTTCACGGCGCTGGTGGCCGATCCGGCCAGGGCGATCATGCAATGCGGTTCGGGCGTGACGGCATGCCATAACCTGCTCGCGCTGGAAGTGGCGGGTCTCCCGGGTGCGGCGCTGTATCCGGGATCGTGGAGCGAGTGGTGCGCGGACCCGGCCCGGCCGGTCGCCACCGGCGTATAAGTGACGCGCTAGCCGCAGCCGCCGCCGCAACCGCCGCCGCAGCTGCTGCCGCAACCACCGCCGCCTTCCCCGCCACCGCCGCCGCCGCCGTCGCAGGCCGAGCTGCCGCAGCCTGAACCACAGCCGCCGCCGGAGTGGGCCTTGGCCTTGGCTTCAAAATCCTGGTAGGCCTCCAGCGAGACCAGGCCGGCGCCCAGCAGGGCGGCGGAGCTGAAGCCCGGCGGCAGATGCACCTCACCGGTGCCCCGCCCTTTTTCATCCATTGCGCGGTAAGCGACCTGTTGCTGTGACAGCGAGTAGGCAAAGCCGAGCGGCATGCGCAGGCGCCGGTCGAGCGAGAACAGCTTGGGCACGTTCAGGCCCGCCTCCGGCAAGCCGTCGAGCTGGCGCGCCGCCACCAGGGTATGGGCCAGAGCCAGATTCATCGGCAGGTCCATGTCCGAGCCTTCCGTGTGGGCGATCGTGCGTCCGAAGTGGGTCCGGCAGAAGCGGTCCAGATGTTCCGGCGCGAAGCGCATCCACGCGTGCCAGACCGAGTCGGCCGCCTTGGATGGCAGTCCGCACGGCAGGCCGCTGCGGGCCACGCATTCGAAGTACATGATCAGCCCTTCCGCCGCGCGGACGAAAAAAAAGGCATCCCGTGGGATGCCTTCGAATTCGCTTGCGGCCGTACGCTGCCAGTAGGTGAAAAGCTTTGGGGGAAGGTCCGCAAGGACCTTGCGATAGGTCGAGGTTTGCCAGACCCAGTCGGTCCGCAGTTCATTGATTTTGTTGCGCAGTACGTTAAACATATTTTTATCTCCTTTATTGTTGTTTTTGTAGCTCCAATATAAAGGGGAAATATGACAGCTTGATGACCTTGTTTTTTAGTGAGCTGCCGTGAGGAACAGCACGATCAATACACCCAGCCCGATCAGCAGCACCTGGGGCACCGATTCACGCAGGGTGGCGCGGCGCTGCATCTGGGGCATCAGGTCGCTGACGGCAATGTAGATGAAGCCGGATGAGGCGAACACCAGTACATACGGAATCATGCCGCTGGCCTTGTCGAGGGTGAAATAGCCAATCAGGCCGCCGGCAATGGCCATCAGGCTGCACAGCAGATTGAAGACGTAGGCGCGCAGGCGCGAAAATCCGGCATTGAGCAGCACGATGAAGTCGCCAATTTCCTGCGGGATTTCGTGGGCGATGATGGCCAGGCCGGTCACGATGCCGAGCTCCGGATTGGCGAGGAAGGCGGCGGCGATCAGGATGCCGTCGGTGAAATTGTGCATGGCGTCGCCGATCAGGATCATCCAGCCCGATTTGCCCGCTTCGCGCTTGTCATGGCCGTGCGAATGATGGTGTCCGTCGCCCTCGTGGTGGTGCGAGTGGCGCAAAATGGCCAGTTTTTCAAGCAGGAAAAACGCCAGCAGCCCACCCAGCAGGGTGGCGAACAGACTGCGCGGATCGGCATTCGATTCGAACGCTTCCGGCAAGGCGTGCAACAGCGAAGTCGAGAGCATGATGCCGACCGATAAGCTTACCATCCGTTCGACCATCTTCGACAGCAAGGCGAACGAAAACACTGCTGCGGCAGTGATGCTGGCGACGCCGCCAATCGTGGTGGCGAGCAGGATGGAGATGAGGATCGGGTCGATTTTCAAGCCTTTTGTGCTGATCTTGCGTACTGCAAGCCGGGCATTGTACCAACCTCGTCCGGGACGCGTCCGATTCAGAGCAAAAAAATGCCGGCTTCGGTGGTAATCAGGCGATCAGCAGCGGTCCCAACATCATGACCAGCACGACGGACAGCGCTGTTGTGACAGAGGAAAGTTAGCGTGATAAGGAACAGGTACATGCACATGCCGCTTGGAGAAAAAAAACAGCATCTTACACAGCTTGTTGCATGAAAATCATCGTTAACAAGCTGTTAAAAATGCCGTCGACGGTGCGGATGTAAAAAAGCCGGGTTGCCCCGGCTTTATTTAGCTGCGCGTGCCCGCTCAGGGTACGAGGGTAAAGTTCACATTGCTCGCATTCGCCACCAGAATATCGACCGGCGTCGGGAAGGTGAACGCCGCATAACCGGTGGCCGATGCAACGACCGTATACTTGCCGAGGCCAGGTGTGACCGTGGTCGCTGGCGTGAATGCCAGTGGCAAGCTTGCACTGTAGGCGGCGTACTGCGGCGCCACCACCGGCAAATTGCTGATGGTGTAAGCGCCAGTCAAGAGATCCGCACCGGCATATTTGACGGTAACGGTCGGCCCTGCGGCAAAAGTTTGCTTTGCAGCGACATAACCGACCTCGGTTGTGCTCGCTGGCGACAACACGACCGTGCCGCTGATGCTACCCGGCAGTGCGCCGGGCGCCAGCGCGATCGGCGCTGCCGATGTGCTCAATGCGGTGGTGCTGCTCGCAGTAGCGACCGGGACGGCGCCCACCACGCTGGTGGCCATGCCGTTGCCGGTCAGGACGACGTCGTAGTTACCTGGTGCCAGACGCGCCAGGAAGAATTCGCCGGTGGTCGCATTGGGCGTCGTGGCGGCGATGACATTGCCGTTCTGCTGCGCACTGACGGTCACGCCAGTCACAAGCTGGTCCGTGCGCACAAAGCCGGAGATGCCGTTGACTGCCGTTGGAATCACTTTGATGACGGGCTTCAGGGTATAGTTGCCATTACCTTTGGTCACGACCGATTTGCAGGCATCGAAATCAAGCACCAGATCGGTCCGCGTATTGGCAACAACATCGAAGGTCGCGTTCAGTTTGATGCCGCTTTGAATTGCGCTCGGGGTATCGAGCGATTTTTCCAGCGCGGCACCGGATGGCAGCACGCTGTTGTTGAGCGCATTGCCAGTATTCGCATCCAGCACAAGCCGCACCTGCGTGTAGCGCCCGACCGGCAGCGGTGTCTGGCCGAGTTGCTCGAGCACGCCATTCGTGAGGTTCAGCAGATTGATTTTGCGTGCCGGGCTGAGCGTGATCTCGGACCAGCCGGCGTCGGTGGCTTCCGCGGAAGCGCTCTGGTGCACGCGTACGCGCGAGACGGTGACGTTGACCGCATCAAAGCCGCAAGCCGGCGCATCGGTGATTGCCATCGACAGGGTGCCGAGCTGGGCCGGAATCGGCGTGCTTGGCTCGCTGCCGCCACCGCCGCCGCAGGCGACCAATGCGGCGGCTGCCGCGAGAGAAGTTGATGCCAGTGCCAGCCGGGTCTTGTAGGTTTTCATGATTTGCCTCGTGTGTTTATAGTTATTCGTGGCGACGCTGGCGCGACGTGGCCCTCGCGCAGGCGGGAACCCATGCGACGCCGAACAAGGTCGGCGGTATGAGTCATGGCCTTTGCGAGGAGGATGTGCGACAGGCGTGGCCTGATCAACACGCAGAGCCTCGGCCCGCGTGATGAACATGACTATATATTCCAACAGGCAATTAATATGTGCGCGCGCCCACACTACAACATTTGCTTACACTTTAAGCACGCAAATGTGGCTAGTGCGCCTCATCCCAGTTCGGCCCGATACCTACTTCGGCAAGCAGCGGGACTTTAAGTTCCGCCACGCCCGCCATCAACGCCGGCAGCTTGACCTTGACCAGGTCCAGCTCGGACTGCCGCACTTCAAGCACCAGTTCATCGTGCACCTGCATGATCATGCGGGTACCGAGTTGCTCCTGCTCCAGCCAGTCCTGCACCGCGATCATGGCCAGCTTGATCAGGTCGGCCGCGGTGCCCTGCATCGGCGCGTTGATCGCGGCCCGCTCGGCGCCCTGGCGGCGTGGACCATTCGGCGAATTAATCTCCGGCAACCACAGGCGGCGCCCGAACACGGTCTCCACATAGCCGCGCGCCTTGGCCTGCATGCGCGTGTCTTCCATGTACTGGCGTACGCCGGAAAAGCGGGCGAAGTATTTGTCGATGTAGCTTTGGGCGGCGGCGCGGTCCACGCCCAGGTTGCCGGCCAGGCCAAAGGCGCTCATGCCGTAGATCAGACCGAAGTTGATCACCTTGGCGTAGCGCCGCTGTTCGCTCTGCACCTCGGCCGGCGCGATGCCGAAGATCTCGGCGGCGGTGGCGCGGTGAATGTCCTCGCCTTCCGAGAACGCGCGCAGCATCGCTTCATCGCCCGAGATGTGCGCCATGATGCGCAGCTCGATCTGCGAATAGTCGGCCGAGACAATCACATTGCCCGGACCGGCAATGAAGGCTTCGCGGATGCGGCGCCCTTCGGCGGTGCGGATCGGGATGTTCTGCAGATTCGGCTCGTTCGACGACAGGCGGCCTGTCACTGCCACAGCCTGCGCGTAATTGGTGTGCACGCGGCCGGTTTCGCGATTGACCATGCGCGGCAGCTTGTCGGTGTAGGTCGACTTGAGCTTGGACATGCTGCGGTACTCGAGCAGAATTTTCGGCAGCGGGAAGTCTTCCGCCAGTTTTTGCAGCACTTCCTCGTCGGTCGACGGCGCGCCGCCCGGCGTCTTTTTGATCACCGGCAGCTGCAGCTTCACAAAGAAGATTTCGCCGATCTGCTTGGGCGAGCCCAGGTTGAACGGCCCGCCCGCCAGCTCGTAAGCCTTCTGTTCGAGCTCCATGATGCGCGCGCCCAGTTCGGCGGACTGCACGTCGAGCAGCGCGGCGTCGATCAGCACACCATTGCGCTCGATCTTCTGCAGCACCACGGAAGTCGGCAGTTCGATCTTGCGGTAGATGAAGGAGAGCTTGTCGTCGCTTTCCACGTGCGACTTCATGGCCTGGTGCAGGCGCAGCGTGATGTCGGAATCCTCGGCCGCGTACTCGGTCGCGCGTTCGAGTTCAACCTGGTCGAAGCAGATCTGGCCAGCGCCCTTGCCGCAGACATCGGTAAACGGAATCGTGGTGTAGCCCAGGTGGCGCAGCGCCATGCTGTCCATGTCGTGCGGCTTGTGCGACTCGAACACGTACGATTGCAGCAGCGTGTCATGCTCGATGCCGCGTAGCGTCACGCCATGGTTGGCGAAGATATGGCTGTCGTACTTGAGGTTCTGGCCGACCTTCGGTTTGGCCGGATTTTCCAGCCAGACCTTCATTTTTTCCAGCACCGCCTCGCGATTGAGCTGCGCCGGCACACCGGCGTAGCGGTGCGCGAGCGGGATGTAAGCGCCCTTGCCTGCCTCCACCGACAGCGAGATGCCCACCATTTGCGCCGTCATCGGCTCCAGCGACGTGGTTTCGGTATCGACCGAGGTCAGTTCCGCCGCGTCGATCAGGGCCAGCCATTTGTCGAGCTGTTCTTCGGTGACCACGGTTTCGTATTCGCCCTTGATGACGGAAATAACCGCGCCCGGGAACAGATCGCCCTCGGGTGAATTGAGCAGCGCACGGGGCGCGCCTTCATCGTCGCGCTGGGTGATCTCGCGCAGCAGCGTCTTGAAGCCGTAGCGCTCGAAGAAGGCTTTCAGGCCCTCGGCATTTTCCGGCTTGGCGACCAGCGATTCCTGGATCGAGACCATGTGGCCTTCGAGGTCGCAATCGAGTTTTACCGTGATCAGTTCACGGCCTTTCGGCAGCCATTCCAGCGCCTGGCGCAGGTTCTCGCCCACCGCGCCGGTGATCGAGCCGGCGTTCTGCATGATGTTTTCCAGGCTGTCGTGCGCCGCCAGCCACTTGAGGGCCGTTTTTGGTCCGCACTTGGCCACGCCCGGAATATTGTCGACCGTGTCACCGATCAGGGTCAGGTAATCGATGATGCGGTTCGGCGGCACGCCGAACTTGGCCAGCACGCCCGCTTCATCGAGTTTTTCATTGGTCATGGTATTGATCAGCATGACCTTGTCGTTGACCAGCTGCGCCAGGTCCTTGTCACCGGTCGAGACCACCGTGTTAAGGCCCAGCTGGGTCGCCTGCACCGACAGGGTGCCGATCACGTCATCGGCTTCCACGCCTTCGACCATCAGGATCGGCCAGCCCATGTGGCGTACCGCTTCGTGAATCGGCTCGATCTGCAGGCGCAAATCGTCCGGCATCGAAGCGCGGGTGGCCTTATAGTCGGGGTACATATCGTCGCGGAAGGTCTTGCCCTTGGCGTCAAACACGCAGGCGATGTAGGCGGCCGGGTAGTCCTGGCGCAGGCGGCGCAGCATGTTGACCATGCCGTGCATGGCGCCGGTCGGGTGGCCGTCCGGGCTGCGCAGGTCAGGCAGGGCGTGGAATGCGCGATAAAGGTAACTGGAACCGTCGACTAACAGCAGGGTATTTTGCATGGCACCGTAGAGTAGGTTGAAGCCGCGTACAGACTGGGCGCGGCGTAGCGTTTGTCATTATCGCAGAAGTCGCCGGCACCCCGCAGCCGCGATTTTGACAGTTAGTACGGTGTTGGCGTGTGTTTGTTACAATGGTTCAAACGTTCATAAGGCGACTATCATGCTGCGCTCCTCTACCCTCTGCAAACTCCTGTCCATACTCCTGCTCGCGCATGCGGGCGGCGCCCTGGCGCAGCAGAAGCCGTCCGAAGCCCCGCCCAAGCTCGAGGTCATCGAGGAAGGCAGCGACACGCCGATCGTGGTCACCCCGCCAAAAACGGGCGGCGCCAAGATCACCGAGAAAAAAGAAGGCGGGCGCACCACCGAAGCGAAGGTCAAGACCGGCAAAAGCACCTACACCATGAAGGGCGCCAGTCCGGCGGCCGTCAATGAACGGGGCGACCGCGCCCTCGGTAACGGGCTGGGCACGCCACAATGGCAGGTCATGGAATTCGACCTTGGCCGCAAGAAGAAAACCGACAAGGAAGACGTGCCGGCAGCCGACGCGCCGCCACCACCGCCACCGGCCAAATAAGCGGCATCGCTGCCATTTCTCCCGAACCAACTTTACCTTCGCTTTCACATGGCAGTTTTTACCGCAGTCAGTCTGGACGACGTCTCCCCCTGGCTCAAGCAATTTCCTTTAGGAAAAGCCCTGTCCCTCAAGGGCATCGCATCCGGCATTGAAAACAGCAATTTCTTTCTGAGCAGCGAGGCCGGCGAGTACGTGCTGACCATTTTCGAAGTACTGAACTTCGAACAGTTGCCCTTCTATCTGAATCTGATGCGCCATCTGGCCGAGCGCGGCGTGCTGGTGCCGGCACCGGTGGCCAATGCCGCAGGCGAGCTGGTGGTGGCGCTGCATGGCAAGCCGGCCGCCATTGTCAGCAAACTGACGGGCAGTTCGCAAATGGATCCGCAGCCGGTGCATTGCGCCGCCGTCGGCAGCATGCTCGCCCGCATGCACCTGGCTGCCCTCGATTTCCCGCTGCGCCAGCCCAATCTGCGTGGCCTGGACTGGTGGAACGAAACCACACCGCTGGTGTTGCCTTTCCTTGACGACAGCTGCGCGCACCTGCTGCGCGCGGAAATGCATTTCCAGGAAGCGTACGCCGCCTGCGACCACTACAAGGCGTTGGGCCGCGGCCCGATTCACGCCGATCTGTTCCGCAATAATGTGATGTTCGACGGCGAACGGCTCACCGGCTTTTTCGATTTCTACTTTGCCGGCTGCGATACCTGGCTGTTCGACGTGGCAGTGACGGTAAACGACTGGTGCATCGATCAGGCAACAGGCGTGCTCGACGCGGCGCGCGTGCGCGCCCTGCTCGACGCTTACCACGCCGTGCGGCCCTTCAATGCCGACGAGCAGTCGGCCTGGCAGCCGATGCTGCGCGCCGCCGCGCTGCGCTTCTGGCTGTCGCGCCTGTACGACTTCCACCAGCCGCGCGCGGCCGAGATGCTCACGCCCCACGATCCGACCCACTTCGAACGCATTCTGCGCGAACGCATCGCGACCCCGGCGCCGGAGTTGTGCGCATGAACCGTCTGCCTGCAAGTACCGGGTTGCTGTGGCTCAAGCAAGGGTTCAGTCTGTTCCGCAAGCAGCCGGGCCTGCTGAGCATGCTGCTGTTTGCAAACTTCAGCTTCACATTTTTGCTGATGCGAGTACCGCTACTGGGTCAGATATTGCCAGTGGTGCTGCTGCCTGCCTTCAACATGGCGATTTTCCAGGCGTGCCGCGATCTCGACGCGGGCGAAAGGATCACCCCGGCCGTGCTCCTCACGGGATTCAGAAAGGGCAAGGCGGGTCCGCTGGCCAGGCTGGGACTGGTGTACTTCGGGCTGGCGATGCTGCTGAGCGTGGCGGTAACGCCATGGATCGATATCAGCGCGATTCAGGCTGCGGCCGAAGTGGGACAGAAGGGCGGGCAGCCCACGCTGCCGCAGGCCACAACGCTTGCAGTGCTGGCGCTGATGGTGCTTCTGATGATCATGAATATTATCCTGAGCTTCGCGCCCGCGCTGACGCATTGGAAGAGCATGCCAATATTCAAGTCGATCTTCTACAGCGTATTCGCTATTCTCGGCTCGCTCGCGCCCATGCTGGTCATGCTGGGCCTGTGGTTCGGCCTGTGTATGTTCGCAATGAGTACGATGATGGCGCTGTTTGGCGGCAGCAAGTTCATGCTCATCGTGATCATGTGGATCGGCCTGATCTCGGCGTCGATCTTGCAGTGTTCCCTTTACGCCGCCTACCGTCACCTGCTTCCCGACACCAAATAAAATGCTGCGCCGATCCCTGCCGGCGCAGCGCTTCCATCCATTCTATTTCGGACGATACAGTGCGCACAGCTTGTTGCCGTCCGGGTCACGCACGTACGCCAGGTACAGTGCGCCGGCCGGCCCTTCGCGCAGTCCAGGCGGGTCTTCGATCGACACACCGCCTTGCGCCACGGCCGTATCGTGGAAGGCCTTCACCTGTTCGGGCGAGCTGCACTTGAAGCCGATGGTGCCGCCGTTGGCGCAGGTGGCCGCCTCGCCATTGATCGGCTCGGTGATGCATAGGGTGCCGCCGTCATGCCGGTAGAACAAGCGGGTATGCCCCGAGGGCGCCTTGTTGATAAAGGGCTCGCCTTGCGCGCCCAGCGTCGCCAGCAAAGCGCCGTAAAACCGTTTTGACCGCTCGATGTCGTTTGAACCGATCCCGATGTGACTGAACATGCTCTCTCCTGTTTAAGAATGGGACACTCCCTGCAGCAATTCTAATTCATTCCCTGCAATGTGTTGATGGCGCGACTTCCGGCCGTTTTGCTGGACAAAAAATACGGGTGATTACTGACAGCACCAAAATGAACCGCGCCCGCCAGTACGGGCTCCGTTAAGCGGACTCATGCGCGGCATCTTTTCGAAATCGTGGTTAGAATGGACACGCGTCGCCTATCCTGCCGGCGCATCAATCAGAAGTAATTTCTGTTAGGAGTCCCTCATGAAGAAGATGATTCTCGCATCCGTTCTGACCGTCGCCGCCACCTTCTCGGCGCAGGCAAAAGACATCGTTGACACCGCAGTCGATGCCGGCAATTTCACCACGCTGGCCACTGCGCTCAAGGCCGCCGGCCTGGTCGAGACGCTCAAAGGGAAAGGCCCGTTCACCGTGTTCGCGCCAACCGACGAAGCGTTCGCCAAGATTCCAAAAGCGGACCTGGATGCGCTGCTGGCCGACAAAGCCAAACTGACCAAGGTGCTCACATATCACGTGGTGCCGGGCAAAGTGATGGCGGCCAATGTCAAGGCCGGCAAGGTGAAGACGGTGGAAGGCGAATCGATCACGGTGACCACCAAGGGCGGTGTGATGGTCGATAACGCCAAGGTCACAAGCACCGATATCAAGGCCGACAATGGCGTGATCCATGTCATTGATACGGTGATCATGCCGAAATAAAGCAGTAACGTCCTCGCGCAAGCGCTGATGCATGCGCGAGGACGACGGATTTTTTAGCGCAGGCGTTCCAGCTTGGCCACGGACAGATCAAGCACCTTCATCCCCGCCCTGCCAAAATTGATCTGCGCGCGCGCATTGCTGCCGCCGCCTTCGATGTTGACGATCACACCTTCGCCGAACTTGGCATGCGCCACCGATTCACCGATCCGCCATCCCGGTCCGTTGCTGGCCGCCTTCTGCGT
This sequence comes from Telluria sp., assembly GCA_036399735.1. Taxonomy (GTDB): domain Bacteria; phylum Pseudomonadota; class Gammaproteobacteria; order Burkholderiales; family Burkholderiaceae_D; genus Telluria_A. The sequence goes on along the minus strand of DASWMN010000007.1, from coordinate 4,965 downwards.
GATCTGCTGCGCGATCTTGTTATCCGAGCCGCCGCCAAATGCCGGTTCATCCCACGCCGACTTCTTGTTGCCGAACCAGTGAGATTGCACCTTCGGTGAAATCCACTTGAGCGCCTCTTCGGGCAGTTCGTCAAAGAAGCGCGACTTCATGTTGTAGCGGGTCTGACCGTGCAGCATGCGCGTTTGCGTAAAGCTCATGTAAAGGCGCTTCTTGGCGCGCGTGATCGCCACGTACATCAGGCGTCGCTCTTCGTCCACGCCATCCATTTCGCGCGAACTGCTCTCGTGCGGGAACAGGCCTTCTTCCAGGCCTGTGATGAACACCGCGTCAAATTCCAGGCCCTTGGCCGAGTGCACCGTCATCAGCTGCAAGGCGTCCTGCCCGGCCTGGGCCTGGGCATCGCCCGCCTCCAGCGAAGCATGCGACAGGAATGCCGACAGCGGCGACATCACGGCCGGCAGCGCGGCATCGGCGTCGAGAATTTTGAAGCCATCCTGATTGACGATCGGCGCGCCGGACATGGCTTCCGCCTTTGGCCCCAGATGCGCAGGCGCTGACTGGCCAAAGCCCTCTTCCTGCACGAACTGGGTCGCCGCATTGACCATCTGCTCCAGATTCTCGATGCGGTCGGCGCCTTCTTTTTCGTTCTGGTAGTGAGTCAGCAGGCCGCTGGCCTCCAGCACCACACGCACCATTTCCGGCAGCGACAGCTGCTGGGTCTCGAAACGCGCGCCTTCGACCAGCTTGACGAAGCCGCCCAGCGACGTGCCGGCCTTGCCCATCACATAAGGCACGGCCGCGTACAGGGAAATGCGGTGATGCTCGGCCGCCGCCTGCAGCGCCTCGATCGAACGCATGCCGATGCCGCGCGTCGGGAAGTTCACCACGCGCAGGAATGCCTGGTCGTTGTGCGGATTGTCCATCAGCTGCAGGTAAGCGATGGCGTGCTTGACCTCGGCGCGCTGGAAGTAGCGCTGGCCGCCGTACACGGTGTAAGGCAGCCCGGCCGCAAACAGCGCATGCTCGATCACGCGCGACTGCGCATTGGAGCGGTACAGGATCGCGATCTCGCTGCGCAGCGCGCCTTCGGCCATGAGCGTTTTGGCTTCCTCGATGATCCACTGCGCTTCTTCCAGATCGGACGAGGCCTCGTAGATGCGCACCGGTTCACCGTGCCCGGCGTCGGTGCGCAGGTTCTTGCCAAGGCGCTTGCTGTTATTGGCGATCAGGTGGTTGGCCGAATCGAGGATGTGGCCGTGCGAGCGGTAGTTCTGTTCCAGCTTGATCAGGTTCTCGACCCGGAATTCGCGTTCGAACGCGGACATATTGCCCACATTCGCGCCGCGGAAGGCATAAATGCTCTGGTCATCGTCGCCCACGGCAAACAGCGCGCCGCCGATCTGCTGCCCTTGCCCGGCCAGCAGCTTGAGCAGGTTGTACTGGAGGTCATTGGTATCCTGGAACTCGTCGACCAGAATGTGCTTGAAGCGGGCCTGATAATGTTCGCGCAGCGGCTGATTACGGGCCAGCAGTTCGTAGGCGCGCAGCAGCAGTTCAGCGAAATCGACCACGCCTTCGCGCTGGCACTGCATGTCATACAGCTCATACAACTCGACCATCTTGCGTTCGATCGGATCGTGCGCCTCGACGCGGTTGGCGCGCAGGCCCTGGTCCTTGGCGTTATTGATGAAGTACATCAGGTTTTTGGCCGGGTACTTTTCATCGTCGACGTTATTCGCCTTGAGCAGGCGCTTGATCATCGACAGCTGGTCCTGCGAGTCCATGATCTGGAAAGTCTGGGGCAGCGCGGCGTCGCGGTAATGGGTGCGCAGCAGGCGGTTGCACAGGCCGTGGAAGGTACCGATCCACATGCCGCGCGTACTCACCGGCAGCATGGCCGACAGACGCGTGAGCATCTCCTTGGCGGCTTTATTGGTAAAAGTGACAGCCATGATCCCGGCTGGCGACACCTGCCCGGTCTGGATCAGCCAGGCGATGCGGGTCGTCAGCACGCGCGTTTTGCCGGAGCCGGCGCCCGCCAGAATCAGGGCGCTTTGCGACGGCAGCGTGACAGCAGCGAGTTGTTCGGGATTGAGGTTGTGGAGGAGATTTTGCATCCCGTGATTATACCGGTCGCGCCCTGCCCCGGCCGTCTACGGTACGCGACGCTCTTGCGTGGCCGCCTTCGGCGCCAGCTTCACGCTTTGTTCGATAGTGGCCAGGGTGTCACTGGTTCCGTCCTCGCCCACCACAACGCTGATGGGACTGGCGCCGGGCAGCATTCTGGTGCCGGAGACACCCCCCGTTTTGCCGTCGATGTAAAACTGCGTCTTGAGGGCCAGCAGATCGTTTTTGTCCTGGGTGAGCAGGAAATCAGCGGTCCACTTCTTGCCATCTTTCCAGCCTGCGACAGTGAATGGCTCGCCGGCCTTGACCAGTTTCGACGCTGTTGTCGTTTCAGCCGTCAAGGCGATCTTGAGATCGACCACATAGCGCGGCTTGGAGATCGACTGCGCGAGGGCGGCGCCAGGCACCCCGGCAGCGGAGAGAAGTGCGTACAGCGCCAAACTGGTAATCAATCGCTTGCCCGGAGCTGCATTCGAATATGGATTTCGCATGCAGGGATTATACCGATTGCTCCCAACATAACGTCAGCTGGTGCGGAATAACAAAGCAGGTTCGGCCTTTCGCTTACCGTGCGAACGTGATGCGCGGTCCGCTTACCGAATAGTCCTTCTTGTCCACACTGTAGGCATAGACCTTTGCGCCACCACCGCGCAGTCCCTTTGTGGGCGGCGGCGAGGAAATTGATACGAGCAGAAGATTATCCCGCTCCTCGATCAGGAAGGAAATGTGATCTTTATCGAGCTGGGACGGCAGGACATCCAGAACGCGCACAAGGGCCTTTACATGACTATCGGACAATGCGGCAACGGTGGTTTCAGCATCGGCAAAACTGCTTGCCACGAACAACAGCAAGTAGATTATTGTCCTCAAAATTTATCCGCGGGAATCCCCGCTTCTTGAATATATTTGTAGAAAGCTCGGGCTTCCTCGGGCTGTTGCAGACCGAATGGATAGCCATTGTGCCAGCGCGCCAAACACATGCGCCACGCAGGCCCGCATTACGGCGCCGCGGAGCTTGCGCTGCTTTTGCCTGTCCGAGAGGCACGTTTCACGCCGCCTTTCCTCATGTTTTTCTTCCCCATCCACGAAATGTGTCGTACCACAGCAATGAATCAACGATCAAAGTTAATCCAAACCACACGCCAATTGGCCACCACATCCATAAAGTTAGGGAAAAATAAGCAGCCAAAAACAATCCAGCGATGACAGAAGTGTGGATGATGAACTGAGCAAAAAAACCTTGAAGATAACGCCTCTTTTTAGGTCGAAAATTTATCATTTTTTTTCACAGCCACATTTTGTGCGTGCATTTTTGACCAGACCAGCATACTGTTCACCCAAGCCACCCCTTAAGATCAACTCAGCGTTGTCCGCGCCGTTACGTATGGCGTCCAGGGCATCTCCCATAGCAGCGGCTGTAGTAAGTCCTACGGAAATACGCGGCTCACGAACAACCATACCTGTAACAACACCGGCAGAGAGTCGCCCTGCAATATGCGCCTTGTTTTCACTCGCCCAATGCCCGACGCGCTCTGACACCTCTTTAGCAATCTTTTGATCTGACAGTGCCCCAAACGCAGCGCCCATAGCAATCTCTTCCTCCTCAGCACGTTTTTGTTCGCAGTCGCCGTCGAATCCGCTGCGGCGTGCAAGGTGGGCCGCGAAATTTATAAGGCCGCCATAGTAAGAGCGATAACCCGTAGCATAGCCAACCAATCCTTCCGGCAACAATGGGAGATCTGCGACACCAAATAGCCCGGCAGGATCGACGGAGGAAAGAGGATTTCCCCCGACATAACCGTAAGTGTTTATACCACCGCTCAGCCCAATTGGATCAGATTGCACATACCGACCCATCTGCGGATCATAGTCACGATAGTAGTTGTAATGGTTGTTCGTTTCCTTGTCGTAGACCTGCCCCGGGAAACGCAGATTGTAGGTGAACCGGGCCAATCCGCCGGGGCTTTCGTCGGGCTGTTGCAGACCGAACGGATCGGCATTGTCCCAGCGCCAGACCATCCGATTGTCGCTACTCCTGGTAATCACCCGAGGCGTCAGGATATGATCCGCGTACACGTTGTAGACATCGGTGACCATCGCCTGGCCTGGCGCCACTCCCGCGCGACGTTTTAACACCGCCACGGGCAGGTCGCCCAGATAGACGGTTTCCTGGTTCACATTGCCGTCTTGATCGTATTCGCCCAGCAGGCGACCAGCAAGATCGTAGACGTAATACGTTACCTTTCCGCCAGTTTCGGCCTTTGCTACCCTTTGTCCAAACCCGTTGTATTGGTAGCTTGTGTCCACGCCCGCCCGGTCCACCGCCACAAGCCGACCATTAGTGCCATACATGTATTTGATGTAGCCGTCGCTCGTCAGATTGCCTGCATTGTCGAAGGTGTTAGTTTTTGCCGGTGCAGGGCCCGAGGTCCCGGTCAGCCGGTTACTCGTGGGACTAATCGCATTGGTGGCCACGCCAGCTCCGAACCTGGCCCGGATGCGGTTACCGTTGGCATCGTATTCAAAAGCCTGGCTGATCGTGGTACCTTCCACGCGGGTCAATCGATCCAGATCGTCGTAAGTGAAGTGCTGATCGAAGCGGATTGCATTTGGCTCGCCGCGATGAACGAAGGATTTGATGCGATCGGCAGCATCATAGTTCAAGGTACGTATATTGCCGTTGCTGCCAATTTGGTCCAGCGGATAGGTTGTGATCCTGCCAGCGGTATCGAACTCCCTCTTGTACACGAGCGGATCGGCTGAGGTACTGTTCCCCCAGGTCCAGCTTTGAATGGCGCCGAACGGGGTGTACCCGATGTTCGACAGGATTGTTTTCG
>DASWMN010000006.1:0-38105 GCA_036399735.1 Telluria sp. | reverse complement strand
GCGAAGAATGCCTATGTGGGCTTGAGCGGTACGCAGAAGACGGATCTTCTGAACTTCTTGAACTCGCTGTAGTACCGACACTGGCGTCAACCATGGTACAGCCGGGGCCCACGAACAAGGTGGGCCCCGGTGTTTCCGCTTAATTCTGCTTGAGGCTGCGGCATCCAATGCCATGATCCGATTTTTTTTTGCGAGTATTACGTTAATGTCCGTCACTGATACCCTCCCCGCAAGATCGGCGTTTCGTGCGCGGGTCTGGTTCAAATATGCTTCGCCGCAGATGTTTTTCCCCCTTGCGGGAAAGCTGATTCCGCTGTTTGCCGTTGTTGGCACGGTATTGAGCATCATCGGTTTGTACATCGGTTTTTTTGCTGCGCCCACAGATTGGCAGCAGGGTGATGCTTACCGGATTATTTTTCTGCATGTCCCGGCCGCCTGGATGTCGATGGTGATTTATGTGGCAATGGCGTTCTGGGCCGGCACTGGCCTGGTGATGAATACACGCCTGTCTTCGATGATGGCCACTGCCCTGGCGCCTACCGGCGCCATCTTTACCGTGATTACACTATGGACAGGCGCCCTGTGGGGCAAGCCGACCTGGGGTGCCTGGTGGGTATGGGATGCGCGGCTGACATCGGAACTGATCCTGCTGTTCTTGTATATCGGCTTCATGGCACTGCAGGCATCCATCGATGACGCAAGACGCGCCGACAAGGCGGGCGCGGTGCTTGCGCTGGTCGGCGTCGTCAACGTCCCGATCATTTACTTTTCCGTGAAATGGTGGAATACGTTGCACCAAGGCGCGTCGGTGAGTCTGGGGAATGCCCCCAGCATGGAGAGGACGATGCTGACCGGGATGTTGATCATGGCATTCGCATTCTGGGCATATACCTTTGCCATCGCGTTAGCGCGGGTTCGCTGCATTATTCTCGAGCGCGAACGCCATAGCGACTGGCTGGAACACTATGTCCAGACCCTGGAGACCACATCATGAGCTGGGATAGCTGGCATGCATTCTTCGATATGGGCGGCTACGGCCTGTATGTGTGGGGATCCGCCCTGCTGACGTTTGCCCTGATGTTCGGGGAAATATTTTCCTTGTCACGACGCTGGAATGGCGCCATCAAGCATCTCGGCAACGCGCTGCACAGCGAGGAAGAGGACGACGTTGAAAACAAGGGATAAGCGCCTGATACTGGTCAGTATGGGACTGGCATCGCTGGCACTGGCAGCATGGCTGGTGATGTCGGCATTCCAGAAAAACCTGGTATTTTTTTTCACGCCATCACAAGTGGTCAAGGGCGAGGCGCCACAGGGACGCCGCTTTCGCGTCGGCGGCATGGTCGAAGCGGGCAGTCTGCAACGGCAGGCCGATGGCATCAGCGTCAAATTCGTCGTGACCGATATGGCACAGAAGATTCCGGCAGTCTATCGCGGCATTCTACCGGACCTGTTTAAAGAAGGAAAAGGTGTAGTCGCGCAAGGCAAGCTTGGTGCGGACGGGATCTTTGCGGCCGATGAAGTGCTGGCCAAACACGATGAAAACTATATGCCGCCCGAAGCGGCTTATGCGATGAAGAAGGCAAAACAGGATGCGCAGAAGCCGGCGGCTACGCCGGTCAATCAGGGCACACCATCCAAGGACGTTCGATGATTCCCGAGATTGGCAATTTTTCAGTCATGCTGGCGCTGTGTCTGGCATTGGTGCAGGGCATCCTGCCCATGATCGGCTCGCTGCGCGGCAATCAGCATTGGATGGCCATAGCGCGCCCGGCCGCATATGGACAGTGCGCATTCGTCACCCTGGCGTTCCTTTGCCTGGTCTACAGTTTTGTCGCGAACGATTTTTCGGTGGCGTATGTCGCGGCGCATTCCAACTCGACCTTGCCAGTGCACTTCCGGGTGACCGCTAGCTGGGGCGGTCATGAGGGCTCGCTGCTGTTGTGGACGCAAATGCTGGTGGCATGGACCCTCGCGGTAGCCCTGTTCAGCAAACAACTGCCGCAAGAAACCGTCGCGCGCGTGCTGGCGGTCATGGGGCTCATCAGCGTTGGCTTCCTGTGCTTCATGCTGTTTACCTCCAATCCGTTTGAACGCCTGCTGCCCTTCTCTGTTGACGGCGCCGATCTGAATCCCTTGCTGCAGGATTTCGGCATGATCTTCCATCCCCCGCTGCTGTATATGGGCTATGTCGGGTTTTCGGTGGCATTTGCTTTTGCGATTGCCGCCCTGATTGGTGGCCAGCTCGATGCGGCATGGGCACGCTGGTCGCGACCCTGGACGCTGGTGGCATGGATGTTTCTGACGCTCGGAATCTTTCTTGGCAGCTTTTGGGCGTATTACGAACTTGGCTGGGGCGGCTGGTGGTTCTGGGACCCGGTGGAAAATGCCTCGTTCATGCCCTGGCTGGTCGGCACTGCATTGATCCATTCACTTGCAGTGACGGAAAAACGCGGCAGCTTTAAAAGCTGGACCGTATTGCTGGCCATCGTGGCGTTTTCGCTCTCCTTGCTTGGCGCCTTCCTGGTACGTTCCGGCGTCCTGACGTCGGTCCATGCGTTCGCGACGGATCCTCAACGCGGCCTGTTTCTGTTGGTCTTTCTCAGCGTTACGGTGGGCAGCGCCTTGCTGTTGTTTGCATGGCGCGCGCCCACGATGGGACAAGGCGGCAGATTCAGCCTGTTCTCGCGCGAGTCGCTGCTGCTGGTGAACAACGTCTTGCTCGTGGTTGCCGCTGCCACTGTCTTTCTTGGCACGCTCTACCCCTTGTTCCTCGATGCGCTAGGCCTGGGAAAAATTTCCGTTGGACCGCCCTACTTTGATACTGTATTTGCCCCGTTGATGATGCCGCTACTGGTGCTCATGGCGATTGGCCCGTTCGTGCGATGGAAACAGGCCCGCTGGCAAGATGTTTTGCGTAATCTGCGCTGGATTGCAGCGGCAACCGTGCTGCTTTCCGTATCGGTGAGCGTGATCCTGGGCGCTTCGCCCATGCTGGCATGCGGGCTGGCGATTGCGCTCTGGGTCCTGCTTGCCACAGGCTGGCAACTGACGCAGCGCTTGCGCCACGCAGCGGCCGGCACGCCTTTTGTGCAGCGGCTGACCAGCCTGCCACGCAGTTACTGGGGCATGATCATCGCCCATGCGGGCATTGGCGTATTCGTTATCGGCGTTACTTTGGCCAAGGGAGCGGAAACAGCGAAGGACCTGAGCATGCAGCTCGGCGATACTGCGACAGCGGCAGGCTATACCTTCCGCCTCACGGAGCTCGGCCAAGCCAGTGGCCCCAACTACACGGCAACCCAGGCAGTGTTCGTGGTATCGCATGACGGTGAACAGATTGCCGTCATGAAGCCGGAGAAACGCCTGTACACAGTCAAGAACATGCCCATGACCGAGGCGGCAATTGATCGGGGTTTCACGCGTGACCTTTACATTTCATTAGGTGAAGCGGTGAACAACACGACCTGGCTGGTGCGCGTCCAGCACAAACCGTTCATGAGCTGGATCTGGGGCGGCTGCATCATCATGGCGCTCGGTGGCTTGATGGCTGCGCTTGATCGCCGCTACCGCCGGGTGGCGCAGCGCCAGGCAGGCAATGCCCTTGCCAGCCCCACGATTGTATTCGCCGGCGAAGCGCAAGCATGAGACGGTTTCTGTTGCCGCTGCTTCTGTTTGGCGCACTGGTCGTCTTTCTCGCAATCGGCCTGCGACTGGACCCTAAAGAGGTTCCATCGCCCTTGATTGGAAAGCAGGTGCCTGGTTTCCAGTTGGCGCAACTGCACGAACCCGAAAAAATCATCGCGCCAGCCGACATGGCTGGCCGGGTCTGGTTATTGAATATTTGGGCTTCCTGGTGTGTTTCCTGCCGCGAGGAACATCCTCACCTCATGGGGCTTTCCAGCTTGCATGCGGCGCCGATTGTCGGGCTCAATTACAAGGATGGTCGGCAAGACGGCATGGATTGGCTGCGCCAGTTTGGCAACCCGTACAGCGTTTCCGCTTTCGATCATGACGGCAGGGTCGGCATTGATTTTGGCGTCTACGGCGTTCCTGAAACCTTCGTGATCGACAAGCTTGGCGTGATCCGGTACAAGCACATTGGCCCGCTGACGCCAGAAGTCATCAATGGAAAACTCTTGCCAATGATTAAGGAGCTCAACCGTGGCTAACAGCGATGATGCATAAGCTGGTGCCTGGCTTGCTGCTGGCTGTCACAGCGTGCCTGGTCCATGCAGAGCCGGTGCGCAGCCCTGCCCCTGATCCGCTCCTCGAACAACGCGTGATGGCAATCGCAGCCGAGCTGCGCTGCCTGGTATGCCAGAATCAGACGATTGCTGATTCAGATGCCGCGCTTGCCGTTGACTTGCGCCAGCATGTGCGCGAAAAACTGGCGCAGGGACTGTCCGACCGTGACGTGCGCAATTTCATGGTAGAGCGGTATGGGGATTTTGTTCTTTACCGGCCACCAGTCAAGACAAGCACGTGGCTGCTGTGGTTGGGGCCTTTCCTGTTTCTGGCAGGCGGCCTTATTGGCCTGGGCCTTCAGCTCAGGCGCAGAGCACATGCTGCGCCAGCTGCGGCGCTTTCCGACACGGAAAGACGCCGTGTTGCGGGGTTGCTGGGCACTGGCGCGGATGCGAAGGAAACAATGTGACCGTCTTTTTGATCATCGCCGTGTTCATGACCGCAGCGGCACTGGCCTTCATCGTCCCGACGCTACTGGGCAAACAGAAACCCGCCGACGCCTGGCCCCGCCGTGACCAACTCAATCTGGCGGTGCTGCGCGATCAATTGCGTGAACTGGAGCGCGATCTGGCTGCCGGGACCATTGATACCCATGGTTACGACAGCGCCCGGCGCGAACTGGAACAGCGCGTTGCCGACGATGTGACGCCGACTCTGCCGCCACATCAAGCGACTGCACGCGGCGCTGCCCACACTGCAGCAGTTGGTGTCGCGGTCGTGATCGGTGCAGCAGTGATGTATGCCAATCTGGGCACGCCCGCAGGGCTTGATCCGGTACAGGTGGCTGCGGCGCAGGAAAGTCCGCGCCAGTCTAATCCGACAGATGCAAACGCAGCGATAGAACAGCTGGCGCAGCTATTGAAGACCCAGCCTGAAAACACCGAAGCCTGGACCGTGCTTGCACGGTCATTAAATGCCATGCAGCGTTATGCGGATGCCAGCCGGGCATACAAGAATTTGACCAGTTTAGTGCCGAACAATGCGCAATTGCTGACAGAATACGCTGGCAGTGTCGCCATGGCACAAGGGGAAAGTTTGCAAGGCGAGCCAGAAACGCTGCTGGCACAGGCGCTGGCCGCCGATCCGAGCAACACCAAGGCGCTTTCCCTGTCCGGCAGCGCGGCGTTTGAACGCGGCGATTATGATGCTGCGATTAGACTCTGGAAAAAAGTCCTGGCACTCGCGCCGGCTGATTCCGAAATAGTACAGGTCGCTAACGCGAATATTCAAGAAGCCTTGGCAGCAGCAGCAAATGCGCCGGCATTGATGGAGGCTGCCCAGCCGGCAGTGGAACCGTCACCAGCGACTGCAACGACGGCGGCAACGAAGGTGGCCGGTACAGTCGAACTCGACCCTGCCCTACGGGCCGAGGTAAAAGATACCGATACGGTTTTTGTGTTTGCCAGAGCGTCTCAAGGGCCACGTTTTCCACTGGCCGTATTGCGCAAACAAGTCAAGGATTTGCCGTTCAGCTTTGTGCTCGATGACTCCATGAGCATGATGCCTGAGGCGCGCCTATCTGGATTCGCGTCGCTGGTGGTGGGTGCGCGCATTTCAAAATCAGGCAACGCGACACCTCAGGCCGGCGATTTGGAAGGCGCCGTGTCATCCGTTCAAGCAGGCGCCCAAGATATAAAGATCAGGATCAGCACGCGCCGCAGCCAATGAAGACCAGGGCCAGGTAAACCATATCCTTATTCCAGCGCGATGCGCAGTGCCACCGCCGTGGCCCACGGCGTCAGGGCTGCCGCGCCAGCGAGCAAACCGCCCAACAGCAGCAAATGCGCGTCACCACCAAGCCCGGACGCTTCGGCCGCAACAGCACCGGCGCCGAAGATCAGTACAGGAATGTACAGCGGCAAAATCAACAGCGAGACCAATACGCTACCGCCACGTACGCCAAGCGTCAATGCAGCACCAATCGCACCAATCAGGCTCAAGATCGGGGTGCCGATCAGCAGGCTGCAAGTCAATACCAATATTGAAGCGCGCGGCAGATCAAACAGCACCGCCAGCAGCGGCGCTACCAGGGTGAGCAGGAAGCCTGACACCAGCCAATGCGCGATCACTTTGCCAATGACAATTACTGCGAGCGACTCGGACGACAAGGCCATTTGCTCCAAGGTGCCGTCGGCATAATCAAGCGCAAACAGCCGGCCCAGAGCAAGCATCGACGCTAACAGTGCTGCGACCCACAAGATGCCAGGAGCCATCGTGCGCAACAGGGCTGGTTCCGGGCCCAGGCCCAAAGGGAACAGCGTGCAGACGATCACGAAGAAAAACAAGGTGGTGAAGACATCTGCGCGCCGCCGGAATACCAGCAGCAAATCGCGCCGAATCGCGCAAGCCAAGGTCTTCAACATACAGCGCCCAGACTGATATCAAGACGGCGCGCGCTCAGCTCGATTTCCTGATGTGTGGTGTAAATGAGCATGCCGCCGTTGGCCAGGTGGCGCTTGAGTGTGCCGCACAGCCTGGACAATGCACTCTGGTCAAGTGCCGTAAAGGGTTCGTCGAGTATCCACAAAGGCGTCGACGTGCTCAGTTCCAGCCGCGCCAGGGCGACGCGTTTGCGCTGGCCTTGCGACAGTACCCGGGTCGGCAAGCTGACCGCGCGGCCCAGGCCAAGCTGTTTCAGGGCATGGACAGCGTCGCCTTGTGTGACCGGATTGCCTGACAAGGTGGACGCGATCACGAGATTTTCCCATGCCAGCAAATCGTCTTTCACGCCGTCCGCATGGCCAAGGTAGATCAGATTGCGACAAAAATCCTCACGGAATTGACGAATGCTGCGACCATGCCAGCGTACTTCGCCTTCGGCTGGCTGGGTCAAGCCACACAGGATTCGCAGCAAGCTGGTCTTGCCGCTACCATTTGCGCCAAGCACCCGTAGTGCATCGCCAGCGCTGATTTCAAAATCAAGGCCGTGAAAAAGCCGGCGTTCGCCTCGCACACAGGCGAGTTGATGGGCTTGCAGAGTCATCTATATCGCCAATCGACAGATTGAAAAAGCTGAGGTGAAATTTATTACCACGCGATGCGCTGTTCGCAAGCAATGCGCGGCCTGGCTGGCATGTTCGAGGCACTCCCGATTTGTCATTTCAGAGACATTGAGGAGGCCCCAAGGAGCACAACAAGTCTTGATACTGCCTATCGTCGACAATAGGCAAGTCACAGTGTATTGCAGTCATGACCTTTCGCCAAGAAATAGGATGACAGCGGTGCCGCAACTTCTATTGGCTGCGATGCCGAGCGAAGCAACTGCCTCGAACTATACCGGGCACCGCGGACAAGCGTCTAGTCGGGGTTTGCCGTACGGTGGCACCTGGCTTTGTGTAGCGCCCGCTCCTGCATTCTGAAGCATGTCTGCAATGCGGCGCCCTACCGAATTGACATTCTTGCGTACGCAGGCATCGAGGAAGCGGTGTTTGACCAGGCGCTCCAGCAGATGTCGGCGGATCTGCCGACCACGCCAGACGGCCTGGTCAAGGTCGAGAATGCAATGATTGATCCGTTGCTGGCGGAAGTTGTGCGACCCGACTTGCGTCTGCGTCTATGGAAGGCCATGTGGCAACTCGTCTACGTGCTTCTACGGGCGAGCAGCGCATGGGGCATCGAGGCAGGCGCGAACGGAGACGGCAGGGTCGCCAAGCCGGTGGCCGTACCGGATCCCGGTCAATGATGCGATTCTCTGCTGCACGGATGGGTCACGTTCGCGTGGGAAGAAGGACCATCAAAAACAACGACGGGCGCGGCCTTGTCGCATTGTTCCGTTGACTGCCGCCGTTCTGGCAACCCGGCCAGCCGGTGCAGGCAGATCAGCAAGCGAGCGCTGTCAGCCCGTGCTGTTGCGCCCAATGGCGCTCCACCAGGAGCGGTGACGCCGCGCCAGAATTCAAGCCTGGCGCAGAAGCGGCGGTAATGCTGCCATCAGGACGGAACCCAAACGCAGTGCCCGCTTCCGGCCAGGTTGGCAACTGACAAGGGCTCGAGGTATGCCGTTGGCAACCGTCAGTGTACTCAGGTCAGGCAGGCGTTGCCGCAACCGTTGCCCGGGGCAGGCAACTGATACACGGGCGCGAATCCGCCGCCCGGGGTGCGGAAGTTGGTGGTCTGGCCTTGGTACACGCGTGCGGCATGCCACTGAACCTCGCCTGCGTACGCATACAGCCGGATGTCGAACTTCAGTTTGGCGGGCTCGTCCGGGCCGCCCGCCAGGCGATCGCCGGGCGTCAGAATTTGTTGCGCCACATATTCCCCTTCCAGTATCTCGCTCCACACGCGCTTGGTCAGCTTGTCGCCACGATAGGCGGCGCGCCCGCCGAATCCGGATGCCGGTTTGAAAAACAGCTGGCGTCGGTCGCGCCACAGGCGCTCGGCCGCGGCGCGATTGACCATTTCGGTGGGCAAAACAGCACCCAGCACGATTTCCTGAATTGCCAAAGGAACCGCCATGGCATCGAGCTCGCGGCGGCTGCTCAGCACAGCGAGATTGCGTTTGTCTGCATAGAGTGCGTGCGCCTGCGGGTTGGGCGTCAGGACGATGGCGTCCGCCAGGTAAGCCTGGCGCAGCGCAGCGCTGGTCGCATCGTCGAGCATGAAATCGGTCAGGCGGTTGTAGACCAGGTCAATCGGCATCTCTTCGTGCCAAAGCCTGCCATTTCTGAAAGTCAGGCTAACTGGATCAGCGATCACGGCGCGCACGCCGCTGCGCTCGAACAGCTGCTTGAAAAGGATGAATTCCGGGTAGAGGTACTGTTGTTCCGGCGCCAGGTCGACAATGGCGATTGATTCCAATGGTTTGCCGCGCGCGTAGCGCGCCCATTCGGCGAGAAACATTGCCATGATCGCCGCTTCAAATTTCGGCCCCGCCGCAACTGCTTCCGCGAGTTGCGCCGAATCGAGCGAGCATGCCTTGTGCGCGCGCGTCATCACCGCATTGAGCATGGCGCCACCGGCATTGGTATTGATCTCGATCAGCCCGATTTTGTCGCCGAACAAATGAAAGTCGTAACCGAAGAACACGCCCAGGGCGCCACCCGGGGCATGCCGTGCGATCGGTGGCGCTGTTGCCAAGATGCGCTCGCGGTAGGCGGGCATGGCGATTACCTGTTCCAGCGCATGCACCGCCGCGTCCATTTTTTGCCGTTGGCTTTGCGAGACGAACACGGGCATTGCAGAAAACAGCAAAGGACATCGCTCTTCAACCAGCGCAAGCAGTTGCGCAGAACCTAACTGTGCTTCCAGCGCGGTACGCAGCACCGCGCGATCCAGGCTGGCACAGAAACACTCTGTATTCATCCGTTGTTCGGCAGACACCATGGAATCACGCATGCGGTCAGGATTTGCCGTTGTAATGCTTATACACGGTCGTGCGCCCGTCCGGCTGGATCAGGAACACGTCGTACGGATCGCTCCGGTCGCCTTCCATACCTGGCGAGCCCATGGGCATGGCCGGCACTGCCAGACCGCGCGCCTTGACGCCCGACTGGAGCAGGCGTTTGATATCGCTCGCCGGCACATGCCCTTCGATCACATACGCGCCGATCCTGGCAGTATGGCAGGAGCCCATTGCAGTCGGTATGCCGAATTTCTCGCGGTAGTCGGAAGGATTGGCGACGTTACTGGTCTTGACGGTGAAACCTTGCTCCTTCAGGTGCGTTGTCCACCCTTCGCAACACCCGCACGTGGCGCTTTTGAAGACTTCAACAACCGGCAAGGCCGCGCTGGCGAAAGCCGGCATGGCCAGCAGAAAGGCCGAAGCGATGATTCGAAAGTGACGTGCCATGTGAACGCTCCAAAAGTGTCGGGTTAAATCCAAGTCTAATTCTAATAATCAATACTTACGGCAGGATGAAGGTCGCTTGGCGACCGTTCTGAGGCCCCCTGCTCCAAGCACGCGCTTCGCGCACGAACGCGTCGGCCAGCGCATGCTCGCTGCCGGGATCGCGCAAACTTGCTTTCGCGTCGTTTCCACTGTAGTTGGACATGGCGCTTTAAGACCTTGATGCAGATCAAATACGACATTCTGGGAGGATTGCCCAGAGAATCAAATGCGACTTCGGTGCAATCGTTGATCTCCTTCAATGAAATTTTGAGACCAGGCATTGATTATGGTCAAAATAAATTATTGCAATCAAGCCCAGGAAAAGAACAATGAAACTCGCACCCTTACCCCTCGCCATCTGGCTCGCATTGACGTATGGCTGGCCCGGCGATGCCCGCGCCGCCGACCAGGCCGGCACCATGCCGACCGTCGTGATCACGGCAAAATTACTGGAGAGCTATCCCTACCGCGTCAGCCCCACCAGCGACAGCGCAGATCTGTTGAGCAGCACGCCAGGCTATGCAGTCGCTGCCAGCGGTGGCGTGTCCGGCCTGCCGGTCGTCAACGGGCTTGCCGACGACCGCCTCAAGATTCGGGTCGATGCGCTGGAAGTCACGTCAGCTTGCGCCAATCACATGAATCCACCGATGTCGTATATCGACCCCAAGCAGGTGCAGAGCATCGAGCTGACCACAGGCATTACGCCCGTCAGTATCAGCGGCGACAACATCGGCGGAACCATTCTGATGACCAGCGCCGCACCGGTATTTGCCAAAGCGGGTGCCGGCTTGCGCACCCAGGGCAGCATCTCGCTGACAGGGCGCAGCGTCAACCAGGCCGTATCAAGCGGTATCACCGCATCCATTGCGAACGACAAATACAGTCTCGCCTACGATGGGGCATTCACGCGCGCCCACAGTTACAAGGATGGAAACGGCCAACGGGTGCTGGCGAGCATGTACGAGAGCATCAATCAGGGTGTCACGCTGGGCACGCGCGGCGCGGCGTACAAATTGACATTGCGGGCCGGCGTACAGCGCATTCCGTATGAAGGTTTTCCCAATCAGTATATGGACATGACCGATAACACGGGGCGCTATGCGACCCTGCGCCACCTCGGACAGTTCGAATGGGGTGAGCTGGAAAACGCAGTGTACTGGCAACGCACGGAGCATGAAATGGGCTTCTTCACACCCGAACGCAGCGGCAAGATGCCAATGCTGACCGAGGGCCGGAACCTCGGTTTTACCAACCGCTTTACCCTGCCGCTGGGCGAGAAGCAGCTGGTCCGCGCCGGTCTGGAATACCATTCCTTCCACCTCAACGACTACTGGCCGGCCGTACCGGGCTCGATGATGATGGGTCCGCAGACCTACGTCAACATCAGCGACGGCCGACGCGACCGTGTCGCCGTGTTCGCGGAACTGGTCACGCACCACCGCAGCAGCTGGATCTCCCAGTTCGGCGCCCGCCACGAATCGGTCCGCTCCGATGCCGGCCAGGTCCAGCCCTACGCCAACAACATGATGAACGCCGCAGACGCCAGGGCCGCAGCGCTGTTCACCGCCCGCCCGCACCTGCAGCGCGACGCCAATCTCGACCTCACGGCCACCGCCCGCTACGAGCGCAGCGCGACCTCCGAGATCGAGTTCGGCTTCGCCAGAAAGACGCGCTCGCCGAATCTGTATGAACGCTTTGCCTGGGGGCGCGGCACCATGGCCATGACCATGACCAACTGGTTCGGCGATGGCAACGGTTATGTAGGTCAGATCGACTTGCGCCCGGAAGTGGCCAATACGGTTGGCATGACCGCGCATTGGCATGGCGAGGAAGCCAATAGCTGGTTCGTCAAAGTGTCGCCGTACTACAACCGCGTGATCGACTACATTGATGTCGACGTGGTTGGAACCTTTAAGCCTTACATGGCAGCCGCCGCCCAAGGCGCCCTGCTCCAGTTCGCCAATCACGATGTGACCTTGTACGGCGCCAACCTGTCGTGGAGAATGCCGCTGCAAACAGGCGGCAACCTCAGTTTCACCGGCAACGCAGCGATTACGCGTGGCAGCCGCACAGATGGAGGCGCTCTCTATCGCATGATGCCGCCGACAACCCTGCTGGCACTCGAACAGCGCCGCGGGAACTGGAATGCCCAGGTCGAGCTGAAGCTGGTGGCCAAAAAGAATCGCGTGGATATGCGCCGCCTGGAAAGCAGGACTGCCGGCTACGGACTGTTAAACGCCCGTGCCGCGTATCAATTGTCGAAGTCGGTCTTGCTCAGCGTGGGCGTCAACAACCTGCTCGACAAGTTCTACACAGATCCCCTGGGCGGTGTCTACCTGAGCGGGTTGGCTGCGGACAAGGCAAGCATGCGCGCCCTGCCCGGCCACGGACGCTCGCTGGATCTGGGTTTGTCCGCGCGCTTTTGAAGCGCGCGATTTATCCGTGGCTTAGAAGCGCGCTTTCAAGTAGGCCGATGGCCCGGCCAGTTTGATGCGCACTTCGCTGCTGCGGTCGCTGTCACGGTGCAGGTCGATCTTTTGAATGCCGTAATCGAGGGCCAGACCGATATTTTTGGCCAGGAACCATTCAACCCCGACCGCACCGGAATAAATGTGGCCGTTGACCTTGCCGCCATTTTTCTTGATGCCCGAGGCGTCCAGATACATGCGCACGTCCGGCGAGAAGGAATGACGCCAGGCGAGGTCGAGCACTGGCGCGTAAGCGTCGTCGCTGGTCGAATCGGTGCCGGTCAGGGTGCGGTTGACGGGAATCCCGTTCACCGTGCCCTGCACTACGGCGGTCGCGGTGCCGCCGACCTTGGCACGGTAATAGGCCGCACCCACGCCCACACCGAACACGTCATTCTGCTCACCGAACCACCACTTGTACGCAACCTTGTTCAGGTCCAAGCGCAGTTTGCCGTTGAAGCTCGCCGTGCCGGAGATGGTTTCGCCGTCAATGACGGTGTCACCCGATAAGGTGGGATTGTAGGATTTGTCGTAGCGAAGGAAATCCAGCGCAATCGATTGTCGATCGCCCAGCAACATTTCGGCCTTCACGCGTGGCAGTGTCGTGCGATCGCCTTTCTGGCGTCCGCTCTCGATGCGGCCGAAGTTCGTATTGGCATCGACCATGATGTCCGGCTTGGTGCTGAAGGCGCCGACAGAGAGGCTGAAACGGTCGAGCGGCGCCGCAGGTTCGGCGATGGCGGCACAGGCGGCGCTGGCCAGAAAGGCGCCCAGAATCAGACGACGCGCGTCCTTGGAATGTGAAGAAAACATGAAAACTCCCGGAGATTAATTGATGACAGAAGTATTCAGACAATGTGCTGAATGCATGCGAATGTTAACTCCAGATTAACGTTGCAAGTCGCACCACAGAACGTCGCGTTGTAATTTGATGCAATGCGGGATTTGTGTTCGCGAGCGCACGGTGAATCGCGATGCGGACAGCAATGAGCAGCGGTAGCGGTGAACCGCCCTCAAGCGAGTGGGCCCCATATCGCGCTGATCGATTTCGGCAAGGTGGTATGGGCCCCCGCCTGCGCGAGGACGATGTGGGTGCTGCGGATCTAGGTCATGCGTGGCATCTTGTCGATAAGCTTGTCCACCGTCACCGGATAGTCGCGCACCCGCACGCCGGTGGCGTTGTATACCGCGTTCGAAATGGCCGCAGCCACGCCGCAAATCCCCAACTCGGCAATACCCTTGGCCTTCATGGGCGACGACATGGGGTCGGTTTCGTCCAGGAAGATGACGTCCTGGTGCGGGATATCGGCGTGAACCGGCACCTCGTAGCCGGCCAGATCGTGATTGACGAAAAATCCGCGCTTCTTGTCGACCACCAGCGCCTCCATGAGTGCCGCACCAGCGCCCATCGTCATGGCGCCGATCACCTGGCTGCGCGCGGTCTTGGGGTTGAGAATGCGGCCAGCCGCGCACACGGCCAGCATGCGCCGTATGCGCACCTCGCAGGTGACGGTGTTCACCCCTACTTCCACAAAGTGGGCGCCAAAGGTCGACTGCTGGAAGCGCTTGTTGATGTCGCCGTATTCGATGAAATCCTCTGCCACCAGCTCGCCCTCCTTCACGGCCTCCGCCAGGGGCATGCTGCGCTCGCCGGCGCGCACCATGCCGCCGGCAAACATGGCGCGCTGCGGATCGAGGCCGGCATTCGTGGCTATCGCATCGCGCAGCTTCATGCAGGCGGCGTAGACGCCAGCGGTCGAGTTGTTGCCGCCCCACTGCCCGCCGCTGCCGCAAGACACCGGAAAACTGGAGTCGCCCAGGCGCACCTTCACCCGGTCCAGCGGCACGCCCATCATTTCTGCCGCGGTCTGGGCGATGATGGTGTAACTGCCGGTGCCGATGTCGGTCATATCGGTTTCTACCGTGACGATGCCGCGCCGGTCCAGGCGTACCCGCGCCGCGGACTTGGTCAGCAGATTGTCGCGGAACGCTGCTGCCATTCCCATGCCGACCAGCCACTCACCATCGCGCACCTGGGCGGGCTTCGCGGCGCGTTTTGCCCAGCCGAACCGTTCCGCCCCGGTTTGCAGGCACAGGATGAACTGGCGTTTCGAAAACGGTGGATGGGCAATGTGCTGGCTTTTTTCCTCCGGCTTTTTGGACTGCGGATCGGCGGAATTCGGCTTGGGCGGGTTGTCCGGCACGACTTGCGTGTCGTTCAGGATGCGAAACTGCACCGGGTCGATGCCCAGCTTTTCTGCCATTTCATCCATTGCGATCTCCAGCACGGCCATGCCGGGTGCTTCGCCAGGCGCCCGCATGGCATTCGCCTCGGGCAGGTCCATGACCGCTACCCGGTTGGCCGTCATGCGGTGCTCGCCCGCATACAGCGAGCGCGTTTGCGTCGCGGCATTTTCCGGTTTGCCATCCGGCAGGTCCCCGGAAGCGCTGTCGTGGGCAATGGCCACGATCTTGCCCTCGCGCGTGGCACCGATGCGCACGCGCTGCAAGGTGGCGGAGCGATGGGTGGTGTTATTCGGTATCAGCGCGCGCTGCAGGCTGACCCGCACCGGCCGCCGCGCCGCCTTGGCGCCCAGCGCGGCAAGCACGGCATCAGCGCGCAAAAACAGCTTGCCGCCGAAGCCGCCGCCGATATACGGCGACATCACGTGCACCTTGCTCTTTGGTATCCCCAGCGTCTTGGCCAAGTCGCCCACGCTCCAGGCAATCATCTGGTTCGAGGTCCACAAGGTCAGGTGATCGCCGTCCCAGGCGGCAATGCTCGCATGCGGCTCCATCATCGAATGCGATTCGTGCGCGGTCGCATAGTCGCCGTCATGGCGCACGGCAGCCGATGCAAAGGCGCCTTCAAAGTTGCCAACGCTGGTTTGCGCCGCCCCACCCTTCTTCGGCGCCGCAGCTTTTTTGCGAACGGCCTGCAGATCGAAGACGCCCTCCTCGCGTTCGTATTTGATGCTGATCAGGTGGGCGGCGGCGCGCGCCTGTTCGAACGTTTCGGCAACCACAATCGCGACTGCCTGGTGGTAATGGTCCACGCGCGGCCCGCCCAGCAGCAGCGCCGTATTGAAACTGCCTTTGTTGAGTTTGCCGGCATTTTGCGCATTGACGATCGCAATCACGCCGGGCGCGGCTTTGGCCGCTGCCAGGTCCATCGAGACTATCCGGCCCTTGGGAATGGCCGAACCGACGATATAGCCGTGCGCCTGGTTCGCCACCACGTCGTGCCTGTCCATGGTGTACGGTGCGGTACCGGTGGTTTTCAGCGGGCCATCGACCCGGTCTACCGGCTGGCCCACGACCTTGAGCTGGTCAATGGGGTTGGTGGTGGCAGGATCGTTGAATTTCATGGCTTACCCTTTGCGTCAGCGATGGTGGCGGCCAGCATCCGCTCGACCAGCAGTGGCTTGAAGGCGTTGTCCTCGGTGGTGCGGGCGTTGGCCAGCAGCGCGGCCGAAACTGCCCGGGCTCCGCGGGCCATTTCGCGCTCTGCCGCTTCGATGCGCCATGGCTTGTGCGCCACGCCGCCCAGGGCGAACCGGGCGTTGCCGTCAGGCTGCATAATGGCGGCGACCGACACCAGGGCGAACGCATAGGACGCGCGATCGCGCACCTTGCGATAGCTGTGGATGCCGCCAGCCGGGGCCGGCAGCGTTACCGCCGTGATAAGTTCGCCTGAGGCGAGACTGTTCTCGATATGCGGCGTCGTGCCCGGCAGCCGATGGAAATCGGCGATGGGAATCACCCGCGTGCTGCCGTTCGGCGCAATGGTTTCGATCTGTGCGTCGAGAACACGCATGGCAACGGCCATGTCGCTTGGATGGGTGGCGATGCAGGCCTCGCTGGTGCCCAGAATCGCATGCACCCGGTTGTAGCCACCAATCGCGCCGCAACCACTGCCAGGCTGGCGCTTGTTGCAGGGCTGGTTGGTATCGTAAAAATAGGGGCAACGGGTGCGTTGCAACAAGTTACCTGCGGTGGTGGCCTGGTTACGCAGCTGGCCGGAGGCGCCGGCCACCAGTGCGCGCGTCAAGACGCCATAATCGCGCCGCACGCGCGCGTCGGCTGCCAGGTCGCTGTTACGCACCAGGGCGCCAATGCGCAAGCCACCCGACGGCAGCGCTTCGATCCGGTCCAGCGCCAGGTCGTTCACGTCGATCAGGTGCGCGGGTGTTTCGATCTGCAGCTTCATCAGGTCCAGCAGATTGGTGCCGCCGGCTACAAACCGGGCGTTCGGAATGCGCGCGGCGGCGGCGGCCGCTTCGGCTGGCGTTTTGGCCCGTTCGTAGGTGAAGGCTTTCATCGCCCGCCTCCTGCGACTTCAGCAATGGCTTCCTGGATGTTCGAATAGGCCCCGCAGCGGCACAGGTTGCCGCTCATGCGCTCGCGAAACTCCATCGGGCTTGGCTGTGGCGGCGCATTCAGGTCGCCCGTGACATGGCTGGGTACGCCGGCACGCATTTCTTGCAGCATGCCGACGGCCGAGCAGATCTGGCCCGGGGTACAGAAACCGCACTGGAACCCGTCGTGCTTGACAAAGGCCGCCTGCAGCGGATGCAGGTTGGCCGGCGTTCCCAGCCCTTCAATGGTGGTGATGTCGTGGCCTTCCTGCATGACGGCCAGGGTCAGGCAGGATGTGACGCGGCGTCCGTCGATGATGACGGTGCAGGCGCCGCACTGGCCCTGGTCGCAGCCCTTCTTGCTGCCTGTCAGGCGCAAGCGGTCGCGCAGCGCGTCGAGCAGCGTGGTGCGCGGGTCGACCATCAACTGGTGTTCGGTGCCGTTCACCCGCAGCATGATGCTCATCATGACTGGTGTTTCGGGAACCGCCGTCTGTGCCACGGTCGCGGCCTCCACGTTGCGGGCAAGCACGGCGGCAGCGCTGACGCCGCCCACGGCAACCGTGGTCGCCTTGAGTATCTGGCGTCGGCCAGGGTCAAATTCGGGCATGGCTCTTCCTTTCTGGCGAGACCGAGTTATATCCTTCCCGATAACCTTAACGTGTTTTTCATTTTTGTGGCGTGCCGTTAGCCGGCTGCAACGCTAGTCCGGCAACGGGGCCATCGCGGGCGCGGCGTCTGGTGTGCCATGGCCGGCACGATCAGTGGTCGTTTCCTTCTTGCCGACCCAGGTCAGCTTGTGCCACAAGGCTTCGAGCGGCCCCTGGCGATGCGAGCGCAGCCACCAGATGCTCAAACCAATCTGCGCGCCGATCATGGCAAACCCGATCAGCAGCGACAGGCTCGCTCCCGCCGTACGGTAGGCACCCAGCCCGAAGCCGTAATACACGAACGTCCCGGCAATCGACTGGGTAATGTAGCTGGTCAGGCTCATCCGCCCCATCGGCGACAGGCAGGCAAACACCTTCTTGACCAGACCGGCGTGGTAAGCCAGGATCAGCACCGCCAGCAAAACCGGCATCGACGCGAGCTGAATCCACGACTGGAAGATCGATTCCAGCGGCCGCCGCAGCGCTTCATTGGCCAGCCATGCCGGCAGTTGCGACTTGAGAATAGCCAGCGGAACGAGGGCCAGCAACGCGCAAACGAACACGCGGCGCCAGAACTGGCGGTTCGCGGCATTCACTTGAAAGCGTTGCTGACGCGCCAGAACCAGGCCGACCATGAACAGCGCAGGAATCTGAAACAGGCGCCCTGCTTCCCAGCTCCAGACGATGGTAGCCATCTTTCCGTTGGTTAGATTGCCCCACCAGACTTGCGGCGCGCTGCCGTGCGCCAGATACTGGGCCGAGCGGATGAAATACTGGTCCGACGCCGGGGCACCGAGCGCATGCGGCGCCTCGTTCAGCGCCTGCGCCAGCGCCCCCCATTGCCATAGCTGCAGGGACAGGACAGCGGCAATCAGCAGCAAGGTCCGGTTGCTCAGGCTGGCTACCGGAATCAAGGCGAAGCCCAGCACGGCGTACAAGGACAGGATGTCCCCATCATAGAAAACCGAATTGACCAGCCCGAACCCAAGCAGGAGCACCAGGCGCCAGGCAAACCGGGGCCGGAAGTCTTCCCCCTGAAAGGCGCGGCGATGGAACTGCAGATAAAAGGTCACGCCAAACAGTAAGGCGAAGATGGCGTAGGCCTTGCCGCCCACCATCAAATACGCTGCCACCATGACGAATTTGTCGATCATTGCCAGCCACGCTGGCACATTCTCTGCAGGTGCGTACAGGTTGAAATGTTCCACATTGTGCAAAATCATGATCGCCGCGATGGCAAAACCGCGTAAGGCATCAAGCAGGTCCAGACGACCGGAATTACTCATGGAAGCGCTCCCAATGTAGAATAGCCGAACAATACCCCATCCTCATTTCTTCGCCAAGCGGAATTATGAAACCACAAAAGATTGACGCGAACCCGGCCTCGACGGGCGTGACGCCGGCCCGTGCGGCGCTCGCTACCCGGCTCGCCTTCCTGGGTTCAGGCTTTGCGCTTTCTTGCTGGGCGCCCTTGGTCCCCTACGTGAAGAACAGTTTGCACCTGGACGAGCGGATGCTCGGTCTGCTTCTGTTGTGCATGGGCGCAGGCTCGGTCGTGTCGATGCTGATCACGGGCGGCCTGTGCAGCCGCCTCGGCAGCAAACCGGTCATTGTCGTCACTGCCTGGGGACTGGCGCTCTCAGTCCCCATGCTGGCGCTGGCCGCGTCGCCGCTCCAGATTGCGCTGGCCCTGGCCCTGTTCGGCGCCTCGCTCGGCTCGCTCGATGTGGCGATGAATGTGCATGCGGTCGAAGTGGAGCGTCTTGCCGGCAAACCGCTCATGTCCGGTTTTCACGCCCTGTTCAGCATTGGCGGCTTCGGCGGTGCAACCGTCATGACGGCGCTGTTGTCGGCCGGCTTGTCGCCCATGCTCAGCACCTGTATCTGCGCTGTTGTCATTGCCGCTCTCGCCCTGGTGCTCACGCCACGTCTGCTGACCGGGGGCCAAGCGAGCGCGGCCCCGTTTCTGGCCCGTCCGCGCGGTGTCGTGCTGCTGCTCGCCCCGCTCGCTGGCATCACCTTCCTGGCCGAAGGCGCCATGCTCGACTGGGGCGCGCTCCTGATCACGGAAAAGAATCTGGTCGAAGTCAGCTATGGCGGTCTTGGCTACATCCTGTTTTCCATCGCGATGACGGCTGGCCGTCTGAGCGGTGACGCCATCACCGCCAGGCTGGGCGACCGCACCGTGCTGCAATGGGGCGGCGCCCTTGCCGTGGCCGGTTTCGTGGTCCTGCTGACGGCATCGGCGGCGCCGCTCGCGCTGTCCGGTTTCGTGCTGATTGGCCTGGGGGCGTCGAATATTGTGCCGGTCTTTTTCCGCCAGGCGGCCGCGCAGCAGGACATGCCAACCGGCCTGGCGATTGCCGCCATGACGACGACGGGCTACGCCGGCGTGCTGGCAGGGCCGGCGGCGGTGGGCTTTGCCGCCAAGGCATTCAGTTTGCCGCAGGCATTCTGGATGCTGGCCGGTTTGCTCAGCCTGGTCCCGCTCACCGCCCATCTGCTCTCAAGACGCTGAGGCGCTGCCCGCCTTTTTCGGTACCCGAATTTCCACCGACACACCACCGACGATCTGCTTTGCTTTCAGACAGCGCTGCACGAAGTGCAGGCGGATCACCTGGCCTGGCTGGGCGTCGCGCGGCACCGCCACCTTGAGCCCCACAACGATCTGGTCGAACGGCGCCAGTTCGACCGGGACCCGCGCACTGCCGCTGGCGGGGAACGCCAGCTCCCAGCTGAGCGGGAAGCGTTGCTCGATCAGATCCCGGTTGCTTGAGGTGAGGATGCGGCCATCGTGCGCGCGTTCGGCGCCGTCGATGTGGCCGCCGCATTCGAGCGTCGTCTCCCCTTCCCTTTTGGGCGGGCGTTGCGAAAATGGCGTGAACTGCTTCGGCTTGCCGCGGGCGTTGCGAAATAGTTCCGGCGACGGATGAATCAGGCTGGCGCTGAAGGGCGCGGCGTCGCGCACGTGGATCACTTCAAGCCCGAAATCCCGGCCGAAACGCGGCTCCCGGTTGGCGATAATCACCGGGATGATCATGAACGTGTCCGGCAGCATGTCCACGACCGTCAGATTCTTTTGCGCCAGGTTGTTGTGCTCCCACACGTGCCGGCCTGCGACCGGATGGTCGCCACGGGTCAGAACCGAGGCCAGCAGGCAGGTATGCGTGCCTTCGACTGGCACCAGTGCCCGCGGCCACTTCGCTTTCACGATTTTGGTCGCGCCTGGCGCGAGGTCGAATTCAGCCCGCGCCGCGATGGCAGGCAGGAAATCGGCCGGATACTGGAACTGCGTACCGGCGAAACCGCGGGCGTGGAAAGTCACCACGAAGTGCTGCGCCGCCCCGCTGGCGGCCTTGTTGCGTACCCGCGCGTGGAACCAGTTGTCCTGGCCGTATTCGGGCGCCTGGTGGATGCTGTTGTTGTCATCGCTGTTGCGCACCCACAGATCGGGCGAATTCCAGAATGTGCCGCCCCAGGCGTTGGCGCCGGGGTCGCCAACGTCGTCGCGCAGCCATAAATCGGGCGCAGGCGATGGATTGGCAAGCCCGTACACAAAGCGGTGAAAGGCGTCGACCACCTGCGCATTGCCGGACCGGCGGAGCAGGTATTCCTCGATCATGGCGGTCGAGACCGGGTTGCCACGGTAGGCCATGTACAGGTCTTTCATCAGGCTCTTGAATGGCCCCACGCCCAGCAGCGACGCGATGCCTTTCCAGAAGCGCGAACCGTCGGCGTAGGCATTGCCGGCCGTGTTGCGCTGCCAGGGATCGCGCGAGCACAGCAGCACCGGGGCGGCGCTGAAGTCGAACGGCAAGGCGTCGTCGGCGCCATCGTCGTGGTAGGTGGTGTAGCCCTCGTCCCACCAGCCGTCGGCCTGGGACGACGGCTTGATCCCGCGCGCGAACCAGCTGTGGAAGGTTTCGTGTCCGAGCGCCCCGGTGGAGGTCGTGGTGCCGCCCTCGTACTCCATGCCGCCGCTGCCGTTGAAGAAGGCGACGAAACGGTTACCGTGCAGGTAGGGGCCGTAGTCGTTTTCGTTGTCCGCGAGCAGGGTCTTGAGCGTGTTGAGCGCATTGCTCAGGTTGGTCGCGCTGCCAGCCGGCTTCCAGCCTTCCAGCGTCACGGTGGCGCCCGACACGGGCAGCAAAGTCGTGTCGGTCTGCATTTCCAGCGTGTCCGTGGCGCGTATTTCCAGCATTGGCGACAAGGCGCTAAAGCGCGCCGGGAATGCCAGGCGCCAGTGATTGGCGCCCAGCATGGTCATCGCCGCGTTGGAGATGACCGAGTGCGGCGCGAACGTGCCGGTCAGCGACACCTCCAGCGTCAGCGCAAACTGGTCGAAGATCAGATTGACCGGCAACCACGCTTCCGCGTAGCGCGCCCGGTTCAGATCCGACAGTCCGAACACAAAGCGCAGGCGCGGCCCGGCCGTCCATTCGAGCACGGGCAGATAGCTGCCACCGAGCTGCGCGTCTGGTGTGGCCAGCGGGTATTGCAGGCGCAGCGTGTGCACCGAGCCGGCAGCCTGCACTGAGGCAATCACGCGCAGGTCGGTAAAACTGGCGCTGCCAAAGCTGTGATGCGCCAGCTGGGCAGGCGGCAGTGCCACCCCGTCCAGCCAGGCCGCTGCAATGGTCTGGCGCAGATCGAAGATCGGGTTGCCGGCAGTGGGCCCGACCGTGTAGCTGATCGTGACATCGGCAGTGGCCGTCGACGTCGCGCCGTCAAAGACGAACGCGGCGTCGACAGTCTGGATGTCGATGGGCACTGCCACCAGAGCGTCAACGGTTTTTGGCGGTGGCGCCAAGTGAAAGTTTGTTGCCATCATTTTCTCCCTGGCGCAACGCGCTCATGCCATTAACAGCAGCCGCAGCCCTTCACCTTCAGACTCAAGGTGATCTCCTTGACGCATACCTGGTCGATGTCCTGCTTGATCCCCAGGCAATCGGCCAGACGCTGGGCCTGATCGACGCAGGTCGCATCTTTCGGTTTGCCATCGTTATAAGGCGTCGACAGCGTCGAATCGAGGACGTACGTCATGCCACCAATCACGTTGTCATTGGAAAGCACTTCGATCTTGAACTCCCGTTGCTGGGTCGCTTCCACGTCGGCCGCGGTGAAATCGCCGCCCGCATGCAGCTGCATGAAGACTTCCCGCTGCGCGCCCGAGGCCAGAGTGAATCCCTTGTCGGCGCCCACCAGTTCAAGCCGCCAGCCAAGCTTGGTCAACAACTCGGGCAGCACCACGTTGAAGGTGATGTTGCCGCGTTTCGGGTCAGGATTGCCGACAAAGAAGCTCTTGCCATGGAGGCCGGCGATGAGTCCCATCTTGCCGCCGCCCGCTGGCAGCAGATTGACGTTGCGCTGTGCGATGTTGTTGTCGTTCGGTACCAGGCGCCATTCGGGGATCGTTTCGCCGGCGGTAAAGTTGTCGACGTTGGAGGGATCGCCGTCGGCCGAGACCACCATCAGCATGCAGTCATGGCCATAGGCGTTGACGTTCGGCGTCCAGGCGAACGGTCCGACAATCTTCTCTTCGCTGTCGTTGCCATTGAGGGTGCCAACATTGATGGACGGCGTGGCAAAAGGCGGCGAAATCGGCTGGCCAGTTCAGCCCCGCCCCCGGCTTGGTGTGGAAGCCGCGCACCTTCACGTTATGGGCTTGCTGGGTGCCGCGGTTGCGGATCTTGACGTAGGCGTAGTTGGTCGCGCCCAGTTGCGGTTCCTGGTGCGCGTCGATGCCATCGGCCGCACGCCGGTTCCACATCGTCGTGGTCTGCCAGTGGACGGGCTGGAACGGATATTCGCCGGCACGGCCGTCGTTGATATACACGTCCACTGCCGGTGGTTTGCCGGCGCTGGTGATGGTGCCGTCGGCCGCGCTGCCGTTGGTGACCAGCGGGCTCTGGTACTCGCCCTGCTTCTCGAAGGCCCAGCGGATCACCTTGTTGTAGGCGCCGCCGTACACGCCTTCACTGGTCCAGTTGAGCGCATCGGTGGCCATCAGTGCTGCCGCAAAGTCGCGCGCATACTGCGGATTGGTGGCCGGGGTCAGGTCGCCGATGGCGCGCATGATCAGATACATGGCCATGCGCGACGCGAACTGGCGCCGGCCGAGATTGCTGTGATCGCCGCCAATCGAACGGTAGAAGCGGAACAGCGTGGTGGCCAGAATTTCTTCGGAACCGTAGCCGCCATTGTCCTGCGATCCGTTCCAGGCCCAGCCGCTGGCGGCGCTGCGGTCGCAGCGCCGGTTCAGGGTCGGGTGCCACGGCACATAGGTAAAGCGCAGGTCGCCCGGTTTACCGACCGCCGTGCCGTCCACGCCCTTGCAATGCGAATCGGGATCGAAGTAGATCAGCGACAGCGAGTCGCCCGCGCTGTGCGCGAACCCGAAATTGGCGCTGTCGACTGCCTCGTACAGAATCCCGTGGCCGAGCACCTCGTGCAGGTGGACGCGCGGATCGCAGGCGCGGCCAAGCGGGTCGCCCGGCAGGCTGCTGTCCATGGTGCCGAAGCCGGCGTGCCCGATGCCGCCCGTGCCGTTGCCCACGCAATGGGCGTTCACCTCATTGAAGCAGCGGATATCGACCGGAATCGGAAACACGGTGTGGGCCATATAGGTGGCGACGTTGAAGCCGAGGCTCTGCATGGTGCGGAAGATCCGGTCGACGTGGAAGTAGCCGCTGACCGAGGCCAGGTTGTTGCTGCGGGTGTCGTAGTGGAAGTTCGCGCCCGCCGCCTGGGTTGGCGCCACAATGTCAGGCCCCTCGACCTGGCGCACCTCCGCAAACGCGCCGCGCAGGTGCTGCACCCCGCCCACCGGTCCGTTCAGATTTTGCAGCAGCATGTCGTCACGCAGCGCGTTGAGGGTGGCGTTGGTCGAGCCGCTCGATGGCGCGGTGGTGCCGGTTTTGGTGATCGGATCGGTCGCATGGACGAAGCCGTTCACATGGCCTTCCAGCGGGCGCAGGTACAGGATCGAATCGGTTTCGAGCTCGAACAGGGCGCGCCACATATGCTTGTCCTGGCCGTAAGTCAGCTCGAAGGTGATCTCGGCGACCATATAGTAGGCGCCGTCCTTGATCTTTTGCGATACCTCGGGCACGTCGAAGGGTAAAGGCACGGGGGCGTCATCGACTTCACCGCCTCCCTTTTTGCTGGTGCGCTTGGTTTCGCCCACCGGCTGCTCCTTGATGACCGGGCCGCGGCCTTCATCTTCCGGCAGGCGCGCGGCGGCATCGTAGCGGTAAATCCAGAAACGTCCTTGCACCAGGCGCGTTTGCGTGACCCGCGCTTCCGCACCCGAGTCGAACTTGAAGAGCCGCCCGAGCATGGCTACACCCTCGCGGTCGCTCTCATCTTCGCCCGCCGCGTTCACGGTCGTCATCGCAACGGCGCGCAGATCGGGGTTCGCCTGCAGCGCCTGCCGTTGCACGGTCGCCGAATTGGAGGCCGTGAAGATCCGCTTGTATTTGTCGATCGCTTCCTGCGGCGGCATCTTGGCATTCACGCCGCTCTGGCTGGTGTCGTCGGATTTGATGACGCGGTCCGGTCCGTGCTTGAGCGTGACCTTCAGGCCGGCGCGCCAGACTGGCACGTTCAGGTAGGTCTGATAGAAACCGAAGGTCTCGGAATCGAACTGGCGCTTTTCTTCCGACAGCCGGTATTCCTCTCCCATCTCGGCGGGATCGAGGTAGGTGACCTGGCTGGTCAGGCGGTCGAATTTATTGGCCGCGATTTCGTACACGCCGGCGAACTCGCGCAGATAGGCCGCCGCGCTCATCAAGCCGCCGCTGGTGGGGCTTTCCCAATACTCCTGCGAGTGGCGAATGGTGCGCACCCGGTTGCTTTCATCGGTCAGTACGTGCGCTTTCAGGTCGGGACGATACAGTTCATTCATAACAGCTTCTCCTTCGTTTTCAGGACAACAGACGTGGAGGCGCCACAGGAAGACGCTTCCAGAAATGGAACAGCTTTTTCGTTGAGGTGTTTGCCAATAGTCGCGAACGACAGGGCCACTAAAATCGTCCGTTGCAGACGCGCAGTAGGCCTGATTGATATTGGTAATTGCTGACGCAAATACGAGAAGAAAAGGAACGTCGGCGCGACCACACGGCACTGGACTGCTTCCGCGGCCTGCAATGGCAGTTCAGGGAATGGGCAGATCGTTCAGCCGTGAAACCAGAATAGCAGCCGTAAACACGATAAGGTACACACAATGTCACTTTGCTAAAATTTATAAATAAATAGCGAACCGATGCCGTCCACAAATCCGATCGACGGCTATACAATTGCGAGCACTATCGACGCAGAGCAGGTATCCATGCAATTGACAAGGGCTTCAGATTTCAGGCGCGCTTTCGTGCCGAGCTGGCACACCGGACGCTTGCTTCTTGTGGCCGCGATGGCAGCGTTACCGGCCGGGTGCGCGACCCATGAGCGCGCAGATGCAATCTCCGGCGATTTGCAGACATCGGTAAAAGCCCTCGCGCACAAACACCGCGTCTGCAATGTGACGATCGCAGTCATCAAAAATCGCAAGCTCGATACGATCGTGTCCGGAACAGGCTGCGTGGCGGCAGTGGCCGCACACGCAGACAGCGTGTATCAAGCCGCCTCGCTGAGCAAACCATTGTTCGCCTATGGCGTGATGCAACTGGTGGCGCAAGGCAAACTGGCGCTAGACGCGCCGGTGCTGTCTTATTTGCCGCAAGGCTATCGGCACCAATTCAATAGTCTGCAGCACGGCCCTTCCGAATTCGTCAGTGATCAGCGCATGCAGGCCATTACGGTCCGCATGGTCCTCAATCACACTTCCGGTTTGCCCAACTGGGCGTCTGGACCATTGTATTTTGAGGCGCCGCCCGGCAAGCAATTCAATTACTCGGGCGAGGGGTATGTGCTGCTGCAGCGGGCGGTGGAGGCTGTAACGGGCCAGACGCTCGATGAATTCATGGCGGCGCAGGTATTCAAACCCCTGGACATGCAAAACAGCGATTTCAAATGGACCGAACGAATCGGCGCGCAACTTTCGCCAGGGTCGAAAGCAAATGGCGCACCGAGGGCGGCCATGTTGATGACCGATCCGGTTGCCGCATTTTCGCTGTACACGACTGCTGCCGATTACGGGAAATTTCTGGTTGCCGTGTTGAATGATGCGCCGGCACTCAAACGCCTGACCACAGCGCCCGTTACGGTGGATGCGGACCTTGGCCTCAGTTGGGGATTAGGCTGGGGAATGGAACGTCATCGCGACGATGCGTTTATCTGGCACTGGGGGAATAACACCGGCTATCGCGCCTTCGTGCTTGCCTCTGTTCGGAGCGGCGAGGGTTTTGTCATGCTCACCAATAGCGAAAATGGATTGGCATTGGCGCCGCCACTGGCGCAGAAAATCCTGCCAGGCGAACACAAGCTCTTCGACTCCGCCCTGCTCGGATTTGATGTCACCAACTTTATCTGCAATACCATGCGCCTGTGTTTTTGATTCCCGGCGCCGAGTAACTGACCTTAGAATGGCCGCACCTGCGCCATGCCAGCGGCGCTCGCATCGGCATGCAGCGCTTCCAGAATGCGGCGCATGCCGGCCACCTGCTTTTCGCCGAATTTTTTGGCCAGGTCGAGTTCGAACTGCATGTGAAAGCGCTGCGCTTCGGCCATTGCGGCCAGCGCGCGCCGGGTCAGTGCCAGCCGTTTCATGCGCCCATCGCCCGGTTCATCATGGCGCTCGACGTAGCCTTTCGCTTCCATGTCATTGATGACCTTGAGCGCGCCCTGCGCGGTAATGCCGAGGTTGGCGGCCACCTGTTTCAGGCTCAGCGGCTGCGGCCGCAGCATGCGAAACACGTAACCGAACGACGATCCCAGATCGTCGAAGCCCTTTTGCGCCATGACCTTGTGCAGTTCGGTCTTGAATACCCCGAACCCGACATTGAGCAAGATGCCAAAATCAATTTCCGAATCCATGGCCATTTAGTTCACCTAGGTTTATAATCTCGAGTGAATTATACAACAGGAGATCCCATGCCCTTCATTGCCCATACCGACGCACCCGCGTTCAAGCTCCACGGTGCCAGCTTCACCGGCCTCGCTTCGCCCGCACGCGGTGCCACAGAAACCGCGGTCTGGATCGTCGCCCTCGCTCCCGGTACGCCGGGCACACCGCACCAGTTGACCCGCGAAGAAATCTTTGTGGGGCTGGAAGGCCAGGCCACCGCCACGGTGGGCGAAGCCGAGCACGAGATCACGCCCGGCAGCGCGCTCATCGTCCCCGCGCACACCACCTTTACCATCACCAACCGCACAGCCCATCCATTCCGGGCCGTTGCCGTGCTGCCGGTTGGCGGCCAGGCGCAGCTTGCAGGCCAGGCGCCGTTCACACCACCCTGGGCGGCGTAACACAGATCAAGCCTTGCGCCGGTGTGCCAACAGGTACATCAATGGCAGCAGCAGCAAGGTCAACGCGGTGGACGACAGCACCCCGCCAATCACCACGGTGGCCAGCGGGCGCTGAACTTCCGCACCGGTGCCGGTGGCGATCGCCATCGGTACAAAACCCAGGGACGCCACCAGCGCCGTCATCAGCACCGGCCGCAAGCGCGCGAGCGCTCCTTCGCGCACTGCCTGGTCCAGTTCCATGCCCTGCTCGCGCAGCGAGCGGATGAACGAGATCATCACCAGACCATTGAGCACCGCCACGCCGGACAGTGCGATAAAGCCGACTGCCGCCGAGATCGACAGCGGGATGCCGCGCAACGCCAGGGCAAACACGCCGCCGGTCAGGGCGAACGGGATCCCACTGAATACCAGCAGTCCGTCCTTCACGTTGTTAAACATGAGGAACAGCAGCACGAAGACGAGTGCAAGCGACGCCGGTATCACAAGTTTGAGGCGTCTGGCCGCGTTCTGCAGATTCTCGAACTGGCCGCCCCAGGCTGTCCAGTAGCCGGCCGGCAAAGCGACGTCTCTGATCATGGCGGTCTGCGCTTCGGCGACAAACGAGCCGATGTCGCGACCGCGCACGTTGGCCGTGACCACCACCCTGCGCTTGCCCTGCTCGCGGCTGAGCTGGTTGGGCCCAGGCGCCGTGACGAAGCTGGCGATTTCCCCCAATGTGATGAAATTCGGCCGTTCGCTGCTCGCAGCGCTTTTCGGCAAAGGCACAGGCAAGCGCTTGAGCGCTTCAAAATCGGCGCGCACGGCTTCCGGAAGGCGCACCACGATATCGAAGCGGCGGTCGCCTTCAAACATCACGCCAGCCTCGCGCCCGGCTGTCGCAGTGGCGATCATTTCCTGGACTTCGGCGATGTTCAGGCCCAGCCGCGCGGCGCGTTCGCGGTTGATCTGAATCTGCAGCATCGGCAAGCCCGTGCTTTGCTCCGCTTTCACCTCTGCCGCGCCAGCCACTTTTGCCAGCGACGCCGCCACCTCGGCGGCCTTGGCGTTGAGAACGTCCAGATCGTCACCAAATAGTTTGACGGCAACGTCGCTGCGCACCCCGGAAATCAGTTCATTGACCCGCAACTGGATCGGCTGGCTGAATTCGTAGCTATTGCCAGGCAATTGTGCAACGGTCGCTTGTATGGCCGCGAGCAATTGCTCACGCGACTTGCGCGGCTTGGGCCAGTCCTGCTCGGGTTTGAGCATGATGTAGCCGTCGGAAATACTTGGCAGCATGGGGTCGGAGGCAATTTCCGCTGTTCCGGTGCGGGCAAACACGGTGGCAATTTCAGGGAACCTGGCCATCAGGGTCTTCTCGATCTGCTGCTGCATCTGGACCGACTGCGCCAGCCCGGTGCCCGGAATGCGGATGGTCAGGACGGCAAAGTCACCCTCGTTCAGGTTGGGAATGAACTCGGTGCCCAGCCGGGCGCCAAACAGGACCGACAGCCCCAGCACTAGCGCGGCTGCCGTGCCGGCCACCGGCCGGTTGTTCACCACATAGCCGAGGCAGCGTGCATACTGCCTGCGCGCCTTGTGCATCAGCCTTCCCTCGCCTTCCTGCACCGCGTTGCCGATGAACAGCGCCACGGCGGCCGGAATGAAGGTGATGGACAGCAGCATGGCACCGAGCAGCGCGGTCACCACGCTGTAGGCCATCGGATGGAACATCTTGCCCTCGATGCCAGACAGGGTAAAGATGGGCAGATACACGATCATGATGATTAACTGGCCGAAGATCAGCGGCCGGCGCGTTTCGTGGCTGGCGGCAAACACCACGTCGAGCCGTTCCGCCAGCGTCAGCGTGCGCCCCAGCCGCTGCTGTTCCTGGGCCAGGCGACGCACACAGTTTTCGACAATGACGACCGCCCCATCGATGATGATGCCGAAGTCGAGCGCGCCCAGACTGAGCAGGTTGGCGCTGACGTTGTTGGCCACCATGCCGGAAAACGTGAACAGCATCGACAGCGGAATCACCATCGCCGTGATCAGCGCCGCGCGCAAATTACCCAGGAAAAGGAACAGTACGGCAATCACCAGCACCGCCCCTTCCAGCAGGTTGCGCTTGACGGTAGCAATGGCCTTTTCCACCAGAATGGTCCGGTCGTAGACCGTGGTGGCAGACACGCCGCGCGGCAAACTGCGGTTGATCTCGACCATTTTGCGGTCCACCGCCTGCGACACGGCGCGGCTGTTTTCGCCGATCAGCATGAAGACAGTGCCGAGCACCGCCTCGCGGCCGTTCCTGGTGGCGGCGCCGGTGCGCAGTTCCGCGCCGATGCCGACCTCGGCCACATCCTTGACCCGGATGGACGTGCCGGCAATGGTCGAGACCACGATGTTGCCAATGTCTTCCATCGAGGTGACCTGCCCGGGCGCACGGAGCAGGTATTGCTCGCCCTCTTTTTCGATGTAGCCGGCGCCAACATTGGCATTGTTGCGCTCAAGCGCAGTCACCACATCGGCCAGACTGAGGCCATGCGAAGCCAGCTTGGCGGTGCTGGGCGCGACCAGGTATTGCTTGTCGTAGCCGCCGATCACATTGATTTCGGTAACCCCCGGCACATTGCGCAACTGCGGTTTGATGATCCAGTCCTGAATCTCGCGCAGATCGGTCGGGGTATAGGGCGTGCCATCGGCCTTTGTGGCGCCAGGCGCCGCATCCACTGTCCACAGGTAGATCTCGGACAGGCCGGTCGCAATCGGACTCATGGTTGGAGTCAGACCCGGCGGCAGCTGCGCGCGCGCGTCCTGAATGCGCTGGGCCACCAGCTGGCGGGCAAAATGGATGTCGGTGCCATCCTTGAACACGACGGTAATTTGCGACAGACCGTAGCGCGACAGGGAGCGGGTTGCATCGAGTTTTGGCAGGCCGGCCATCAGCGACTCGATCGGGAAAGTGATGCGCTGCTCCGTTTCCAACGGCGAATAACCGGGCGCGGCCGTGTTGATCTGCACCTGTACGTTGGTAATGTCGGGCACGGCGTCGATCGGCAGCTTCTGGTAGCTGTACACCCCCATCAGCGCCATGGCGGCGACGATGCACATGACCAGCCAGCGATGGCTGATGCTCGTTCGTATGATACGGTTAAACATTCCGGTGCTCTCCATCAGTCGTCGTGCCCCGCAGCGCCCTTGCCTTGCTCGGCCTTGACGGTGAAGCTGTGGGCGGCGGCGTACTGCGTGCCGCTCGCGATACCCGAAACGATCTCCACCAGGCGGCCATCGGACCGGCCCACTTCCACGTTCTGGGCGACGAAGCCATCCTTCACGCGACGGTACACAACCTGCTTCCCGTCCACCTGCTGAATCGCCTCCTTTTCGACGGCAACCGGCACTTGCGCCGATCCCGTGACCACGTCAACGTCAACAAACAGCCCCGGTCGCCAGGCTTGCGCCGGATTGTCAATCACCACCCGGGCCCGGGCCGAACGCGTTTGCTCGCCGATCATGGCACTGACAAAGCTGACCTTGCCCTTGACCTCGTCCTGCGTGGCCGCCGAATGCAGCAGCGCTTCGGTGCCGACCCGGACAATCCCCAGGTCCTTGGCCGGCACCACCACCTCGGCCCAGACCGTCTTCAGGTCGGACAGTGTGAATACCTTGGTCTGGGCGCCCACGGCCTCGCCCACGGCAATGTGCTTGTCGACAATCAGCCCGTCAAAAGGTGCGCGCAGCGCCAGGCGATTGAAGGGGCCGCTGGCCGAGCCATCGGCGCCAAAGGCAAGCAGCTTCTGCCGGGCGTTCTGGACCGCGATATCCGCCTCTTGCCAGGCTTGTTCGGCTTGCAGATAATCCTGGCGGGCCGAGATCTTCTCCTGCCACAACTGCTTCTCGCTCAGATACACGGTACGCGCGAG
The DNA here is from genome assembly GCA_036399735.1 of Telluria sp. Lineage (GTDB taxonomy): Bacteria > Pseudomonadota > Gammaproteobacteria > Burkholderiales > Burkholderiaceae_D > Telluria_A. Next base: position 6,248 of record DASWMN010000006.1, on the reverse strand, counting down.
CTCGGCGCGCTTGATGGCGCCTGCCAGGGCGCTGCGCTGTTCGGAAATCTCCGCGCTCGCCACCACCGCCAGCACCGCGCCTTTGCGGACCTGCTGCCCCAGATTGACCGGGACCTGCTCGACGATCCCTTCCACCCGCGGGGTCACGTGGGCGGTGCGGTCTTCATTGAACTTGACCTCGCCCGGCATGCGGATAAAGGTCTCGAGCTGCGCCGGCCCGGCGACGCGCACTGCGATGTCGGCCGCGCCAATTTGCGCGTCGGTGAACGGCACCACGGTGGCGGCATGGGCATCGCCGTGCTTGCCCGTCTTGTCATCCTGATGTTCATCGGCATGCTCGCCGGCGTGGGGGGCAGGCGCCAGCCGGTCGCGGACCAGCACGCCCGTGGTCAGCGCGATGGCAGCGGCCAGCATGAGCGCAATGGTGATTTTTTGATGCCTGTTCATGTCGGATCCTGAATCGATGGTGTGGTGTTGTGCGGCGCGCCGGGACCAATCAGGGCGGCCAGATCGGCGGCGGCGTGATGGGCTTCGGACACGGCGCGCAAATGCAGCGCCTGGGCCTGAACATGGCTGCGCTGGGCGTCGAGCAGCTCCAGAAAACTGAACTTGCCTGCCTCGAAGCCCTTGCGCGTGGCCTCATAGGCCGCCTGGGCACCGGGCAGTACCTCTTCGCGCACCACCCGTTCCTGCAGCAGGGCGGCGTCCAGCCGCACCGAGGCTTGCAGGGCTTCGGTCAGCAAGCGCTGGCGCGTAGCCGCGAGCGCGCTGCTTGCCTTGTCGGCAAGTACCTCGGCCTCGCGCAGGGCGCCCTGGTTGCGGTCCCGGAACGGGAGCGGCAGCGACAGACCGAGCACGTTCTGGCGCTCGCGGCCCAGGCCTTCACGCTTGCTTCCCAGAATGAGCGATACGGTAGGAACACGGTTGGCGCGCTCCACCCGTGCGGCGGCATTGCGCCAGGCCAGCTCGGCGCCAGCGCGCCGCATTTGCGGCGCAGTGGCCACGCGCTCGGCAATCGTCTGCGCAGTCGGCGCGAATGGCAAGGCCGCGCCGGGCGGGGCCAGTGTTGCGCTCGCGCTGAGCGGGGCGCCAGCAAGCAGGGCCAGTTTCAGCCGGGCGCTGGTCAGATCGCGACTGGCGTTGATCATGTCGATTTGCAGGTTTGCTTCCGCCACCCTGGCACGGGTTTCTTCGACAGGCGATATCTTGCCTGCGCTCACACGCCGGCCAACGCTGCGGGTGGCTTGTGCGGCCAGTTCCCGGGCCTGGTTTGCCAGGTCGCATTTCTGTTGCGCCAGATAGGCGTCGTGAAAAGCGGCAATTGTTTCGGCCTCGATTCGCATGCGCACTGCGCCGAGCTCGACTTCCGCCGCAGCCAGTTCGGCGCTCGCGGCATCGACTCTTGCGCCTTTCTTGCCGCCGAGCTCGAGGGGAATGGCAAGCTGCACGGAAGTCGACCCACCCTGCCCGCGCTCCCCTTCGCGCAGGTAATCGAGCGTGGGGTTGGGCGCCACGCCGGCTTGCATGCGCCGTGCCTGGATGGCCGCCACATCGTGCTGCAGTGCTTGCAGCTCGGCATTGCCAGCCATGGCTTGCGCCGTGAATGTGGCCAGTTCGAGCGGGACGGCGCGCTCCGCACGCGCGGGCCCGGCCTGGGCCGCCAATGCGGCGGCCAGCAAGGTCAAAATAAATGCCTTCATGATAGAACTCCGAATGAACAACGAAAAAGCTGACGGCGTGCGCCATCAATGGCTGCTGATGCAGCCGAACGGAGGGGTGTCAGGCCGCGAGGTCGGGCCGGGGTGGCAGATCGGGGATGAAGGAATAAATGGGCGGTTCCGGGCGGGCGACCGGCGCCATGGTCTGCTTGCGCGTTGGCTGCGTCAGGGCTGCGGTGGCGCAGCCGTTACAGGCATGCTGGCAAAAATCGCAAGCCACACAGCAGTCGGCGGCGACCGCATCCTGCTGGGCGGCAAGCGTTTCAATGCTGGTCGCAGCGCCGGTATCAGCGCTGGTTTCCCTGCTGGCTGTCGCCATGCAGCAGCCGTCAACCGCCGCCAGCGTCGATTGCAGCGGAAGGATCAACAGTAGAATAATCGCCAGGAAACGTCGAAATACCATGTTGTAATTATAACCGGCTCTGTCGATCCCCTCACGGTGACTGCTCGCCGTGCCGCGCGGATCATGGATGGCTCTTGCGGGTTTGCTCGTCGATGGCCAGACGGATGCCGGACAAATGGGTGGCCGACGCGGCAAAGGCGATATCCTCTTCCTTGATCGAGACCGGACGGCTGCTGCCGGCGCCTGTCGCCAGAATACGCATGAAGGTCGAGCGCACCGTGGCGGGGTCATCGTCGAAATCGCCGTGCTTGCGCGCGGTCGACGCGGTGTTTGAGTCGGGACCGTTGTTGTTTGGCCCGACAATCAGTTCAGCGTTGCTGGTGGCGAACAGGGTCTTCAGGCGCTCGTTGGCGACAATAGTCTTTTCCATCCCCAGGATGGGCACACCTTCGCGGAAGCCCGGAATTCTGGCCGTGTCCTCAAACGCGTTCGAGACCAGGTAGAGCAGCGACTTGTTATAGATGTTGGCGCAATCGTCCTTCTGCTCGGCCTTGTCACTCAGGCAGAACATCGAAAAATTGGCGATGGCGCGCGATTCAATGGCCGGCCGATAGGTCTCGTCAAACAGCTTGACCGTGCAGGCCGGCGCCCACATGGTGCAGGTGGCGAGCGGCATGCCGGCGCCGATGCGGCCTTGCATCGGCCCGCTCTTGATACTGCCCTCGGTGCTCCACAGTTGCACCAGCGGCGCCAGAATGATCGAGCCGGCGCTGTGCGACACCAGATGCAGCTCCAGGTCGGGGAAGCTTTCTTTCAGCTTGAGCAGGTGATCGATCACCAGCCGCACCGCGCCGTTGCCGGCGCTGGAGGCGAGCGCGTTTTCCTTCATTTCGCTCCAGGCCATCTTGCCGCTCAAGGCGCGCGCGATGGGTTCGAGGGCATCGTCAAGGCGGTCGAGCATGAAGTCCTTGGCGCGGTCGAGCAAGCCTTCCGGCCGGCGCCGCCGCACCGCATCCTGCAGCACGTTTGTCACGGTCGACCAGTAATCGGTGTGCCACATCAGGGCCAGCGGGAACACGCCCGCCTCCATCAGCGGACCGCGATATTCAGCCACCCGCTGCACTGCGGCACCCTCCCCGACCAGGCCGCCGTGGGCAAACAGCAGCAGGCTTTTGCGCTTGCTCGCCTTGAGAAACTGCGGGATATCCTGCTCGAAGATGGTCGCCAGCTCCCGTTCCGAGGTGCCGTAGTCGCCGCCCGGCTTGAGCCTGCCCTCGTTGCCGATGCTGACCAGATGCGGGCGCAGGTCGGCATACGAATACGCCGCCGACTGCCCGGACGAAGCGGCATGCGCGGTGGCGAAGGACACCGGATTGGACAGCACCACCGGCACGCCCAGGCGGGCGACCCAGACGTCGGTGCCATTCTTGAGCCAGTCGTCGTAACTGATCTGGGCCAGGCCCTTGCGGCCCCAGTCCTTGCCCCAGGAATTCTGGATCCAGAACCCTTGCGCATCGTAGGCGACAATGGCAAAGGCGTGCCCGCCGATTTCCTTGTCGCTGAACTTGATCTTGCCGTCCGGCCCCACGTTCTGCCAGCCCTCGTGCACACTGGCGGTGGCGTACAGGACCCCGACTTCAGCAATCGCCGCGTGCATGGCAATCAGATCGCGATGGTTGACGCGGAAATAGGCGCCCAGCGGCCGCCGCTTCGCCTCCGTCATGCGCTTGTGGTTGAAGCCGTCGCCCTTGGCGGCCACCACCTTGTATTCCCAGTCGGTTTCGGCACACACCCCATGCTTGTTCCAGCCCTTCATCGCACCGCGCGCGCTGGAGCCGGAATAGTCTTCGCCCGGCCACTCGTCGTAACGGCGCGCCAGCTCGTAAAACATGCGCGGACTGACGCAATTTCGGTCCGGTACGCAAACCCGGCGCGCCAGCAGATAGTTGGCCACCGTGGCCAAGCCAAAGCCGGTGCACGCGCCTTCCTGCCCCTGGTCCAGCACGGGAATTCTGTATTTCAGGAAGGATTCGACCGCGACCACGGTGGGCACTTCGATCAGGGTGGGGGTGTACATCTTGTCGCGGAAGTCGAGTGTATCCGGCCGCGCGTTGAAGATCCGCGTGGTCGCGCCCGCCTTCTTCTTGCTGGTCTTGCGGGCCGGCGCAACGGGCGACTTGGCCCGGGCTTTCACGGTGGTCGAATTGGTCGCCTTGCCAGCTGCCTTTGCCATGATCCCGCTCCTGCAATGTTTGATCGAGATCAAGAGTTTGCGCTCAAATTCAGGAGGAAAAACTAGCAGTTTGTCACCGTGCAAGAGAACACGCGCTTTGTCCCGGCACGGCGCGGCCGAACTGGGACAAATGCCCCGCGAAAATTCACCCGGGCCGGACGCAAGGCCCACGGCGAGGCCCTGCCTGAGCGGCGCAACAGGGGGTGTCCCTCCGGTCTTAATCAGCGATAAATTGGAAGGCTCGAACACAATCGATGCATCTTCTGGTGGAGGCAAGCGCGTGCGCCGTCTAGTGCTGATCCGGGCGATGTCGGACCAGGCCTTACCGGCCCCGCCATTGCGGCCGTGCGGATCAGCGTCATTCTCATTGTTCCTGCAGGCCATAGCTGACGATGACGGTAAACCAGCGTGCCACCTCGCGTTCGCCATCGCTTTCCAGATTCCAGCCGATCGGCACGGCGACCACACTGGAGGCGGCATGGGCACCGCCGCAGATGAACATGAGCGCAAGTCGCAGTTCCTTGATTTATTTCCCCGGAGATGGAACGCGCAGCGTTCTCTTTTTATCAAAAGGGAAAGATCATAAAGACAATATTGACGATTGGCAAGCAATCTGTGCCGACAGCCAAGAGCCTGCCGTGCAGAATGCATCAGCGCAGGGCGAACTCGACGCGCGGCCCCGCCGTCTGCCCTTCCCTGGCGGCGCTGCCGTGCGCGGCGACGATGTAGATCCGTTCTTCCGCCACCTGGCCCGTCTTGATCAGCCAGTCCTTGGCGGCCTGGCTGCGGCGCCGGGCCAGCGCCTGCAGATCGTCGTCATCGATCTCCACGTTGGCCAACATCATCTGCGTCATGTCGGCGTCGGACAGCGCTTTCTGCAAGCCAATCACATTGCGCGGCTTCTTGAAGCTTTCTGCCTTGAACGCGCGCGCCAGCAGCGCGGGGACCTCTTCCTTGCCGACCACGACACCGCCTGGCGGCAGTTCGCCGCCCGCTTCCTGCAAATCGCGCGTCTTCAGGGTCCGCAGCTTGCGTTCGAGCGCGACCTGCCTGAGCGCATCGAGGTCGACCGCCGCGTCGGCATGGCCAGCGATGTCGAGCTTGAGGCCGGGGCGTTCGGTCAGTGCCTTGGCCAGCGCGCCAAGCTTGCCCTCGCCGCCCTTGGTGATGGCGGCACGTCCCGCGTCGAACTGTAGCGACGACAATTCTTCCGACCCGCCAAAGGCCGAGGCGAGCAAGGCAAACGGCGAGGTGACCGTCTTCATGATGGCATTGCCGATGATCTTGAGGATAATCCCACCGATGGAAAACTGCGGATCGTCGAGCGTGCCCCCGACCGGCACGCTGATGTCGATGATGCCGTTGCGGTCACTCAGCAAGGCCACTGCCAGGCGCACCGGCAGCTTCTTCACGTCCGGATTGGTGCTTTCGCTGCCGAAGGCGAGCTGGTCGAGAATCAGGCGGTTCTCGGACTGCAGCTGGCGATTCTCCAGCTTGTATGCCACTTCGAACGAGAGCTTGCCTTTTTCGATGCCATATCCCACATATTTGTCCGAATAGGCGGACAGCGTGGCCAGCTCGATCCCGCGCACCTCCGCTTTGACGTCGAGGAACAGGTCGCGCTTGAGCGGGTTGATCCGGCCTGCAATCGAGAGCGGCGCGCCGTTGACGACGCCGCGCACCGCGACCTCGGCATTGGCCGCCGGGTCGGACGACAGTCCGTTGACCGTGCCGCCCAGCTCCTGCAGGCTGGCCGAGTAATTCGGCTTGATGAAATTGTCGGTAAAGCGCACGCGCCCGCCAGACAACACCAGCGACTTGATGCTGATCGGCGGCAGCGGCGTGGCCGCTGGCGCCAGCACGGCCGGCGCAGGCGCGGCAGCCCGCTCGCCGGCATCGGTCAGGCTGCGTTCGCCGCTGGCCTCGGTGCGGCGCACATCCTGAAGATTGATGC
>DASWMN010000005.1:0-29204 GCA_036399735.1 Telluria sp. | reverse complement strand
TGCTGCTACGCTGCTGCTTCCGCTTCTACTGATACTGCTACTGCTGCCCTGCTGCTGCTCCGACTACGCTACCGCGGGATGCTTGGTCTTGTAGTCCAGCACCGCAGCCTTGATCGCGTCTTCGGCCAGGATCGAGCAGTGGATTTTGACTGGCGGCAGCGCCAGTTCTTCCGCGATCTGGGTGTTCTTGATCGACAGCGCCTGGTCCAAGGTTTTGCCCTTGACCCATTCAGTCACCAGCGACGACGAGGCAATCGCCGAGCCGCAGCCGTAGGTCTTGAACTTTGCGTCTTCGATCAGGCCATCGGCGCCGACCTTGATCTGCAGCTTCATGACGTCGCCGCAGGCTGGCGCGCCGACCATGCCGGTGCCGATCGTTTCGTCGCCCTTGTCGAAGGCGCCAACGTTACGTGGATTTTCGTAGTGATCCAACACTTTGTCCGAGTATGCCATTTTAAAACTCCTGAGTATTCAATACGGTTAGTGGGCTGCCCATTGGATCGAATTGATGTCGATCCCTTCTTTGAACATATCCCACAGCGGCGACAGTTCGCGCAGCTTGTGGACTTTCGATTTGAGCAGCTCCACTGCGAAATCGATGTCGGCTTCGGTCGAAAAACGGCCGATGGTGAAACGGATCGAGCTGTGCGCCAGTTCGTCGCTACGGCCCAGGGCGCGCAATACATAAGATGGTTCCAGACTGGCCGAAGTACAAGCCGAACCGGACGACACCGCGATATCCTTGATGGCCATGATCAGCGACTCGCCTTCCACATAGTTGAACGAGACGTTCAGGTTATGCGGCACGCGGTGGTCCATGTCGCCGTTGACGTAGACCTCTTCGATCTCCTGCAAGCCTTTGGCCAGACGGTCGCGCAGCGCCGTCACGCGGGCGATCTCGCTGTCCATCTCGACCTTGGCGATGCGGAAGGCTTCGCCCATGCCGACGATCTGGTGGGTTGCCAGGGTGCCCGAACGCAGGCCGCGCTCGTGACCGCCGCCATGCATCTGCGCTTCGAGGCGCACCCGCGGCTTGCGGCGCACGTACAGGGCGCCTATGCCTTTCGGCCCATAGGTTTTGTGGGCGGTAAAGGTCATCAGGTCAACCTTGGAGTTTTCCAGATCGATCTTGACCTTGCCGGTGGCCTGGGCCGCGTCGCAATGGAAGATGATGCCTTTGGCGCGGGTCAGCGCGGCCAGTTCTTCGATCGGCTGGATCACGCCGATCTCGTTATTGACCAGCATGACCGATACCAGAATCGTGTCAGGGCGGATCGCCGCTTCCAGCTGGGCCACGGTGATCAGGCCGTTGTCCTGCGGCTCGAGATAGGTCGCTTCGAAGCCGACGCGTTCGAGTTCGCGCACGGTGTCGAGCACGGCCTTGTGCTCGGTCTTGACCGTGATGATGTGCTTGCCCTTTGTTTTGTAAAACTGGGCAGCGCCCTTGATGGCCAGGTTGTTCGACTCGGTCGCGCCGGAGGTCCAGATGATCTCGCGCGGGTCGGCGCCCACCAGAGCGGCCACGTGGGCACGTGCTTCTTCGACTGCCGCTTCGGCGGTCCAGCCGTACATGTGGCTGCGCGAAGCCGGATTGCCGAACTGCTCGCGCAGGTAAGGAATCATCTTGTCCGCAACGCGCGGATCGATCGGCGTGGTGGCCGAGTAGTCCATGTAGATCGGAAAATGCGGCGCAGTCACGAAGGTCTGCTCGAGGTTTTTGTCCAAAGGCGCGTTCATCAGTTCACTCCAATATGCTTCAATTTTGTGCCACGGCAGCCGGGTTGCGGTGCATGACGACGACTTGTTCAGAATTCTTCTGGTGCTGCTGGTCGACCAGGTCCTGCAGCGAGACCGAATCGAGGTAATCCACCATTTTTTCGTTCAGCGTGGCCCACAGCTCGTGGGTCATGCAGCGCGCGCCGGTGGCAGCGTCCGAACCGTGGCAGTTTTCCTTGCCGCCGCACTGGGTAGCGTCGAGCGGCTCGTCCACGGCGATGATGATGTCGGCCACAGTCACCTTGTCGGCCCGCCGTGCCAGGCTGTAGCCGCCGCCCGGACCGCGGATCGATTCGACGATCTCGTGGCGGCGCAACTTGCCGAAAAGCTGTTCCAGATAAGACAGGGAAATTGCCTGGCGCTGGCTGATCCCGGCCAGCGTGACCGGACCCTTGCCCTGGCGCAGGGCGAGATCGATCATTGCTGTAACGGCAAAACGGCCTTTTGTGGTCAGACGCATCACTACCCCGGATCTGTTAAAATATTGCCCTTGTTCAAGCCGCTGCGCCGAATGAAAAGGCGTATTAGTTGAACGATTTAGTCAAGTATAGCAAAATCGTGGGGCTTTGTCTTGGAGGGGTCGGTTTTGGCCCGGTCACCTGGTGGCGCTGAGCAGCCTCATCGGCCTGAAAAAATCTTGCATTCCAGCATGCTGGATGAAACTCAGGTTATAGGGATGTTCCGAGACCAACTGCGCAAACTTCTCTACCTCAGGCAATTTCTTCAATTGTTCAGCAATCTTCCCCCACAGCACTAAAGTCGGCGGCGCCGTGTTGCCCAGCAAGGCGGCCAATATCGTCTGCAGGAATGGCAGCCAGGCGCGGGCGTCGATGACCGGCGCCACCGTCGTTCTGAACACCAGCGAGGCGTTAAGCAGCAGGAAGCCCTGCGCGGTCAGATTGTCCTGCAGCTGCGCCAGGGTCTGGATGCTGCCGTTATGGCGTGCGCTGGCGGCAACCGGGGCCATGGCCGCGCCGCCGGTGTCGTCCGCTGTCAGCTGGCCGTCAGCCACCAGCAGCATCTTCATGAAGTTGCGCAGGGAAGTCGCCTTGTTCACCGGCTTGGACAAGCCGTTCTCGCACCACAGGCTGCCCACTGCCCCATCCATGAAGCACACACCGGTCGCGCTTTCAGCGCGCGGATACGGCCCTTCGCCCACCAGTACATAACGCACGTCCGCCAGCGGCAAGGCGAACGCGGCGAACAGGCGCTGTTCGGTCGGCAGGTAATTGTCCAGCGCCAGCGCTGGCAGATAGGCCGGATTGGCCCGTGCGACCGCCTCCAGGCCGGCGCGCAGATGCGGCTGCCAGCTGGGATGGGCACGCGACAAGGCGTCAAGAAGGATGGCTGGAATCATGGCGGACCTGGGCGGCTGCGCTTGCAAAGGCGCGATTGTAACGCAGCGCCGGGCAGTTCAAGCTGGCGTCAGTCTTTTGGAAATACGTGCATTATTGACAAAACCCGTACTACCACCCATGGAGGTTCTGATGCAAACGATTCAAGACGTAATGACCCGCGACGTGCAAAGCATCGCCCCAACCGATACCGTGCGCCGCGCAGCGCAAATGATGGATGAATTCAATGTCGGCTCCATCCCCGTGTGCGACGGCGACAAGCTGGTCGGCATGGTGACCGACCGCGATATCACCGTGCGCTCCACCGCCGCCGGCCAGTCGCCGGAAACCACCCGCGTGGCCGACGTCATGAGCACCGACGTGCGCACCTGCTACTCGAGCCAGTCGGTCGATGAAGTGCTCGGTCAGATGGGCAACGTGCAGATTCGCCGCGTGCCTGTGGTGGACCAGAGTTCGCACAGCCTGGTGGGCATCGTGTCGCTGGGTGATATGGCGACCAAACAGTCCAAGGGCATCGAACAGGCGCTCGAAGAAATCTCCGCACCGTCGGAACCGGACCGCTCGCAGGCGCACTAATCTTCAGACTTGCAGGCGGGGCGCCAGGGGTACCCTGAGCGGCCCCTTGCAGTCGCTGACGTACTGTTCGTAGCTGGCAAAATGCGCTTGCCGCGCGTGAAAATGCGCATGGTGGTTCAGGTGCCAGCGACAGGCTGCGATGAAATCGTCGGCCTGAATATCGAGCGCCTTGCACAGCTCGACCATGCGCTCTAGATCATCGAGCAACTCACCGCCTTCCGCCGCGCTGACCGCATCCGATTGCCAAACCACCCCTGCAGGCAATTCGTGCATGGCATGTTCCAGCACGGACCGCCGCCGCTCGTATTCCTGCTGCAAAAGCCGGGTCATCGCGTTTCCTGTCGAAAGACGCACCACTTCAAGGCGGTGCTGTCCGCTTAGGCTCCCACAGTTCGATTTTGTTCCCTTCCGGGTCAAGGATCCAGGCAAAGCGGCCGTTCGGATCGTCGTCGCTGCGCTTCAGGATGACAACACCTTTGCTGGTCAGGCGGGCGATGAAGGCATCCATGTCATCCACCGCGTAGTTGATCATGAACTCGCTGGTCGATGGCGCGAAATACTTTGTCGTGGCCGGAAAAGCAGTCCAGATCAGCGCCGGTGGATGCTGTGGCGCGTCGTAGCGCAGTTTGGCGCCACCCCACACTTCCAGCGGCATGCCAAGCACATCGCGGTACCAGCCAGCGAGCGCTTTCGGGTCTTTCGCCTTGAAGAAGACGCCGCCAACGCCCGTGATGCGCCCAGCTGCCTCGGCGCACAGCGCGTCAAGCGGCTGGACCAGCGCAAGCAGGCCCAGGCATAAGCCAACAATTGCACGCAATACCATGGTCAGGCTCCTTGTCCGCTATTCAGAAATGCCCGTTTCGTGAAACAGGTCGAGCGTCGCATTGCCCAGAAGGTCACCGGCCTCGTCCTTGCAGCGGACCGTTCCGATATGCCGCTCATCCTGGTCGATATAAATGGCGGGCAATCCATTCAAATCTGCGGCGATGGTGTACTTCACGTTTGCGTTCTTGAATTCAAGATGGCCGCCGTGCGCTCCCAGCGTGAACTGAAAACGCCCCAGCGGGTGTGCGAGCGTGGCGGGATAGGTGAATTCCCGTCCGGCGGCGCTCCCGGCCCGGTATTGCAGGTAGCCCTGCGTCTTCGCCAAATCGGACGACGCACACAGCGAGTAGGTCTTCTTTGCTGCATGACACGACCATACCAAGGTTTCCGCCGGCTGACAAAGCGTATTTTCGGCCGCCCACGAAGGGGCGGCCGAAGCAAGCAGAAGCAGCGCTACAGGATAACCATTTCTCATCTCGGCCCAGTCGGCAGTGTCACTGCGCGAAGCTTCGCGCTCACAACCGCATCATACCGGACGCTGCGCCGGGCCGAAGATCAGGCGGCCTTCAGCAGCGGCACCGCAGCAAAGTCCAGCGGCACCTCGAAGGCGACGTTCACATAGTTCGTGAAAATATTGAGCGCGACGTGGGCAAGAATTTCGACGATCTGTTCGTCGTCATAACCGGCGCTGCGCAGCGCCACGACATCGGCCTGGCCCACCTGTCCGCGCTCCTTGACCAGCTTGCTCGCAAAGACGAGTGCAGCGGCCACTTTCGTATCGTCCGACAGGCCCGCCTGTGCGGACGCCAGCTGCTGCGCGGTCAGACCGGCGCCTTTGCCCAGCGCAGTGTGCGCGGCGAGGCAGTATTCGCATTTGTTCTGCTCGGCGACGGCGACGGCAATCTGTTCGCCCAGCCGCGCGCCAATGGTCCCCTTGCCAAGGGCGCCGAACGCGCCCCACATGGCCTGCAGCGCGGCAGGAGAATTGGCCACGGCCTTGAACATGTTCGGTGTCGCGCCGAAGGCGGACTGAATTTGCGCCAGGGTGGCGGCGCGATTGGCGGTGGTGTTGGCAGGGTCGATGAGTTGAACGCGGGTCATGGTAATGCCTTTCTGGTTGGTGGATCGCTGATCCGTTGCAGTGAGTGGCCGGCTGTTTGTATGCCGACAAGGTCATTTTCAGCGCCATCCCCGTACTAAAGGTATCATTACATCGTCATAACATATCTATTCGTACAAATCCCATGGAATTACCGCCCGACCGCCTATCCGCCCTGCTGGAGCGCTTTCGCGTGCGCACCCACCTTTTTCATGCCGGCCCCCTGTGCGGGGTGGACAAATTCGAGGCGGTACCGGGCCGCGGCTTTCTGCACCTGCTGCGGCGCGGTGAAATGGTCGTGACGCACCACGCGCGCGATGGCGTGCTGCGCAACATCGCGATCCGTGAGCCGACCCTGCTGTTCTATCCCCAGCCGCTGAGCCACACGTTTCACAATGCGCCCGTGGGTGGTTCGGACTTTGTCTGCGCGGCAGTCACATTCACTGACGGCGCCGAGCATCCGCTTGTGCGCGCCCTGCCGCCCTTGATTGTGGTCCCGCTGGCGCAGGTGGGTGGCTTGGAGGATGCGCTGGCACTGCTGTTCGGCGAAGCCGAGCGTGCCCGCTGCGGACAGCGCCTGCTGGCTGACCGCCTGTTCGAAGTGGTGCTGGTGCAACTGCTACGCTGGATGCTGGACCATCCTGAGGTCTGTGGCATTTCGCAAGGCATGATGGCCGGACTGGGCGACCCGGCCCTGGCACGGGCGCTCACGAGCCTGCACGAACGCCCCGGCCAGCCCTGGACGCTCGAAGCAATGGCGCAGCAGGCGGGCATGTCGCGCAGCGCCTTTGCCGCCCGCTTCAAGGAGATCGTCGGCATCACGCCTGCCGATTATTTGACGGACTGGCGCCTGGCGCTGGCCAAAACCCGTTTGCGCCGCGGCGATGCGGTCAAACTGGTCGCCGACGAACTGGGCTATGCCAACGCATCCGCCTTGTCGCGTGTGTTCTCGCAGCGCGTCGGCATGTCGCCGCGGGCGTGGCGCGCCACGGCGCCATAAGCCAAGCATATGCAGATGGCCCGCGCGGCCGGTGCATGGGCGCGCACCTTTACCCGGTCTGGCTAACTGCCAGCCCGCCCCAGTCCCTGCAACTTGAGCGCCCAGCCCGATACCATGTCGGGGCCGGCATTGCCGACCATGCCGATCAGCGTGTGCCGCACTGGCCTGATGCCGACGAAGGACAGCACATTGCGCTTGAGTGACTTGACGCTGTGCGCCCGAAAATACAACTGGTAGAGCAAGGCCGGCATGCCCATCGTGACCACCACCCTTGCCGAGCGGCCAGCCAGCGGCTTTTTTGCGTGCGCGCGGTCGCCGGCAAACGCAAAGCCGGGGCGCGCCACCTGTTCCAGAAAGCCCTTGAACAGCGCCGGCATGTCGCCCAGCCACAAGGGGAAAAAGATCACCATGTGCTGGGCCCAGATAATGTCGGCCTGGGCAACCCGCAGCGCCAGCGGCAGAATCCCCTGCTCCCACTCGTGCTGGCTGCGCAGCAAGGGAAAGTCCAGCTGCGCGACCGTGGTGGTGCGCAGCTCGTGACCGGCGGCGATGGCGCCGATGGAATAAGCGTCGGCAAGCGTGTGGCAAAGATGATCCGGACAGGGATCAGGGTGGCCCTGAATCAGCAGGATGCGTTTGCCCATCGGACCCTCCTCCAAGCCGCATAGTCGTAAGACAGCGCGGCCTGGGGCATGGTTCCGTCTACTGCGCGTCGGGCTGGGCCGAAGGATGGGCCGCGGCAAAAGCCGGCAGTTCGCGCAAGGCAGCGTCGATGCGCACGATCACCGGATACGGCGTCATGTCGATGTTGAAGCGCACTGCATTGAATACCTGGGGCACCAGGAAGCAGTCGGCGATGGTGGGACTGTTGCCATGACAGAAGCGGCCCAGCGCAGCGGAATCGGCCAGTTGCGCTTCCAGCGCGGCGAAGCCTTCCTGCACCCAATGCACATACCAGGCGTTCTTGGCCTCTTCGGTCAGCCCGGCATCCTTGACCAGATAGCGCAGCACACGCAGATTGTTGATCGGGTGGATGTCGCAGCCGATGATCAGCGCCAGTTCGCGCACGCGCGCCCGTCCCAGTGCATCGCGCGGCATCAGCGGCATCAGCGGATGGACCTCGTCCAGATATTCCAGAATCGCCAGCGACTGCGTCAGCGTTACATCACCGTCCTGCAGCGCCGGTACCAGGGCGCTGGGATTGATGGCGCGGTATTCGGGCTTGAGCTGCTCGCCGCCGTCGCGCAGCAGGTGGACCGGAATCGCGTCATACGCGAGTCCCTTCAGGTGCAATCCGATGCGCACCCGGTACGCCGCCGAACTGCGGAAGTAATCGTACAGTTTCATGCTGCGCGCTCCTCGTAATGCCTGACCGGCTGCTCAATGGCGCCAAAGATGCTGGCGCCGGCGGCGTCGAACATCTCGATGCGCACGCTGTCGCCAAAGCGCAGGAAGGACGTTTTGGGCGTGCCCTGCTCGATCGTTTCGTACATGCGCACTTCGGCCAGGCAGCAGTAGCCGACGCCGCCGTTTTCGATGCTCGAACCATGCAGGTCGCCCTGCTTGTTCGACACCGTGCCGGAACCGATGATGGTGCCGGCCGCCAGTTCACGCGTGCGCGCGGCATGCGCCACCAGACGGGCGAAATTGAAGGTCATGTCCACGCCCGCGTTGGGACAGCCGAACGGGCGGCCGTTGACCTGCACGTTCAGTGGCAAACACAGTTTGCTGTCCTGCCAGTCGGTGCCCAGTTCGTCGGGCGTCACGCACACCGGCGAAAACGCGCTGGCGGCCTTGGACTGGAAGAAGCCAAAGCCCTTGAGCAGTTCGGCCGGAATCAGGTTGCGCAGCGAGACGTCGTTGACCAGCATGACCAGGCGGATCGCGGCCGCGCTCTGCTCCACGCTGGCGCCCATCGGCACGTCGCCGGTAATGACCGCCACTTCCGCTTCCAGATCGATGCCCCAGTCCTCAGACAAGGCCCAGATCGGGTCGCGCGGGCCGATGAAGGAATCGGAGCCGCCCTGGTACATCAGCGGATCGGTATAAAACGAGGCCGGCACGTCCACGTTGCGCGCCTTGCGCACCAGTTCCACGTGATTGATGTAGGCCGAGCCGTCAGCCCACTGGTAGGCGCGCGGCAGCGGCGAGTGGCACAGTGTTTCGTCGAAGGGCTGCGCGTCCCAGGTCGCGTTCTCGTTGAGCGCAACATACACGGCCTGCAGCCGCTCGACCACCATGTCCCAGTGATCGAGCGCGAACTGCAGCGTGGCGGCGATCTTGGGCACCTTCTGGTAACGGCTCAGGTCGCGGCTGACGACCACCAGCGCGCCGTCGCGGCTCTCGGTTTTGAGTGTGGCAAGTTTCATGTTCAGTCTTTCGTCTTTTCGTGCATCCAGGCCGCGTGCTTGGGCGCCTTGCGGGTCTGCGCCCATTCATTGAGCATGTCCCATTTGACGTCATCGAGCTTTTTCTTCATCTCGTCGGTGGCGGTATTGCAGGCCAGTTCGAGGCGGTGCCCGTTCGGATCGAAGAAGTAGATTGACTTGAAGATGGTGTGGTTGGTCGGTCCCAGTACGTCGATGCCGGCGGCGACCAGGCGTTCCTTGGCCGCGAGCAGCTCCTCCATCGAGTCGACTTCCAGCGCCAGGTGCTGGACCCAGGCCGGGGTGTTTTCGTCGCGCCCCATGCCCGGCTGCAGCGGCAGCTCGAAGAAGGCCAGCACATTGCCGTTGCCGGCGTCGAGGAACACGTGCATGTAGGGATCGTAGGCGCCAGTGGACGGCACCTCGTCCTCGGCAATGGCCAGCACAAAGTCCATGTTCAGGTGCTTGACGTACCAGTCGACCGTTTCCTTGGCGTCCTTGCAGCGGTAGGCCACGTGGTGAATGCGTTGAATTTTCATGCTGTCCTCCAGTTCCGATCCCACTATTAGAGTGCAAAACGAACTATCATACAAACAATATTTTTCAAGCGAATTATCAGATTATCCGATGAATCCCACTTTACGCCAGATGCGCGCGCTCGTGGCGCTGGCCCGGACCGGCAGTTTCACCCTGGCCGCCGAGTATATGCACGTGACCCAGTCAGCCCTGTCAGGCCTGATCAAGGAGCTCGAGCAGACCCTGGGCATCCGCGTGGTCGACCGCAGCACGCGCAAGATCGCACTGACCGAAGTGGGCCGCGAACTGACGCCGCTGTTCTCGAAAATCATCGATGATCTCGACGGCGCCCTGCTCGACATCGCCAACCAGTCGCAATTGAAAAAAGGCGTGGTGCGCATCGCCGCGCCGCAGCTGATGTCGTGCACCCTGCTGCCGCAGGTAATTGCCGGCTACCGTGCCACCCACCCCGACATCCAGGTGCGGCTGGTCGACTGCGCGGTGGAGAATGTGACGGCGCGCGTGCTCAGTGGCGAGGTCGATGTGGCGGTCGGCCCGGAGCGCGACCCCAGCGCCCAGGTGGATGCGGCGGTGCTGTTCGAGATGCCTTTCGTGCTGGTGTTTCCGCAGGCGCACCCGCTGGAAGCGCGTGACAGGGTGACCTGGTCGGACCTGTCGGCTTATCCCTTCATCGCGCTGCAGGGCCAGTTCACCGAGCGTCTGCTGAGCGACATGCACAGCTCCCTGCGCGACATCTCGCTCAACCCCGCCAACGAAGTGACCTTCATGACCACGGCGCTGGCCATGGTCAGTGCCGGCCTTGGCGTGACCGTGTGCCTGCCGTATGCCGAGCCGCTGGTGCGCCTGCATCGGCTGAACATGCGCCAGCTGCACGAGCCGGAACTGACGCGCCGCTTTTTTGTGTACCGGCGCCAGAACCGTTCGCTGTCGCCGGCGGCCGAGAGTTTCATCGCCTACCTGTTCAAGTTCGTCGAAGCCCACGACTGGAATATTCCGCCGCCTTTATAATGCCGTCTGGACCGATGCAGAGACACCCATGTCACACAACACGATCGCCATCAACCAGCAGATGGACACCTTCGACGGCCATCACAGCGTCTGGCTGTTCGGCTATGGCTCGCTGATTTTCAAGGCGGACTTCCCCTTCATCGAGCGGCGTGCCGCCAGTATCCGCAACTGGTCGCGGCGCTTCTGGCAAGGCTCGCATGACCATCGGGGCACCGAAACGGCGCCCGGCCGCGTGGTGACGCTGGTGCAGGACCCGGGCGCCGAGTGCTATGGCATGGCCTACCTGATCACGCCCGAAGTGTTCGCCCACCTGGACCATCGCGAAAAGAACGGCTACCTGCGTCTGGCCACCGACATTGTATTTGACGATGGCGACAGCACCCTGGGCCTGGTCTACATTGCGACCGAAGACAACGCGGCCTTCCTGGGCGAAGCGACCGAACTCGATATCGCGCTGCACATCGCCCGCTCAAGCGGCCCCAGCGGCCACAACCAGGATTATCTGTTCGAGCTCGCCCATGCCCTGCGGGCCCTGGGCAAGGACGACGAACACGTGTTCACCATCGAAAAACACCTGCGCGCGCTTTGAGCGGCGGTCAGGAAAACAGATCCAGCTGCCCGGCCGCGTTGCCGCACTGTTTGCCTGCAACCGGCGGCACCACCGTGGGGCGCCTGAAGCGCGACACGTCGAGCTCGGCAAACCTGCCACTGGTGAGATTCATGTCCAGCCGCTTGACCGCTTTGACGAAACGCTGGCGTATCAGATCGGCCCATACGCCCTCCCCGTGCATGCGGGTGGCGAAGTCGCTGTCGTAATCTTTGCCACCGCGCATTTCGCGCACGCGATTCATGACGCGCTGCGCGCGCTCGGGAAAATGCGCCTCGAGCCACTGCTGGAACAGGGGATTGACCTCCCAGGGCAGCCGCAGCACAACGTAATGGGCGCTGACGGCGCCGGCCTCGCGCGCGGCCTCCAGCACCCGTTCCAGTTCCGGCTCGGTAATAAAGGGGATCACGGGCGCGACACTGACCCGTACCGGAATGCCGGCCTCGGCCAGGGTGCGGATCGTGCGCAGGCGGCGTGCCGGTGCGGCCGCGCGCGGCTCGAGCGTGCGCGAGATGGCCGGATCGAGCGTGGTGAGCGTGATGGCGGCAATGGCCTGGCCTTTGGCTGCCATGGGTGCGATCAGATCGAGGTCGCGCTCGATCAGCGATGACTTGGTAATGAGCGCGACCGGATGCTCGCAGTCGTGCAGCACCTCGAGCACGCGGCGCGTAATGCGCAGCTCGCGCTCGCAGGGCTGGTAAGCGTCGGTGTTGACGCCGATGGCGATCGATTCGGGCCGGTAGGAAGGTTTCGCCAGCTCCTGGCGCAGCAGGTCCGGCGCGTTGACCTTGGCGAACAGGCGGCTCTCGAAATCGAGCCCGGGCGACAAGCCCAGATAGCTGTGCGTGGGCCGCGCAAAACAATACACGCAGCCGTGTTCGCAACCGCGGTAGGGGTTGAGCGACACATTGAAGGGGATGTCCGGCGAGGTATTGCGCGTCAGGATACTTTTGGCGAATTCGTCGGTGACCTGGGTTTTGAACGGGCGCGCTTCCTCGTCATCCCGCGCCCAGCCGTCGTCATACGATTCGCGGTTGTTCACCTCGTACCGGCCCTGCAGATTGGACACGGCGCCCCGCCCCTTTTGCGCGGACAGCGGCCGCGGCGGCAACATGACGCGCTCTTCGGACTGGTCGTTGGGGTCGGACACGGGCTCACCTGAATACTGTATGAATATACAGTATGGTACATCGACTCGCGCCAATATTCAATCCCGCGCCGCTACGGTGCGAGCGTCCCGCCGCTGGCCTGGTAGCAGGCAACAAACTGCGCAAAACTGTCCAGCAAGGGTGTGTACTTGTCGGGCGCGCCCTCGAGCTGGGCCAGTGCGTGGCAGCTCGCCTCCAGCGTCGACAACTGATCCGGCGCGTGCGCCTTGCGAATCACATACTTTGACGCCGGCACGGCGCGCAGCGGCAGGCGCGGCAAGGCCTGCAACAGTGGATTCAAATACAGCATCTTGCGGCTTTTACGCCACGTTGCGTCGAGCACGACCAGCAAAATGCGCGCCGGATCGCTGCGCCGCGCCGCCTCCAGTGGCGGCGGCGCAGCAATTCCCAGCGCCCGCTCGCCCGGCAAATCCGGATACAGCAGCAGCGGCGTTCTGCCTTCCTGGGCCAGCAACTGCTGCAACTCGGCCGGCGCGAACACTTCGCCACATGCCAGCTGCGACCCGGCCACGCTCAGGTGCAGCAAGCGCGCGCTGCCCTTGGCATGGGCGACTTCCATCGGATGCTGGAGGATTAACAGACCTGCCTGGCTGACGACGGGCGCAATCCATCTGCAGATGCAGGCCGGCTGCGGGCGCAGGCACTGCGCGCAGCGCGCGCGGCCGGAAGGGCTGGTGATGGCGGACAAATAAGCTTTCGTGGACGAGTCGGCGAATGTTACCAACAAACCCACAAAGCCATGAATAGCCTGATAACGGATGTGCAAACTCAGCGCTTTTTTTTGGTTTTTGTTGCTTGGAGTTAGCAAACGAGTATTGCTGTGCGTAATCCTCGTGCCTAAAATCTATACATTCCTTTCGGCAATCCACACCAATCGGAGTTTCATCATCGTTACTGTATTCACCGCCCGCGTGCGCCGTATTGCGCACACCCTCGCCAGCGTATCCCTCGCCTGTTTTTGCCTGACTCCGTTGATGGCAGTTGAACAAGAACTTCCCATCGATTTTCGTCTGAACGAGCAGATCATCCAGGTTCCCGCGGGCACCGATGGCAAGGCACGCCTGCAAACCACGGTGTTCCGCCCCAACGGACCGGGTCCATTTCCGCTGCTAATCATTAATCACGGCAAGGATTCGGGCGAACCGCAATACCAGCAGCGCGACCGCTTCATTTTCATGGCCACCGCTTTCGTCAAGCGCGGCTATGCGGTCCTGGTGCCGATGCGCCAGGGCTTCGCGAATTCGACCGGCACCTTCGCCAATCACGGCTGCAACATGACCGCGAATGGCCAGGCCCAGGCGGAAGATGTCCTCTCGACCATTGATTTCGCGCGCAAACAGAAATGGATCGACAGCGACCGCATTGTCGTCGCCGGTCAATCCTACGGCGGGCTGGCCACGATCGCCCTCGGCACCCGCGATGTGCACGGCGTACGCGGTCTGATCAATTTTGCCGGCGGTTTGCGCGACGATGGCGCTGGCTGCGACTGGCGCGGCGAGCTGGTGCAGGCCTTCGGCACGTATGGTGCCAGCAGCAAGGTGCCAAGCCTGTGGATGTATGGCGTCAACGATTCCCTGTTCGGACCCGACCTGGCCAGCCGTATGCATGCGGCTTATGTCAGCCATGGTGGACAGGCACGTCTGCACGAGTTTGGCGTCTTCAAGCGCGATTCGCATGGCATGATTGCCAGCCGCGATGGCGAAAAAATCTGGTGGAAGGAAGCCGAACCGTTCCTGCGCGAAATCGGCATGCCGACCGAGGAAAAATATGCGGTGGAAAGCGCGCCCACGCTGCCGAAGACCAATTTTGCCCGCGTGGATGACATCGCGGCCGTGCCCTATCTGGCCGAAAGCGGACGCGAAGCGTACCGCGAATACCTGGCCCGCATGACGCCGCGCGCATTTGCCGTTTCTCCCACTGGCGACTGGTGCTGGGCCGAAGAAGGCGAGGATCCCGATGCGCGCGCGCTTGAAACTTGTGGAAAGAAAAGCAATCAGCCGTGCAAGCTGTATTCGGTCGACGACTATGTTGTGTGGCAAGGCACTACCCCGGTCGACATGGCCGCCAACGCGGTGGGCGGCAATGCGGTGGGCGGCAGTGCGGTGGGCGGTAACGGGCCGGTCGGCAGTCCCTGAGAACGGTTTTTCAAACTGATGTTTAGCCCGGTGCAAAGCCGGGCTGGCTTTCTTGCCTAAAAATGGTGGCGACCTTCATCACTGGAAGCACGCCATGTCTCCACGCACTATTGCACTTGCTGCCTGCCTGCTGGCTTGCACCCAGCCCGTTGCAGCCGCCAACAACTACCCCATCGTCCTTGTACACGGCTTCCTCGGTTTCGGGCCGGAACAATACAAGCGCAGCGGTTTCAAATACTGGGGTGGTTTCGACGACATCGCCGAACACATGCGTAACCAGCGCGGCCAGCATCCGATTCTGGTGGCCTCGGTCGGCTCCATCAGTTCGAGCTGGGACCGCAGCGCCGAACTGTATTATCAGATCAAGGGCGGCTGCGTCGACTACGGCATCGTTCACACCGCACGCGCCGAGCACACCGCGGAACGGCGTCCGCCCGGCAAATGCTGGGCCGCCGACGCCTCCCATAATCCGCAAAATTACCCGCTCGCGCTGTATCCCGCCTGGGATGCCAGCCACCCCGTGCACCTGCTCGGTCATAGCCAGGGCGGGCAGACCATCCGCGCGCTGATCCAGTTGCTCGAGAACGGATCGCCGCATGGCGACGAAGGCGGCGGCGAACTCTACAAAGGCGGCAAGATCGGCTGGGTGGTGAGCGCCACCACGCTGGCCGCGCCGCACGATGGCACCAGCCTGCGCGACGCGATGGGCAATTTCGGCCCCCATATCGCCCAGCTGGCAGCCGGCATCGGCGCCATTGCCGGCGCCGGCAGATTTGGCCAGGCCCTCGATTTTCAGTTGCAGCAGTTCGGCATCGAACGCCATCCGCAGGAGCCGGACAGCAGCTACCTGGAACGGGCCATGGCCTCGCCATTCTGGAATCAGGATAATTTCGATTCGGCCCAGTGGGAAATGGGGCCCGACGGCGCGCGCGAATTCAACGCCTGGGTCAAGACCTCGCCGAATGTGTACTACTACTCGCTTGCCAACACCGCCACCGAGGCCGGTGCGCTGTGCTGCAACAGCACCGACCGCGCCGTGGCCTTCTTCCAGCAACAGCAATACCAGTACCCCAGGCGCGACATGGCGCCGCTGACCAAGCCGTATGCCGGCGAATGGATACTGCCATCCATGGGTCGGCATGGACTGGGCGCGTACACGCAGACCGATCCGGCGCGGGTGATCATCGACCGTCGCTGGTTCCCCAACGATGGCGTGGTCAATACGGTGAGCATGCGCGCTCCTGCCGGGCAGCCGGCGCGCGACTACGATGGCGTGTCGGTCAAAGGGAGCTGGAATTTTCTCGGCACGCACCGCAGCTACGACCATTTCGACATGATCGGCTGGCCGAAGTCGGGGCCGAAGGTGTACCCGATTTATGATTCGATTGCTGACATTCTGTATGCGCTCTAGCGTACATCGTCCTCGCGCAGGCGGCGAAGTGTTTTTACGCCAGCTTACCCGCGCTGCCACCCATTGAGCTGCGCCACGCTGGCGGTCACGCCGCCGCACACAATCACCAGCACGTTCGTGCAACCATCGAGCTGCGGCACCTTGCCGTACACCGCCGCCAGCGCCGCGCCGCAAGCCGGCTCCACCACCACGCGCTGGTCATCCATGAAGCGGATGCAGGCATCGACCGCGTCGGCGTCCTGCACCACCACGCTGCGCAGCCGATGCGTACGCGCTTCGTCAAACGCTTGCTGCGCCACCTGGCGCGCACCGAGCGAGGTGGCAATGCTGGTAATGGCGGGCAGTACCACCCGTTGGCCGGCCGCCAGCGCCTGCGCCAGCGAATCGGCACCCCGGGTTTCTACCGCCAGCACCGGCACCTCGCCCCAGCCATTGCGCCGCAAACCCTGCAGCACCCCGCACAGCAAGCCGCCCCCGCCGACCGACAGCACCACGGCGTCCGGCACCACGCCGGCCCGGCGGACCTCGTCGATCATGCTGGCGTGGCCCTCCCACAGCAGCGGGTCGTCGAAGGGATGGATGAAGGCGTCGCTGGCGCCCACCATGGCCATGGCGTGCGCGTTGGCTTCCTGGAAGCTGGCGCCGTGCACAACGATCTCGGCCTGTTCGCGCCGGATCAAGGCGCGCGCACGTTCGCTCGTGGTCTCCGGCACCACCACCAGCACCGGTACACCGAGCCGGCGGCCGGCATACGCCGCAGCGATGCCTGCATTGCCGCCCGATGAACTGATGAAGCGGCGCGCGCCACGCCGGACATATTCCTCGCATGCGTGGCCAATGCCACGGATCTTGAATGAACCGGGCGGCTGCAGCGCTTCCATCTTGAGCCAGACCCGGCGTCCCGCGCTTGCCAGTGCGCCCGATTCAATCAGCGGTGTTTCGATATGCAATGCCATACTTGTTCCGTCAATTAGAGTTCATCAAGCCGCGCGCGCAAATCGGCGGCGTGTTCGCGCAGGCCGTGCCGCGCTTCGTCGTCCATGTTACCCAGATTGCGATACACCATCGCCAGGCGCTGATTGCCCTGCAGGCGCTGCGCGTTGCGCTCGAAAAAATCCCAGTACAGCGCATTGTAGGGGCAGGCGTCGTCACCCAGGCGCGCCTTCTTGTCGTAGCGGCAGCCTTTGCAATAGTCGCTCATGCGGTCGATATAGGCTGCGCTGGACACATACGGTTTGGTCGCCAGCAGGCCGCCGTCGGCGAACTGGCTCATGCCGATCGTGTTGGGCATTTCCACCCATTCGAAGGCGTCGATGTAGACGCCCAGGTACCACTGGTGCACCTGGGCCGGGTCTAGCCCGGCCAGCAAGGCGAAATTACCGATCACCATCAGGCGCTGGATGTGGTGGGCGTGCGCGTCATCGAGCGACTGGCCAATCGCGTGGCGCATGCAGTTCATGTGCGTTTTGCCATCCCAGAACCAGGACGGCAGCGCCTGCGTGTGGCCGAACACATTGTGCAGTTCGTAGCCCGGCATGTTGGTCCAGTACACGCCGCGCACGTATTCGCGCCATCCCAGAATCTGGCGGATGAAGCCCTCCACCGCGTGCAGCGGCGCGTGGCCGGCGCGCCAGGCGTCTTCCGCCTCGGCGATCACTTCGCGCGGGTGCAGCATCTTGGTGTTGAGGGCGAACGAGAGCATCGAATGAAACAGGCGCGTGGCTTTGCTGCTCATCGCATCCTGAAAGTCGCCGAAGTGCGGCAGGCCGTGCTGAATAAAGCTGTCCAGGTGCACCAGCGCTTCGGCGCGGTCAAGCGGCCACACGATGCGCGCGGCATCGGGCCGCCCGAAACTGCCGACGCCGGCCTGGCGGATGGTCTCCCACAGGGCCGTATGGTCATGCTGGACCCGGGTGTCATGCGGCTCGGGCGGCGTGCCGCGCCACGGCTTGCGGTTGTCGTGATCGAAGTTCCACTGGCCGCCGGCCGGCTTGCCGCCCGGCTCCACCAACACCTGGTGGAGCAGCCGCATCTGCCGGCAGAAGTACTCCATCAACCATTGCTTGCGGTCGGAAAAAATGCGCTGCGCCTCGTCGCGCGCCGTCAGGAAATGCTCGCTGTCGACCATGCGCGCGCGTCCGGGCAGATTGCCCGCATAGGCGGCCAGCTGCTGGTCCAGGCGCCACTCGTCAGGCGCCTGGTATTCGAATTCGTGTGCCTGGTAGTGCGTGCGCAGCCAGTCCAGATTGGCCGGCAGCGCCTGCAGGTTGGCCGGATCGTCAATGGCCAGGTAATGCACGCGGTGCCCGCGCTGCGACAGGAACGCCGCCAGCGCCCGCATGCCGGCAAACACGGCGATGATCTTCTGGGCGTGGTGGTGCACGTAGTCGGTTTCCTGGCGCACTTCCATCAGCGTGTAGACGACGTCATCGCGCACCGTGTCGAACCAGCTGTGCAAGGGGTTGAGCTGGTCGCCCAGAATCAGCCGCAGCGTTGTCACGCGCGCTCTCCGGAGCGCACCACGCAGTTGCGCCCTTCCGACTTGGCCTGGTAGAGCGCGCGGTCGGCGCGCGACAGCAGCGCCGACGGGCTGTCCGCGCTGCCGCGCCCACCCGCGCAGGCCGCGCCGATGCTGATGGTCAGGCTGATGGCGCGGCCCGCGTCTTCCAGCCGCAGCGCCTCGATCGAGGTGCGCAGCCGTTCGGCCACATCGCATGCCACCTCCAGCGCTGTTTCCGGCAACAGGACCACGAACTCTTCGCCGCCGAAGCGGGCGACCGAATCGATGCCGCGCAGGTCGACCGCAAGCGCCATGGCCACGGCCACGATGGCACGGTCGCCGGCGTCGTGGCCGAAGCTGTCGTTGACGTTCTTGAAATGGTCAATGTCGATCATCAGCAGCGACAGTGGATGGCCGAAGCGGCGCGTACGTTCCAGTTCGGCGGTGATCTGGATGGTCATGCGGCGCCGGTTGCCGATGCCGGTCAGCGAATCGGTGGTGACCTGCTGCTCCAGCGCGCTGTTCGCGGCCTGCAGTTCGAGCGTGCGCTGGGCCACCGCGTCTTCCAGGCGCGCGCGTTCGCCTCGCAGCGCACCCAGCGCGCGGCGGCGCCCCCGCAGCGCCAGCATCAGCGCCGAAATCAGCAGTGCCTGCAGGGCGATCAGCGACACGCCCGTGATAATCTGCCAGCGGTACTGGTCCCAGACGCTGCGTTCGGCATGGAGCAGGAGCGCACCCTCCACCTCGCGCAAGCCGAAGCGCTGCGCCACCGGCTGGTCGAAAATATAAGTCTGGACCTGGCGCAGATCAGCGCTCTGGCCATTGACCAGACGCCCGATCGCCCGCCCCACGCGTTCGCCGCTGACCACGTAGCCACCGGCGATGCCGGGCACCATCAGCGAATCGACATACGTAAATACGGGTGCGCGCGTGCTGGCGGCCAGCTTGCGCGCCACCACGGCGGGCATGCCGGCTACACCTTCGCTGTCGGCATAGGTGGGGAACATGTAGATCGCGCTGTCCGGGCCAAGGGCGGCGGCGCGCTGGTACAGCTGCGCGAAACTCTGGCGGTCCCAGAATTCAAAGGCGATGCGGCCGGCATACTGGGGCGCAATGGCGCGCACGCCATCGATCCATTCCTGTCCGCGCGGGGTCGGGTCGCCCACCACCACGATGCGCTTGACGGCGGGCAGCGTGAGCGGGATGGCGGCAATCGCGCGCATGAAGTCGAAGTCGATTTCCATGCCGGTGCCGTCGGCCGGCTTCCAGCCGCGCCGGCCATGATTGACGTAATAGCGCGCCGCGCCGGGGAACAGATCGGGATGCTCGCTGAGGAAGCGGTTTGCCTGGTAGTTTTCGGCGATCACCGCATCGAAGCGCAGGCCCGCATATTTGGTTTGCAGATAAGGCGCCATCGCGTTCAGGGCGGCGGCTTCGCCTACCCGGATCACGTCGAGCCGCTCGTCGAACACCTCGGGGACATTGGCGCCCTGCCCGCCGCCGACTTCGCGCGCGATGCCGGCACTCAGGTGGCTCTGCCAGGCCGAGGCCGAATCCGAACCAAGCGAATACAGTACCAGCACATGGCGCTTTGCCGGCTCCGCCGCGGCCACCGGCGCGGCGCACAACAGCGCCAGCAGATTCGCTGTGGCGAAGTACGCATGCAGGGAGCGAAATCTGGGCAGAAGCATCAGGCCACGCGGTCAAAAAAGGAGGGGAAAGTGTAGCATGCCATTCAGGCCGCTGCGGCCTCCCAGCGCGCCGCCGCCAGCGCGTGCAGCAATACCCCCAGTTCGGCGCTGTCGACCGGTTTGACCAGGTGATGCTGGAACCCGGCGTCGGCGGTTTTGCGCCGGTCCTGTTCCTGTCCGTAGCCGGTGATGGCAATCAGGGTCGCCCCCGCCATGCCGGGCAGTGCGCGAAGGGCCCGCGCCAGATGGTAGCCATCCATGCCGGGCAGGCCGATGTCGAGCAGGCAGACGTGGGGCACACTCACGGCAGCGCGTGCCAGCGCCGCCTCCGGACTGTTTTCGGTGGTAACCTGGTAGCCGCTTTGTTCGAGCAGCATGGACAGCATGAAGGCCGCGTCAGGGTTGTCGTCAACGACCATGATGTGCATTGGCCGCTGCGGACCGGGCGCCGCTTCGGCTGCCGGCAGCGCTGGCAGTGCCGGTCCGGCGCCCAGCAGCGGCAGCGTGAGGGTAAATGTACTGCCTTTGCCGCGCCCTTCGCTGGCGGCGCTGACCTGGCCGCCGTGCAGCTCGGCCAGGCTTTTGACCACCGCCAGCCCCACACCGAGCCCGCCCTGGGCCCGGTCGGCACTGCGCTCGCCCTGGGTGAACAGATCGAACACGCGCGGCAGCAGGTCGGGCTCGATGCCGATGCCATCGTCGCGCAGCCGCAGCCGCACGCTGGCGTCATCGTGGTGCACCGACAAATCGATATTGCCCCCTTCGGGCGTGTACTTGGCCGCATTGCCCAGCAGGTTGGTCAGCACCTGCACCACCCGCTTCTGGTCGGCCATGATGCGGACCGGGGTGTCGGGCAGGCGCACCGTCAGATGGTGGCGCCGCGCCAGCATCAGCGGGCGCACCTGCTCCAGCGCGTCGCCCACAATGCGGTGCATGTCCTGCGGCTGCTGTTCGGTCGAGATCAGGCCGCGCGTGACGCGCGAGACATCGATCAGATCGTCCACCAGGCCGGTGATGTGACCCACCTGCCGAATGATGATGTCGGTGATTTCCGCCAGCCGCTGTTCGCTGTGGCGCACGTGGCGCAGCAGCTGCGCGGCAGAACTGATGGGAGCCAGCGGATTGCGCAACTCGTGCGCCAGCATGGCCAGGAATTCATCCTTGCGGCGGTGCGCGTCGCGCAGGTCTTCCTCGGCGCGGATCCGGTCGGTAACGTCGAGCGTGACGCCGCGCACCGCGACCGGCACGCCATCGGCGTCGCAGCGCACCTTGCCGCGAATGTCGAGCCACAGCATGCGACCGTCATCGGGCCGCTAAAAGCGTACGATCTCGCGGTAGCCGCTGCGCTCGGCGATGGCGCGTTCACGCTCGCGGCGCAGGCGCGCCTGGTCGACCGGGTGGATCGATTCGCTGATGATGTCGATATTGGCTTCGCTGCGGCCCAGCACCAGCTGGGCATTATCGGAAAAGACCATCGCGCGCGAAGCGATGTCCCAGTCCCACACCATCATTTGCGCCGCGTTCATGCCTTCGGACAGGCGTTCGGCGCTCTCCCGCTCCGCCAGCTGCGCCGTGTGCGCGTCGGTCACGTCGTGGCCTTGTACAAAAATGCCGCTGGTGCGCCCTTCCTTGTCCTTCATGGGCTGGTACAGCACATCGATAAAGCGCTCGATCACAGGCCCGTTCGGGACCGGTTGCAGTGCCACCTTCAGGTTGCGGCCGACGAAGGGCTCGCCGCTGTGATAGACGCAGTCGAGCAGCTTGTCATAGCCCTGGCTTTCCACCTCGGGCAGGGCCTGCCATACCGGCTTGCCGATCAGTTCGCGGTGGCCCACCAGCTGGTAATAGGCCTCGTTCACCATCTCGAACACATGGCGCTGGCCCGACAGGACCGCGATGAACCCCGGCGCCTGGTTGAACAGGCCGCGCAAGTGGCTGCGCTCGTCGTTCACGACGCGCATCATCGCTTCGTGCATCTGGGCCTGATAAAAATGGTCAGCCCGCTCGGCCAGGCGCGGCGCCGGGTCGACCGAGGCCAGATGCGAGTCGCGGTCGAAGCGGTACAGGTCAGTCACCTCGATCGAGTTCTGCATCACGAACGCCACCGTGCCATCGGGCCCTGCGACCGGGGTGTGCACGGTGCTCCAGAAGCGTTCATCAAACACCGTGCCCAGCGCGGTTTCGCGCGCGATCGCGTAGCGCACAAAGGCGATGGTATGTGGCTTGCCACTGTCGAAGGCGCGCAAAATCGAGTCGCGTACCAGGGCGGTGCCGGTGGAGGCCGGATCGTCCGGATTGTCGGGAAACGCATCGAACAGATTCTGGCCGCGCAGATCGACCCCGGCACGGCCCAGGATGGCGAGGTAGGCGTCGTTGGCGGCAACAAAATTCAGGGCGCGGTCCACCACCATGTGGGGATACGGCGAGACGCGGAAAAGGGCTTCGAAATCGGGGGCTAGGCTCATCGCCGAATTGTCTCATGAACAACGCCTCTTCCGGCGCACATGAGCCCGCAATATGCGTGTATTGTGCGAGGCAAATCGCAATGCTTAAAGTACAATTTCGTTTTTGAAATTTGCGGCCCTGATCCCGCCGCAAAACGTAAACACAGATGAACGAGGCCACCCCCGAGACTCCCGGTCTGGACCTGTCGAGCTGCGACAGGGAACCTATCCGAACCCCCGGCAGCATTCAGCCGCACGGCTTCCTGCTATCGCTCACCAAAGAGTTGCTCGTGCTTCAAGCGAGCGAGAATTTGTCCACCCTGGCCGGCATCGATGCCGATGCCGCCGTCGGCCAGCCGCTGGCCGCGGTCATCGGGGAAGCGCACGGCGCCCGCCTGGCCACCCAGCTCGCCCAGGCGGAAATCGGCCAGCGTCCGGCCTTCCTGTGCGCCGTCACGCTCGACGGCGGCGCCAGCTTCAACGTACTGGCCCACTACTACGACAACGCCCTGCTGCTCGAATTCGAAGCCATCAATGCGGCCGCCGCGGCCGACCTGCGCCATCTGTATCGCCGGGTCGGCGACTTCCTGCTGAAACTGAACGACGCCGCCACGGTCGACGAGATGAGCCGCCTGGCCTGCCAGGAAATTCGCGCCGTCACCGGCTTCGGCCGGGTGATGGTGTACCAGTTCGATGCGGACGGCCATGGCCATGTGCTGGCCGAAGCGCGCGACGCTGACTACCATGCTTACCTGGGCCAGCGCTTTCCCGCGACCGACATTCCGCGCCAGGCGCGCGAACTCTACATGCTGAACCGTATCCGGCTGATCCAGGATGCGAACTACACGCCGGCGCGGCTGGTCCCGCCGCGCAACCCGGCCACCGGCGCGCCCAACGATCTCTCGTTTGCCGCCTTGCGCAGCGTCTCGCCGGTCCACCTGCAGTACATGCGCAACATGGGCACGCTGGCCTCGATGTCGGTGTCGCTGATGGTCAAAGGCAAACTGTGGGGGCTGATCTCCTGCCATCACGCCACGCCGTGCGCGGTCCCGTTCGACAACCGCACCGCCTGCGAGCAGCTGGGGCAGATTCTGGCCATGTGCATCGAGTCGCGCGAGGATGCGGACGAACTCACGTTCCGCCTCGACGTGCGGCGCGTGATGGTCTCCATGCTGGCCGGCCTGACCCAGAGCGCGGACTTCACCGACAACATCAGCAGCGTGTTCCCGCAGCTGCTGCAGTTTGCCCGCGCCGGCGGCGCCGCCATCCTGTTCGACGACCGCCTGCTGACCTACGGCGATGCGCCTGGCGAGGACGATATCCGCGCGCTGGTCGGCTGGCTCGACCTGAACTTCCAGGGCGACCTGTTTCATACCGACCACCTGGGCGCCGTGTATCCCGCCGGCGCGGCCCTTACGGCCAACGCCAGCGGCGTGCTGGCAATGCCGATTTCGCGCATCCACAAGCACTACCTGCTCTGGTTCCGGCCCGAGAAAGTGCACACCATCGACTGGGCCGGCAACCCCTACGACAAACCGGCCGGCGGCAGCCCGTCGGCCCAGCTCTCGCCGCGCCTGTCGTTCTCGGCCTGGCGCGAGACCATCCACGGCACCAGCGCCCCGTGGCACAGCGGCGAACTGGAAATGGCGCTGGAGTTTCGCAGCGCCCTGATCGGCATCGCGCTGGAACGCGCCGAACAGATGGCCGAACTGGCCGAGGAACTCGGGCGCGCCAACAAGGAGCTCGAAGCGTTCTCGTATTCGGTGTCGCACGATCTGCGCGCGCCGCTGCGCCACATCGTCGGCTTCTCCGATTTGCTGCTGGACGCGGCCGGCAACGACAGTCTGGAAAAGCGCCAGCGCTTCCTGAAGAACATCAAGGATTCGGCGCGCCTGGCGGGCAAGCTGGTGGACGATCTGCTGAGTTTTTCGCAGATGGGAAGGGCGGCGCTGCGTCCCACCAGCTTCCCCCTGCGCGAGATGGTCAATTCGTGCATGGACAAGCTGTCGATTGACATGCGCGGGCGCGACATCGCGTGGGACATCGGCGCCCTGCCGACCCTGCATGCCGATCCGAACTTCCTGCAGCTGGCGCTGTACAACTTGATGTCGAACGCGGTCAAGTTCACCGGCCAGAAAGACAAGGCGCAGATCCGCGTCAGCGCCACCGAGAACGACACTGAATGGATCGTCTCCGTGGCCGATAACGGCGCCGGCTTCAATATGGATTACGTGCACAAGCTGTTCGGCGTGTTCCAGCGCCTGCACCGGATGGAAGACTTCCAGGGCACCGGCATCGGCCTGGCCAATGTGCGCCGCATCGTGGAACGCCACGGTGGCCGGGTGTGGGCCGAATCGGTGCCCGGCCAGGGCGCCACCTTCTCATTTTGCATTCCCAAAGAACCACATAGTTAAGGCAAGACCATGTTAAAGCCCATCCTTCTCGTCGAAGATAATCCCAACGACCTGGAACTGACCCTGATCGCGCTCGAAAAGAGCCAGCTGGCCAACGAAGTGATCATCGCGCGCGACGGCGCCGAGGCGCTGGACTACCTGCGCGCGTCCGGTGAACACGCCAGCCGCCAGGCCGGCAATCCGACCGTGGTGCTGCTCGACCTGAAACTGCCCAAGGTCGACGGTCTGGAAGTACTCAAGGTGATTCGCAGCACGCCTGCCCTCAAGAGCATCCCGGTGGTCATGCTCACGTCCTCCAAAGAAGAACAGGATTTGCTGCGCAGTTATGAACTGGGCGTGAACGCCTACGTCGTCAAGCCGGTCGACTTTGAAGAGTTCGTGCGGGCGATCGCCGACCTGGGCATCTTCTGGGCGGTCCTCAATGAACCGCCGCCGGGCTCGCACCGCTACGTGAAACCGAAGTAGACGCGCCGCTAGTGGGAGGTGGCCGCGGCCGGTTTGCGGCGCCGCAGCAGGTGGCGGATGCGCGCGCTCAGCACATCGGCGTTATACGGTTTTTGCAGCAGGCTGACGCCCGCATCGAGCCGGCCGTCGTGCGCAAGCACGCCCTCGGCATAGCCCGAGGTGAACAGGATCTGCGCGCCGGGCAGCTTGTTGCGCACGATCTTGCTCAGGTCAAGGCTGCTCAGGGCGCCAGGCATCACCACATCGGAAAACACCAGGTCGATCTTGGCGCCGCTGTCGATCAGGTCGACCGCACGGGCGGCGTCTTCCGCTTCAAACACCTGGTAACCCAGGGCCGAGAGCAGCGCCACGGTACTGCTGCGCACATCGTCTTCGTCTTCCACCACCAGGATGGTTTCCAGGCCGCCGAACAGCGGCGCCGGCGTACTGTCGTCCAGGCTGGGCGGTTCGGCCGCGCTGCGCTGCAGGAAAATCTTGACGCTGGTGCCCCGGCCCGGTTCGCTGTCGAGCAGGATCTCGCCGCCCGACTGCTTGACGAAACCGTAGGCCATCGACAAGCCCAGGCCGGTGCCCTGCCCGGTCGGCTTGGTCGTAAAGAAGGGTTCGAAGGCCCGCTCCAGCACGGCACGCGGCATGCCGCAGCCGGTGTCGGCGATTTCGACCATGACATAGTCGCCGCTCGCCAGACTCGACAGCAGCGGTGAACCCTGCGCCACGTTGGCCGCGCGGATGGTCAGCGTGCCGCCGTCGGGCATGGCGTCGCGCGCGTTGATGGCCAGGTTGAGAATCACGTTATTGAGCTGGCTCGGGTCGACCGTGGTGCTCCACAAGCTTGGTGCGATGTCGGTCTCGATGATGGCGCGCGGGCCCAGCACGCGGCGCATCATTTCATCCATGTCGAGCAGCAGATGACCGGGATTGACCACCACCGCCTGCAAGGGCTGGCGGCGCGCGAAGGCCAGCAAGTGGGCCGACAGTTTGGCGCCCCGCTCGACCCCGGACAGGGCGATGTCGATGCGCGCACGCGCGTTGTCGCTCACGCCGCCCAGCAGTTTGATCAGTTGCAGATTGCCGCCGATGATCTGCAAGACGTTATTGAAATCGTGGGCGACGCCACCGGTCAGCTGGCCGATCGCTTCCATTTTTTGTGCCTGGTGCAAGGCCGACTGGCTGGCCGCCAGTTCTTCCTGGCTGCGTCGCAGCGAAATGAAGGCTTCGTCGCGCTGACGGCGCGCCACGTAGGCTTCGCTGTGATAGCGCAGGCGCGCGGCCAGTTCGCGCCCGTCGGGCCACTTCACCAGATAATCGTTGGCGCCCACGGCAAACGCGCGGGCCTTGATTTCGGCGTCTTCTTCGGACGACAGCAGAATCACCGGCAGGTGCTCGGTATCGCGATTGGCGCGCAGCAGGCCGACCACCTCGAA
Organism: Telluria sp.; assembly: GCA_036399735.1. GTDB lineage: Bacteria > Pseudomonadota > Gammaproteobacteria > Burkholderiales > Burkholderiaceae_D > Telluria_A. The sequence continues at coordinate 2,402 of DASWMN010000005.1, read as the reverse complement.
ACCATCCATGCCCGGCATGCGCAGATCGACCACCACCACCGTCGCGTTCACCTCGCGCGCAAGCTCCACCACGCGCTCGGCACGGGCGTCATAGCGCATCGACAAGCCTTTCCAGCCGTCGAGGCAGGCAGCAATATAGTCTTGCGCGTAGGGCTCATCGTCAATCAGCAGCAGGGAGCAAGGCGTGAAATCTTCGGCAATCATTACTATTTCAGTAGCACATTGATCACGTATTTTACCTGAGCATCTTGCAAATGAGATTCGGGTTGCCCGCAACCGTGCGCGGTATGCATGCCCCGTGCAGCTGGCGATGCTCCTACGTGCTTGCCTCCCCCTCTCCCACAGACGTAAAGGCAAATCGCTGACGCCAGCGTTCGAACCGCGGCCTAAGATCGGTATCTCAACCACATCAGGGAGACAGCCCATGAATACCATGAACCGCAACAAGGCCGGTGGCCACAATACGCCACAAGGCGGCAGCAAGTCGGGATCCTCGGGCGAGGACAAGCAGGGCAAGCGCAATCAAACCGGCCAGCAGCAGAGCCAGCAGGGTCAGCAAAGCGAGCAGTCGGGCCGCGCCGACAACCAGCAAGGCGGCGACAAGGCCGATCCGGCCAAGCGCTAGTCGGACGCGCGCCAGCCGAAAAGCCCAGCCGTGCCGGTTGGGCTTTTTGCTTTGCCGGCAGTGCAGAACCAGGAGACGACCGATGTTGCGGACCATGCAGGATCTGTTACGCCCACCCCCGGGTCTGGCCTTCGACTTCAGCCAGCCGGCCGGCGAACCGGCGCTGGCGCCGGCCCACGGGGTGTCCTGGCAGGTGTTCGCCAATCCGGTGTCGCTGTTTATCGGGGGTGTGGCTGCGGTGCTGCTGGAACTGGCCGAGCCGTCGGTGCGCTCCGGCGTGTGGGATCACAGCAGCTTCCAGCGCGATCCCGGCATGCGCTTGCGGCGAACCGGCTTTGCCGCGATGATGACGGTGTACGGTCCGCGCTCGGCGGCGGAGAAAGTGATCGCGCGCGTGGTGCAAATACACGGCCATATCAAAGGTACCACGCCGGACGGTATCGCCTACCAGGCCAATGACCCGCGCCTGCTGGACTGGGTTCATGCCACGGCCACCTTCGGCTTCAGCGCGGCATATTCGCACTACGTGCGACCTTTGTCGGCGGCCGAAAAGGACATCGCGTTCGCCGAAACCGCGCCTTCCGCGCTGCTCTACGGCGCGACCGGCGCGCCGCGCTCGTGGAGCGAGTGGGAGGCGATACTGGCGCGGACCGCGCCCGCCCTGGAAGGCTCGGCGATCCTGGCCGACTTTATTCGCATCATGGGCACCGCGCCGATCCTGCCAGCGCCACTGCGCTGGCTGCAACGCCTGCTGGTGCGGGCGGCAGTGTCGATCAGCCCCGAGCCGGTGCGCTCGCTGCCGCAATTGCAGGGCCGCGGCCTGCGCTTCGGCGAGGCCGCGCTGGTGCGTGCGCTGGCACGCATCGCGGCCCTGCTGCCGCTGGGCGATACCCCGTCGGTGCAGGCAGCGCGGCGGCTGGCGCCGCGCCACGGCCACCAATGACAAAGGGCCACGCTTGCGCGCGGCCCTTTGAATATTCTGGCTCCCCGACCTGGACTCGAACCAGGGACCTGCGGATTAACAGTCCGTCGCTCTACCAACTGAGCTATCAGGGAAAAGAGGCCGCATTATATGCGGCGCCCACTACCCTGTCCAGTGCCGCCGAAAAATCAGAAGTAGTAGTGACCGAACACGCCTACGTGGTCGGCATCGATTTTATAGTTGGTGCCCTTTTCCTTGACTTGTTCCTTCACGTAGCGCAGCTTGATGCCCCAGTGCTGGCCGGCCAGGTATTCGCCTTCAATCACGCCACCGACGCTGCCGTCGTACTTGTAGTCGCCGACATCGGCTGCGCCGCCGCTGCTGTATTTGATGCTGGTGGCGTAGCGCGCACCACCGCCAATGCGCCAGTTCGGGGCGACATGGTAGTAGGCCAGCAGTTCCAGCGGGATGCGCGAAAAGCGTTGATGGCCATTGCGCGCACCAGCGGTGGCGACGTGGTAGCCCACCGAACCCTGGAACGAGAACGTTGGCGTGACCTGGTAGTCGATGCCGCCGACGAAGGCCAGCAAGTCGCCGGTGCGGATATCGATCTCGGTGCCGTCTGTGTACTCAACCGTCGACAGCGTTTCGCCACCGCCGGTCAGACCCATGCCGACGAAGAAGCGCATCGGATTGGCTTGCGGCGCAGTGTGTGCCTGGGCAGCATTCAGGGAAGCGATCGCCAGTGCGATCGAGAACATCATTTTTTTCATGGGAACCGAAAGGAGAGAGAGGCAATACGCAAGGAGTGCATATTTATTCCAGCCGGCAATGATATACAGAAGATTACAGTCG
>DASWMN010000004.1:0-1661 GCA_036399735.1 Telluria sp. | reverse complement strand
GGGGGGTTGGGGGGGGGGGGTCGAACTGGCGTCGGCCGCATTCGAGCCCGAGGCGGGCGCCTATGCTGGTGGAGGACACAGCCACGCTGCCGACAGCCTGCTCGCGCCGGTTCCCTTGCGCCAGAAGATCCACCGCCCAGGCGATCCTGCTGGCCTATGAACGCGAGCGCCTTGCTGCATCTGCTGCAGTTTGCCAGTCCGGCGTTGCCGATCGGCGGCTACAGCTATTCCCAGGGGCTGGAAGCGGCGCTCGACGCCGGCATCGTGCACGACGCCGACAGCGGCCGCGCATGGATCGCCGCTTACCTGCACGAAGTGACAGCGCGCTGGGATGCGCCACTGTTCTGGCGCCTGCTCAAGGCTTTCGAGGCGGGCGACGACGCCTGCGTCGCGCTGTGGAGCGAACGCTTCCTGGCTTCGCGCGACAGCGCCGAGTTCCGCGCCGAGACGGTGCAAATGGGCTATTCGCTCACGCGCCTGCTGGCCGAACTGGGCGTGGCCAGGGTCGACACACTTGGTCCGGAGGTTGGTTTGCCGACAGCGTTTGCCTGCGCGGTCGACGCGCTTGGCATCGGCCATGAGCAAGCCTTGCTGGCAATGCTGTTTTCCTGGGTCGAAAACCAGGTGCTGGTGTGCGTCAAGTCGGTTCCGCTGGGGCAGGTGGCTGGCCAGCGCATGCTGCTGTCGCTGCGCGCCGACATCGAGCATGCGGCTGCCATCGCACGGACGGTGCCCGACGACGATTTGTCGAACTGGTCGCCCGGACTTTCCATTTTGTCGATGCGGCACGAAGTGCAGCACGGCCGGATTTACCGTTCCTGAAAAGAGAATGCAATGACATCAAATCCACTGCGGGTCGGCATTGGCGGCCCGGTTGGCTCGGGCAAGACCGCCCTGTGCGAAATGCTCTGCAAGGGCATGCGCGACGACTACGATATGGCCGTCATCACCAACGATATTTATACGCGCGAGGACATGGAGATCCTGGTGCGCGCCAACGCGCTCCCGCCCGAGCGGCTGATGGGCGTGGAGACAGGCGGCTGTCCGCACACGGCGATCCGCGAAGACGCATCGATCAATCTCGAAGCCATCGCGCGCATGCATGCCGACTTCCCGGACCTCGAACTGATCCTGATCGAGTCCGGCGGCGACAATCTGGCCGCCACTTTCAGCCCGGAGTTGTCGGATCTGACGCTGTACGTGATCGACGTGGCCGGCGGCGAGAAGATTCCGCGCAAGGGCGGTCCGGGCATCACGCGTTCGGATCTGCTGATCATCAACAAGACCGATCTGGCCCCGCACGTGGGGGCCAATCTCGACATCATGGCGCAGGACGCCAAACGCCAGCGCGGCGACCGTCCCTTCGTGTTCACCAACCTGCGCAGCGGGGAGGGTGTGGCGCAGGTGATGGACTTCATTCGCACCCAGGGTCTGCTCTCAAGCTAAAAGGAAGCCACAATGAAAAAAATATTCACGCTCGCGCTTTGCCTGATCGCGCTGCCGGCTGCGGCGCACAGCGGGCATGGACCGGAACTCGGTTTTGCGGCCGGACTGGCGCATCCGTTCACGGGACTGGATCATTTGCTGGCCATGCTGGGTGTCGGCATGTGGAGCCGCAGGCAGGGGCAGCCCTTGTCCTTGCCGCTGACGTTCCTGGCGAT
>DASWMN010000003.1:0-77047 GCA_036399735.1 Telluria sp. | reverse complement strand
CAGCATGTCTTTTTTATCGAGATAGTCGAATTTCTTCTGCAAGTGGGCGCGCGCTTCGGCGGCGCTGTACCAGCTGCCGTTGCGGCTGAATTTGCAGCCGGATTTTTCCACTGCGGACATAAGCTGCGTCACTTCGGTGCGGGTGACGGCGCTCGTCGCGGCGCATGCCTGGCCCGCAATCAGCAACGCACCGATCAGGATTGCCGGTTTCATCGTTCAGCCTCGCTTGCGGTCGTGATGCCACAGCACGTCGCTGCCGCCGGCAAAGCGGTTCAGCACGCGCGAGAGCACGAACATCAGATCGGAGAGCCGGTTCACATACTGGCGCGGATGGTCGTTGATGGTTTCGGTTTTACCCAGCGTGACGATGCTGCGTTCCGCGCGGCGGCATACGGTGCGGCACACGTGCGCGATCGACGCGGCGCGCGAACCGGCCGGCAGAATAAATTCCGACAGGGCCGGCAAGGTCGCGTTGTATTTTTCCAGCAGATCGTCCAGACGGCCAACGTGGTCGTCGGTGATCATTTTGTAACCCGGGATGCACAGTTCACCGCCCAGATCGAACAGATCGTGCTGGATCGTGATCAGCTCTTCCCGCAGGTCGGCCGGCATGTCTTCGCACAGCAGCAGGCCGACGAAGGAATTGAGTTCGTCAACCTCGCCCAGGGAGTGAATGCGCACACTGTCTTTCTGGGTGCGGCTGCCGTCGCCCAGGCCTGTGCTGCCATTGTCGCCGGTGCGGGTGGCGATTTTCGAAAGTCGGTTACCCATGTTTGTGTCCCGTTGCGTAAAAGAATAGGCCGAGGATACGACAAAACGCCCGATTCTGCTTACAATCTGGTGATGACCACGCCGCTTTCCATCGATCCCGCCCGCCAGCTGCAAGTGGCCGCCGCACTGCGCGCGCTGCTGCCGGAAGGCTGTGTCCTGTCCGATGCCGAGGATACCCGTCCGTACGAGTGCGATGGCCTGGCCGCTTATCGCCAGTTGCCGATGATTGTCACCCTGCCGCAGAATGAAGAGCAGGTGCTGGCCATCCTGAACACTTGTCGCGAGCTGTATGTGCCGATCGTGCCGCGCGGTGCCGGTACCGGCCTGTCGGGCGGTGCCTTGCCGCTGGCCGATGGCGTTGTCATCTCGACCGCGCGCCTGAACCGCATCGTGCGCATGGAACCGTATGCGCGCCTGGCCGTGGTGCAGCCGGGCGTGCGCAATCTCGCCATTTCCGACGCGGCGGCCGAATGGGGTCTGTACTACGCGCCCGATCCTTCGTCGCAGATCGCCTGCACCATCGGCGGCAACGTGGCCGAAAATTCGGGCGGGGTGCATTGTCTCAAATACGGCCTGACGATCCACAACGTGATGCGCGTACGGGTGGCGACGATCGACGGCGACATCATCGAGCTTGGCGGCGAAGCGCTCGATGCGCCTGGCCTGGACCTGCTGGCCGTGTTCATCGGCTCCGAGGGCATGCTGGGCATCGTCACCGAGGTGACGGTCAAGCTGATTCCAAAGCCGCAGACTGCGCGCGTGATCATGGCCTCGTTCGACAGCGTGCTCACCGGCGGCAATGCGGTGGCCAGCGTGATCGGCGCCGGGATCATTCCCGCCGGGCTGGAAATGATGGACCGTACCTCGTCACGCATGGTCGAGCCATTCGTCAAGGCCGGCTACGACATCGACGCCGCGGCTATTTTGCTGTGCGAAGCCGATGGCACCCAGCTGGAAGTGGACGAGGAAATCGAGCGCATGTCGGCCGTGCTGGCCGCCGCCGGCGCGAACGCGATCACGATTTCGCAGAGCGAAGCGGAGCGGCTGCGCTTCTGGTCCGGCCGCAAGAACGCGTTTCCGGCTGCGGGCCGCATCTCGCCGGACTACTACTGCATGGACGGCACCATCCCGCGCAAGAACCTGGCGCAGGTCCTGCTCGGCATCGAGCGCATGGAAGCGACCTACGGTCTGCGTTGTGCGAATGTATTCCACGCCGGCGACGGCAATCTGCATCCCCTGATTCTGTTCGACGCCAACCAGCCTGGCGAATTCGAACGTGCGGAAGCCTTCGGCGCCGATATTCTTGCCCTGTGCGTGGAAGTCGGTGGCACCATCACCGGCGAGCATGGTGTCGGTATCGAAAAGATCAATTCCATGTGCGTGCAGTTCGGCCGCGCGGAGCTCGATATGTTCTTCGCCGTAAAACGCGCCTTTGATGTGCCGTTTCTGCTCAATCCCGACAAGGCGATCCCCACCCTGAACCGCTGCGCCGAATTTGGCAGGATGCGCGTGCGCGGTGGTGTTCTGCCGTTTGCCAACCTGCCGCGATTCTGACATGAGCGCGCTTTTACACCAACCATTGCGCGAGCAGATTCTGGGCGCCGCCGCCAGTCGCAGCGCACTGCGCATTCGCGGCGGCGGCAGCAAGGACTGGTACGGCCAGCGCCTGGAAGGCGACATTCTCGACACCCGTGCCTGCAGCGGCATCGTCGACTACGAGCCGACGGAACTGGTCATCACGGCGCGCTGCGGCACGCCGCTGGCCGACATCGAAGCCGCATTGGCGGAACGGGGGCAGATGCTGGCATTCGAGCCGCCGCATTTCGGCCCGGCTGCGACCTTCGGCGGCGCGCTTGCCAGCGGCTTGTCCGGCCCGCGCCGCGCCAGTGCCGGCGCCGCCCGCGACTTCGTGCTCGGTACTGTGCTGATGGATGGCCGCGGCGAGGTGCTGACCTTCGGCGGCCAGGTAATGAAAAATGTCGCCGGCTACGACGTGTCGCGCCTGCTGGCGGGCTCGCTTGGCACGCTTGGCTTGCTGCTGCAGGCTTCGGTGAAGGTACTGCCACGGGCGGTGCGGGAAAGTACGCGCCGCTTCGCCATGAGCGAGATCGATGCGCTTGACCGGCTCAACACCTGGGGCGGTCAGCCACTGCCACTGTCGGCCAGCTGCTGGCATGACGGCGTCCTGACGGTGCGCCTGTCCGGCGCGGGCGCGGCGGTGGACGCTGCCGAAAGGCTGCTTGGCGGCGATGCTGTGCCGGACGCCGATGCTTTCTGGCGTGCCTTGCGCGAACAGCAGCATCCTTTTTTTGCGGATGCCGAATCCTTGTGGCGCTTGTCCGTGCCGTCGGCCACAGGCGCGATCATTTTGCGCGGTACGCAGTTGATCGAGTGGGGCGGGGCGCAGCGCTGGCTCAAGTCCGGCTCGGACAGCGAGACCACGAACAACATCCGCCGCGCGGTCAGGGCGGTAGGCGGTCACGCCACCCTGTTCCGCGGTGGCGACAAGGCGGTTGGCGTGTTTCACCCGCTCGCACCCGCGGTGGCGAAAATTCACGAGCGGCTCAAGGCGGCATTCGACCCCGCCGGCGTGTTCAATCCCGGACGGATGTACTGATATGCAGACCAAGCTTGCCGATTTCATCCAGGGCACGGCCGACGGCGACGAAGCCGAAGCGATCCTGCGCGCCTGCGTCCATTGCGGATTCTGCACGGCCACTTGCCCGACCTACCAGATTCTTGGCGATGAACTGGACGGCCCGCGCGGACGGATCTACCTGATCAAGCAGGTGCTCGAGGGCGCGCCGGTAACGCGCAAAACCCAGGTGCACCTGGACCGCTGCCTGACTTGCCGCAGTTGCGAGACGACCTGTCCTTCCGGCGTGAAGTACGGGCGTCTGGCCGATATCGGCCGCAAGATCGTCGAGCAGCGCGTGGCACGGCCACTGGCCGACCGCATCAAACGCAGCGTGCTGAAAGCGGCATTGCCGCGTAAATGGATCTTCACCCCGCTGTACAAGGCGGGCAAGCTGGTGCGTCCGCTGTTGTCGCCGGCGCTGCAGGATAAACTGCCGGCCTCCCGGGCGGGAGGCGCCTGGCCGCGCAGGGAACATGCGCGCAAGATGCTGGTGCTGGACGGCTGTGTGCAGCCTGCTATGGCCCCGAACATCAACGCCGCCACGGCGCGGGTGCTGGACGCCTGCGGTGTGCAGCTGGTCGTCGCGCCCAGGGCCGGCTGCTGCGGCGCGCTGCGCTACCATCTGAACGACCAGGAAGCGGGGCTGGACGACATGCGTCGCAATGTCGACGCATGGTGGCCGCTGATCGAACAGGTGGAAGCGATTGTGATGACCGCGTCCGGCTGCGGCGTGACCGTCAAGGAGTACGGCCACCTGCTGGCGCATGACGCCGAGTATGCGGCCAAGGCGCAGCGCATTTCGGCACTCACGCGCGATCTGAGCGAAGTCATGCCGCAGTTCGAAGCGGAACTGGCGGGCCGGCTCAAGGGGAAAATGCAGCAGCGGGTGGCGTGGCATCCGCCATGCACTTTGCAGCACGGGCAGCAGATTCGGGGCAAGGTGGAAGGATTGCTGCGCGCTGCCGGCGTGGATGTGAAGCTGTGCGCCGACAGTCATTTGTGTTGCGGCTCGGCGGGCACCTATTCGATGCTGCAACCGGCGCTTGCTACTGAGCTGAGGGACCGGAAGCTGGAGAACCTGCTTGCTACCGGGCCCGAAGTGATCGTATCAGCCAATATCGGCTGCCTGAACCACCTTCAATCGGGTACTGAAGTCCCTGTTGCGCACTGGATCGAACTGATCGACCAGGCACTGTCCTGATTACGAACCGATACGTGCTTTTTCTGCTGCGGTGAGGCGTTTGGCGCTGACCACGACGACAGCCATCTTGGCATCGACGGCGGCTTGTGCGGCTGGCTTGGCGACAGGTACCACGTCGGCGGTGGCGTAGGTGGCGAAGGCGGCGACAGCGAATGCTGCAACGAAGACGGCTTCCATATTCTTGACGATGTTCATATAAGTCCCTTTCATGTTTGGTATGAACACATTATGGGGGCGAGCGACTTATAAGGCCAATTTCAAGTTCTGATGTTTAACATTCAGGAAGGCAATATCTGGGTCGGGCGGGGGAATGAACGGTATACGCTTTGTGAATGGGCATGCGGGGAATTTTCAAATAAACATATTACTTGCGTAAAAGTAATATCGTCCCGCCTGCGCCAGGACGACCTTGTTTATTCGGCCAGCAGCTTCTCGATATCGGCCACCATTTCGGCCGGTGTAGTTGCAGGGGCGTAGCGCTTGTACACGCTGCCATCCTTGCGGACCAGGAACTTGGTGAAGTTCCACTTGATCAGTTCAAGGCCCAGCAAACCCGGCTTTTCCTTTTTCAGATGCTGGAACAGCGGATGCGCACCGCTGCCATTCACATCGATTTTGGAAAACAGCGGGAAGGTCACGCCAAAGTTCTTTTCGCAGAAGGCGCCGATTTCCGCTTCGCCTTCCGGTTCCTGGCTGGCGAACTGATTGCAGGGAAAGCCGAGCACCACCGCGCCCTGGTCCTTGAACTGTTGATACACCTGCTCCAGACCCTTGTACTGCGGCGTGAAACCGCACTTGCTGGCGGTGTTCACGATCAGCAGTACCTTGCCTTTGTACTGGCCCAGGTCGACCGGTGCACCGGTGATGTCGTTTGCCTTGAAATCGAAGGCGCTCGTCATACGATGCCCAGGTGTTCCGTACCGGCGGCCAGATCGCGGTTGCGTGCGTCCTTGCCTTTGAGTTTGATCATCAGACGCAGGTCATTGACCGAGTCGGCGTTACGCAGCGCGTCTTCGTAGGTGATCATGTCGTTCTCGTGCAGGTCGAACAGCGCCTGGTCGAAGGTCTGCATGCCCAGTTCGCGTGACTTCTTCATGATCTCTTTGATCTCGTGCACATCGCCCTTGAAAATCAGGTCGGAGATGAGCGGGGAGTTCAGCATGATCTCGATTGCTACGCAGCGGCCCTTCGATTCCTTCATCGGAATCAGGCGCTGCGAAATCAGGCCCTTCAAGTTCAGCGACAAGTCCATCAGCAGCTGCTGGCGGCGCTCTTCGGGGAAGAAGTTGATGATACGGTCCAGCGCCTGGTTGGAGCTGTTGGCGTGCAGGGTGGCCAGGCAAAGGTGGCCGGTTTCCGCAAACGCGATCGCGTGGTCCATGGTTTCGCGGTCGCGGATCTCGCCGATCTGGATCACGTCCGGCGCCTGGCGCAGCGAGTTTTTCAGGGCAGCCTCGAACGATTCGGTATCGACGCCCACTTCGCGCTGCGTGATCACGCAGTTGCGGTGCGGGTGCACATATTCGACCGGATCTTCAATCGTGATGATGTGGCCGTAGCTGTTCTCGTTGCGATAGCCGACCATCGCCGCAAGCGTCGTCGATTTACCCGAACCGGTCGCGCCGACCATGATGACCAGGCCGCGCTTGGTCATCACGATATCCTTGAGGATCTCGGGCAGGCGCAGGTCTTCCAGTTTTGGAATGGTGGTGGTAATGGTCCGCAGCACCATGCCGACGCTGCTCATCTGCACAAAGGCCGAAACCCGGAAACGGCCCAGGTCGCCCGGGCTGATGGCGAAGTTCGATTCCTTGGTCAGTTCGAAGCCGGCGGTCTGCTTGTCGTTCATGATCGCGCGCGCCAGATCGGCGGTGTGCGATGAAGTCAGAGCCTGGCTCGATACCGGCGTCATTTTGCCGTCAATCTTGATCGCGGGCGGGAATCCTGCAGTGATAAACAGGTCGGAGCCGCCTTTGCTGGTCATCAGACGCAGCAAGTCGAACATGAATTTTGAAGCCTGGTCGCGTTCCATTATTGTTTGATCCTAAAATTTAGCCTGGGAAGTTCTCAGGGATCTTCGCAGCGTTGCGCGCGGCGGCGGCGGAAATGATATTGCGGCGTACCAGATCGGTGAGGTTCTGGTCGAGCGTCTGCATGCCGACGTTGCTGCCGGTCTGGATCGACGAATACATCTGGGCGATCTTCGATTCGCGAATCAGATTTCGAATTGCCGGCGTACCGATCATGATCTCGTGCGCGGCGACGCGGCCACTGCCATCCTTGGTCTTGAGCAGGGTCTGCGAAATGACCGCTTGCAGCGATTCGGACAGCATGGCGCGAACCATTTCCTTTTCATCGGACGGGAACACGTCGACGATACGGTCGATGGTTTTCGCGGCAGAGGAGGTGTGCAGCGTGCCGAATACCAGGTGACCCGTTTCCGCGGCCGACAGGGCCAGACGAATGGTTTCAAGGTCGCGCAGCTCGCCCACCAGGATACAGTCAGGATCTTCGCGCAGCGCCGAACGCAGTGCGTTGTTGAACGAGAGCGTATGCGGGCCGACTTCGCGCTGGTTGATCAGGCACTTCTTGGAATCGTGGACGAATTCGATCGGGTCTTCGATGGTCAGAATGTGGCCATACTCGTTTTCATTGAGGTGGTTCACCATAGCTGCCAGCGTGGTCGATTTACCGGAACCGGTCGGGCCGGTGACCAGCACCAGGCCGCGCGGCTTCATTGCCAGTTCGGCGAAAATGCGCGGCGCGTTCAGGTCTTCCAGACTCAGAATCTTCGATGGAATGGTACGCAGTACGGCGGCGGCGCCGCGCTCCTGGTTGAAGGCGTTGACGCGGAAGCGCGCCAGTCCTGGAATGGCAAACGAAAAGTCGACTTCCAGCACTTCTTCATAGGCCTTGCGCTGGCCGTCGTTCATGATGTCATAAATCATGCCGTGCACGTCTTTGTGCTCGAGCGGCGGCAGGTTGATGCGGCGCACGTCTCCATGCACACGAATCATCGGCGGCAGGCCGGATGAGAGGTGCAAGTCAGAAGCTTTGTTCTTGACCGAGAATGCGAGTAATTCCGAAATGTCCATTTATAATCCCTGTGCCGTGAATGGGCGCATGCTGATGGTGGTGTGCGTTTTTCGCAATGACCGACCATGAATTGCCCGCCGAAAATGATTATGTCCACAATCGTCCAGAACTTGCAAGCTGTCGATGCGAGTATTGTTGCCGCCGCCAGCGCTGCGGGACGGGCGCGCGCCGATGTCCAGTTGCTGGCCGTGTCCAAAACTTTCCCCGCCGAGGCCGTCCTGGAAGCCATCGCCGCCGGCCAAACGGCGTTCGGCGAGAATTATTTGCAGGAAGCGCTAGATAAAATCGCCGCTGTCGGCGCCGCTTTGCCGGGCCGCGCAATCGCGTGGCACTTCATTGGGCCCATACAGAGCAACAAGACACGCCCGATCGCCACCCATTTCGACTGGGTGCATACGGTCGAGCGCCTGAAAATTGCGCAGCGCCTGTCCGAGCAGCGGCCGGAAAATTTGGCGCCGCTGAACATTTGTCTTCAGGTTAACATCAGTGGTGAAGCTAGCAAGAGTGGTGTCACTGAAGCAGAATTGCCTGAATTGGCCCGTCATGTGGCACAGCTACCACGTTTGCACCTGCGCGGGCTGATGGCGATCCCCGAGCCGGAAACCGACATCGGCCGTCAGCGCGCCGCGTTTGCCCGCCTGCGCAAGCTCGCTGACGCTCTGCGCAGCGATGGCATTGCGCTTGATACCTTATCGATGGGCATGTCGTCGGACCTGGGCGCGGCCATTGCCGAAGGGGCCACAATGGTCCGCATCGGCAGCGCCATTTTTGGCGCCCGCAAGTATGAATAAACAAGGGAGCGGTATGAGAATTTCGTTTATCGGCGGCGGGAACATGGCCTCGGCCCTGATCGCCGGTCTGGCTGGCAAGCTCACTTCGGGCGAACTGATACATGTGGTCGATCCGAACGCCGAGGCGCTCGACAAGCTCAGGCTCGCGCATGGCGTGACGACGGCGAACAGCATCGGACCGGAGCTGGCCGCCTGCGACATCATCGTGCTGGCGGTCAAACCGCAGCAGATGCGCGACGTTGCCGCAGCGCTCAAGCCGCACCTGAACGCCAATCCGCTGATCCTGTCGATCGCGGCCGGCATCCGCGCGGCCGATCTGGCGCGCTGGCTGGGCGGTTATGGCGCCATCGTGCGCACCATGCCAAACACGCCGGCCCTGATCGGACGCGGCATCACCGGCATGGTGGCAACCGACGGCGTCAGCGCGCCCCAGCGCATCGCGGCCGACCAGGTGATGCAGGCCGTAGGCGCCACCGTGTGGCTCGACAACGAAGCGCTGATCGATCCGGTGACCGCGGTGTCGGGCAGCGGTCCGGCGTATGTGTTCTTCTTTATCGAGGCGATGCAGCAGGCGGCGGTGGAGATGGGCCTGTCGGCGGAGCAGGGCAGGCAGCTGGCGCTGGCCACCTTTGCCGGCGCCGCGCAGCTGGCGGTGCAGTCGGACGACAGCGTGCCGGTACTGCGCCAGAAGGTGACGTCAAAAGGCGGCACCACCCATGCGGCAATCACCAGCATGGAGCAGAGCGGGGTGAAGGAAAAGATCGTGGAAGCGATGAAGGCAGCGGCAGCGCGCGGGCGCGAGCTCGGTGAAGAGATGGGCAAGGATTGATAAGCGACCACATCGTCAGCGCTTGCGCGTGGACGATGTGAGCTTGCTGTTTTACCGTGGGTACCCTTGGCTGCGCGCGATCGAGAGAATGCTTTTCGCCAGCTTGAACAGCGACAGCCCGGTCGCCAGCAAGGGCATGGCGCGCGAAGGCTTGACCACCACCATCCCCAGCACCACGCCGGCAATCATCAGCGGCACTTTCAAATTCGTCAGGCCATCCAGACGACCGAGCCCGCCTTGCGCCGGCGAACGCAGCGCCGCAATCTGATGCGACACATCGCTGCGCTGCATCGAGCATTCGGCAATCAGGGCTTCACGCCGCTGGGCCAGGGTGGGGAATGCGATTTGCTCAGTCATGGCCATGCCCCGCGGTGCGAATGAAATTGAGATCCTTGTTCAACTCGGCTGCCGTGGCCGCCAGCAGGCGCGGCTTGGCGGCAATGCTCGCCTTGAGCTGGAACATCACCCAGGTACCGGCAGCAGCGAACGCGGCCGCCAGGGCCACCGCCGCTTCGAGCCGGTAGCTGTCCCAGAACACCAGAATGATGGTCAGCGCCACCAGCACCATGGCGATGGCGAACAGCACCATCGACAGCAGCGCCAGCACGAAGTAGCCGAGCAGGCGCTGCGATTCTTCCTCGATTTCGACCGCGGCCAGCGCCAGGCGCGTCTGCACCATGGCAACCAGGGTACCGCCGATGCGTCCTACCGTTTCCGCGATCGCCATGGCTGCTTATTTCCGGGCGATCAGCATGCCGATCACCAGGCCGGCCGCAGCGCCGATCCCGACCGCTTTCCATGGATTTTCGTGTACGTACTCGTCGGTGGCCTTGGCCGCTTCCTTGGTTTTTGCCACGACGGTTTGTTCCAGGCGGATCAGATCGGCCTTGGCGCTCGACAGGGTGCGCTCGAACTTGGCTTTGGCCGCCTGCAGTTCTTCGCCCGTCAGGTGGCTGCCATTGCGCAGCCAGGATTCGGCGTCCTGGATCACGGATTTCAGATCGCTCATCAGTTGATCGCGTGCGCCTGGTTTGGTTGGGATGGATTCGATCATTTTTATTACCTCACGAGTGAATATAAGGACAACATTATCCGAAAGCGTAGTCTAACGCGACACCGGCAAAAAGGGCCGCACCCAACCAATTGTTGTGGCGAAATGCATAAAAACAGCGCATCCGGTCGCGTTCCCGGATCAAAGTGTAGTGGTACAGCGCCATCGCGGCGGCCACTGCCACTCCCGCCACGAACCACCAGCGCAGGCCGACTTGCCAGCCGCACAGCAAGATGATGGCCAGCGCCGCGCCGTAGCACAGCATGACCGCAGCCACATCGAAGCGTCCAAAAGTGATGGCCGAAGTGCGGATGCCGATCTTGAGGTCGTCGTCGCGGTCCACCATGGCGTATTCGGTATCGTAAGCGATCGCCCAGAACACATTGGCCAGCAGCAGCCACCAGGCCAGCGCCGGCACCTCGTTCCAGACCGCAGCAAACGCCATCGGAATGCCAAAGCCGAAAGCGATCCCCAGATAAGCCTGGGGAATGGCGAAAAAGCGCTTGAAGTAAGGGTAGGTGGCGGCAATGATCACGGCCGCGACCGACATCTGCTTGGTCAGCGTATTGAGGGGCAGAATCAGCAGAAAGGCCAGCAGCGCCAGCACCGCCGCCACGGCCACCGCTTCCCAGCCCTTGATGCGGCCACTGGTCAGCGGCCGTTCGGCCGTGCGTTTGACGTGTTTGTCGATATCGCGGTCGGCGTAGTCATTGATGGCGCAGCCGGCCGAGCGCATCAGCACCGTGCCCAGCGTGAAGATGGCGACGACGCCCAGATCGGGCCGGCCCGCGCCGGCGATCCACAGGGCGATCAGGGTCGGCCACAGCAGCAGCAGAATGCCGATGGGTTTGTCGAGGCGAATCAGGCGGAAATACAGAGACAGCTTGTTCATTGCAGCATCAGGCGGCTTCTTCCAGCGCGAGCATATTGACCCCAGGCAGATCGCAGGCAGCCACCGCAGCGCAGATCGCATCGATCGCGGCGCGCCGCGTGAAGCTTTTGCGCCAGACGATGACCACCCGGCGCGAAGGCACCGGCGCTTCGAAGGGCACAAAGGCCAGCATGCTGTTCTTGGCCGCCATGTCCGGCACCGAGGCGCGCGGCAACACGGTCAGGCCGATGCCGCTTGCCACCATGTGGCGGATGGTTTCCAGCGAAGAGCCTTCGAAGGTGCGCTGCATGCCGTTGCCGGGCGAGGAGAAGCGTGCCATTTCAGGGCACACCTCCAGCACCTGGTCGCGGAAGCAGTGGCCGTTGCCAAGCAAGAGCATGGTTTCGGATTTGAGATCCTGGGCCGAGACCGATTTGCGCTTGGCCCAGGGATGGTTTTGCGGTGTGGCGACAACGAAGGGCTCGTCGTACAGGGTTTGCATCGACATGCCGTGCTCGGGCAGCGGCAGCGCCATGATGGCGGCGTCCAGCTCGCCCTGACGCAGCAGTTCCAGCAGCCGCACCGTGAAATTTTCCTGCAGGATCAGGGGCATCTGCGGTACCCGCTCGATCAGGTTCTTGACCAGCGGCGGCAGCAGGTAGGGGCCGATCGTGTAGATCACGCCCAGGCGTAGCGGACCGGCCAGCGGGTCCTTGTTCTGCTTGGCCAGTTCCTTGATCGCGGCGGTCTGTTCCAGCACCCGTTCGGCCTGGGCGATGATCTGCGCGCCCAGCGGCGTGACCGAGATTTCCGCGCCACCGCGCTCGAACAGCACGACCCCGAGCTCATCTTCCAATTTTTTAATGGCAACCGAAAGGGTCGGCTGGGCGACGTAACACGCTTCAGCGGCATGCCCGAAATGTTTCGCACGCGCTACGGCAACGATATATTTCAGTTCAGTCAGGGTCATAGATCGCTAGGAACGGAAGATTGCGGGAGCAAGCTGTGCGGCTATCGCGACACAGTGTTGCTAATCAGTCAGCAAAGAAATTATATTCTACCCGGAATGCACTCGATATAATTGGAGCACGGCGGATTTCCGCTAAGCACATTCTATTGAAAGGCGCGCATGTCCACCACCTTTGGCCCGGCGGAAGCCCAGGCTTACATCCACAAATTACTCACTGTCATGCACCAGCAAGGTGGGTCGGACTTGTTCATTTCGGCGGACTTCCCGCCCAGCATGAAGTACCAGGGCGCGATGAAGCCGATGAGCCAGCAGAAGCTGACGCCGGACGTCACGCGCGCGCTGGCGCTGTCGATCATGAACGCGAAGCAGACGCGCGAATTCGAAACCGAAATGGAATGCAATTTTGCTATCGCGCTGCCGAATGTGTGCCGTTTCCGCGTCAATGTGTTCGTGCAGCAGCAGGCGGTCGGCATGGTGGTGCGGACGATTGCCTCCGAGATTCCGACCTTCGAAAAACTCGACCTGCCCGACATCCTGAAGGAAGTCATCATGACCAAGCGCGGTCTGGTGCTGGTGGTGGGCGGTACCGGTTCCGGCAAATCGACCACGCTGGCGGCGATGATCGATTACCGCAACGCCAATTCGGCCGGCCACATCATTACCGTGGAAGACCCGGTCGAGTACGTGCACAAGAACAAGAGCTGCCTGATCACGCACCGCGAAGTGGGGGTGGACACGCTGTCCTGGCACCACGCGCTGAAAAACACGCTGCGCCAGGCGCCCGACGTGATCCTGATCGGCGAGATCCGCGACACTGAAACCATGGAACACGCGATCGCCTTCGCCGAAACCGGCCACCTGTGCCTGGGGACGCTGCACGCGAACAACTCGAATCAGACCATGGACAGGATCATCAACTTCTTCCCGGAAGAGCGGCGCAACCAGCTGCTGATGGACTTGTCGTCGAACCTGCGCGCGATCGTGTCGCAGCGCCTGGTGCGCACCGAGGACGGCAAGGGCCGCAAGGCGGCCATCGAGATTTTGCTGAATACCCCAACCATCGCCGAAATGATCCTGAAAGGGAACTTCCAGGCCATCAAGGAAATCATGCACAAATCGCGGGAACTCGGCATGTGCACGTTTGACCAGGCCTTGTACGAGCTGTATAACAAAGGTCATATCGGCTACGACGAAGCGATCCGCAATGCGGACTCGGCCAACGGCCTGCGCCTGCAGATCAAGCTGCGCGGCGACCGCAAGGAACCGGGCACCGACACCAAGGTGCGCACGGCGGACGATCTGTCGATGGCGGTGGACGAGGAGCCGGAAGAAGAGTAAACCGGAGGGGCGATGGACCTGAGCGTGCAGGAGCTGGAAGCGGCAATCAATTACTGGCGTGACCGGCGCCCCGCACGCGGCAACGAGTTTGCCCTGTCGCCCGAGGTCAATCTGCTGGCCGGCGTGTACGCGATGATGATTTACCGGCGCCAGGCGGCGGTCGATCTGGCAGCGCTGGAGATGGGCGTGCAGCGCTTGCTGCAGGACTGGCGGGCCCAGTAAAAATCGCGGCATGTTTTCCATCTCTGCGTACAATGCACGGGTTTCTCCTAACCCGACAATTGACCCCCATGCCAGACTTCGAACAAAAAATCTGCACCCGCGCCGAACTGCAGCAGCGGGTTGCCGCACTGCCCAAGCCGGTCGTTCTGACCAATGGCGTTTTCGATATTCTGCACCGCGGCCACGTGACCTACCTGGCGCAGGCGCGTGCGCTGGGCGCATCGCTGGTGGTGGCGGCGAACACCGACGCGTCGGTCAAGCGTCTGGGCAAGGGCGATGACCGGCCGCTGAATGCGGCGCCGGACCGGATGGCGGTGCTGGCGGCGCTGGAATCAGTCAGTCTGGTGGTCGACTTCGATGAAGACACGGCGCTCGAAGTAGTGCTGGAAGCCAGGCCGGAGATTTATGCCAAGGGCGGCGACTACGACATGAGCGCGATTCCCGAAGGCCAGGCCGTAATCAGCTATGGCGGCAAGGCCGTGGCCATCGATTTCGAGCATGACCGCTCGACCACCAAGCTGCTGGGCAAAATCCGCGCGTAGCAAAGCAGTTCCTGCCTAGCGCTGCGCGAGCGCCTCGATCGCGCGTATCCCGGCCAGCATCTTCTCCCGCGCGGAACTGTTCGCCGAGTGAACGAACATTTCTGGGGGAATGAAGCCGCGCAGGGCCACCGCCTCTTCGATCCACAGCACCACGTCGTAGCCCGTTCCGCGCTCATCGTCGCCAAGGTCGTGGTCCAGGCTCAGCTGCGTCACCGACCCCTGTTCGAGCAGGGCGATCGTTTCGTCGGGCCACCAGGTGCGGACCCAGCCATCTGGCGTGTTGCGTTCGTCGTCTAGGCAAATGCGCATGGGAAGTTGGTGGGGCCAGGCAGAGCGATCATTCCAATGCATCGGCCTGCGTGCGGTGCGATGCGACTCATCGGGGCCTGCGGTCAAAGCCGTGAAGTACAATGGTCCGGCTGGCGCGCGTGGCTGCGCCGTCTATTTTCGTGGCGCGGCATGTTGCTACCGCGCTCGCAGCCCTGCTTTAGTTGTGCAACTGAACGAAGCGGCCCGACCTGCGCTATTGAAAACGATGGAAACCGGAGCTTGCAGATGAAATTGTCCCAAAGTGAACGGGAGGCGCTGACAGGGCCAGCGGTGGTCGGTGTCGTACTGGGACTGCTTGGTGTGCTGTGCACGCTTGCCTTTAACAGTGAATATCGCCCTGCCGCGCTTTCGGGATGGGCGCTTATCGTCGACGCGCTGCTGGTGTTTGGCGCCGGCGTTCTGCTCGCTCTGATGCCTTTTGGCGTGGCGCCGGTGCTGATTGCACGTTTCAATGCGCGTCCAAAAAACTGAGGCGTCGCGCGGGCGTGCAAGCGCGTTCAATACCATTGCTTGCGCTCCTGCAGAGCAGTGGCGAAATTACCCGGCTGAAGGTTGCTGATGCCTTTTACCTTGTGCCACCCGGCCGCCGTGATCCCGCTGCATGCCTGTGCACGCAGGCGCGCAGCGTTGCCTGCCTTGGTGATTGGCAGCATGGCGCCTGATTTTGCCTACTTCGTTTCCCTGGGCGTCGGCGGCAATTTCACGCACACGGCGTGGGGTGTGCCGGTTTATTGCGTTCCCGCTGGTCTGATCGTCTATCTTGTCTACTGTTTGCTCGTCAGACCAGCCTTGCTGGCGTGGTTGCCACACGCCGTTAGTGCGCGCATGCCGACAGACATTCAGTGGACCCTGCGAAGTCCTGGTGCAATGGCCACTGTGCTCATTTCACTGGCAGTCGGGGCGTTAACCCACATCATCTGGGATTCGTTCACGCACGCAAACACGGTTGTTGTCGATAGCCTCAGTTGGCTCAGAACAGTGGTGGCGCTAGGTGAATATCAAATCCCCGTGTTCAAGCTTTTGCAGCATCTGAGCAGTTTGGCGGGACTCGTCGTCATTGTCAGCAGCGTCGCTATGTGGTTCAAGCGAACAGCGCCGGGACTACGCCATCCCGCGCCATTGAGCGTGCGGCAACGGATGTTCACGCTAAGCCTTGTAGTGGCGGCAGGCGTATTCGGGGGCGTGGCGGGTTCGGTGTATCGCAGCGCGAAGACGATCGAGCATGGGCTGTTCCACTTCGTCGTCACGGGTATGGCCAGCGCTGCCTTCGCCGTGCTGGTCCTTTGCATCGCCTGGAGAGTGAACGCGCGCCGCGGCTGAGCCGCCGGCTTACTTGGTCGCCTGCACACAAGCCTTGTATTCAAGCGAGCAGGGTACAAACGCGGAGCGTGGTGCTTTTTCGTCCGGATTGGCTACGCGCGCCTTGTCGATCACGCTGGCTTTGCAAGCGGCCAGAGTCACTTTGCATTGGCCCAGCGGCGTCATGTCGATCATGGGTTTGACGTCGGTGCTGATGCACTGCTTGTATTCGGTCTTGCACAGCTTCTTGGTCTCATCCGGTTCGGCAGCCGTGTCGGCTTCGGCGACGCACTGTTTCAAGTTCGTCTTGCAATTGAGTTGGGCAATACGGATTTTGGAGTTGGAATCGAATCCGAGGAAAGCGGGCAGGGAGGGCGTCAACTGGTCGATGCAGCTCTCGAGCGCGCGTTTTCCTTCCGCTTGGATGGCATCGTAGTCGTTCTGTTTCCAGGCGGCCAGGGGCTGTGGCTTTGAAACATACAGACAAGACCGGCCGATGCTGCGCGCCTTCCTCAGGAATGCGCTTTCTTCGCCTTCCACTTCCTTGGAAAAATAGGCGGCAAAGCGCAGTACATAGGCATCCTCGTTCTCCTTGTCGGCGTTGAGCTCGTTGTAGACAAGATGCCATTCGCGCGGCTCGATCCTCAGCGTTTTCTTCAAAGAGACAGGACCGGCTTCCACACTCTCCGCTTCGGCAAGCGCCATGATTTGTTGGTCCAGTGCGGCTGGCAAGGCCACGCGGAAAGGACTGCGCAATCTGCTCGCGCTGCTGGCATCGGTGATCTCGTCACCATAAAACTCTTTTTTTTCCCCGAACTGGACCGTCGTGGGCACGCCGTTCGCACCAAGCACGGCACCGATCGCGGCAAACGCGATATTGGCGCCGACAACGTGGGTGCGCGTGACGAGGCGCAAGGTATCCACTTTTTCTTCGTTGATGTTGAAGAAACTGACAATAATCGGCGCCGGCCCTCTGCTGTCAAAGCGCTGGGCCACCGGGAGCGCCGCCGGCGTTACCGCGACCGGGACCGGCTGGGCCGCTTCCGTCACGCTGTTGTCAGCGGCAAGGCAGGAGGCCGCACAAGCGGACGCGACGACGGCACAAATCAGGCCGAGTTTTCGGATGGACGGGAACATGTAGTCTTCTAATGTAACGGGCGTGCCTGTGCCAACAGCACGGGAATGCGGGATTCAGGTAGAGGTGCCGCGGGCGTCCTGGGTGCGGCGGTGTAATTACATTATAGTATTACCTGTTACTTCAATGCAAGCAAAGGGCGGCTGGCAAGCCGCCCTTTGTGGCAAATCCGCAAATCCGCTGCTCAGGCCTGCAGCCAGGCGGCGTGGGCATCGACCAGGCCGGCGCCGGTGGCGCCATCGATGCCCGGGCCGGCCTTGATGCCGACCCCTTCCGGGTCGCTGGACGGATTGGCCGCCCCTTCGCGCACATCGACCGCCGTGCGGGTCAGCAAGGCCTTGATGTCCGCGGGCGTGAGCGCGGGATTTTTCTGCAGCAGCAGCGCGCACACGGCGGCAATCTGCGGCGCCGCGGCCGAGGTGCCGCTGAACACGGCCCAGCCGTCGCCTGAGGTGGTGCCATCGTGCGCGGCATTGCTGATATCGATGGCGCCGCCGGCCGGTACCGGCAGCATGATGTAGTCGCCAAACGGCAGCAAGCCGACCAGTCCGCACACATCGGGCACATGGCGGCCGGAATAGATGGCACTGGTGAAAGCCGAGGCATAGTCGGAGGCGCGCATGGCGCCGTCTTCGCCCACAAAGGCGCCGCCCACGCTGATCACTTCCGGCATGGCGGCGGGGAAGGCGTAGTGGCCGTTACCGGCGGCGAACACCACCACGATGCCGGCGGCGATGGCGGCCTGGATCTCCGCTTCCAGCGGCTTGAGCCCGTTCGGCAGGGCGTCCAGTCCGGTGCGCCCGTCCTGCTCGCGCAGGTCGTAGCACATGCTCACGGTGATCACATGCGGCTTGTGCTTGAGCGCTTCCTGGAAGCCTTCCAGAATACTGGCGCCGCCTTGCGGATCGGCGTCGTCGCCCAGCTTGACGCCGATGAAGGTGACTTTCGGCGCGATTGCAAACACGTTGGCCGACTCGCCCGTGCCGTGGCTGCCCGGATCGGTTGCCCGGTTCGAGGCCGACGGCGCCAGCACCACCGAGGAGGTAAAGCCATTGCGGGTAAAGAAGGGGTGCGTGTGGTCGAAGCCGGTGTCGATCATGGCGACCCGGATCCCTTCGCCCTGGTGGCGTTCGCGGTGAATCGGCGGCACGTTCAGCTTGGCCGGCACGTCGTTGAGCACATCAAGGTGATAGTAGTCGACTTCCGGCGGACGGGCGCTGAGCAGCGGGTCGGACAGATAGATGTGCGGCCACTGGATATACGCGTCGTCGATCAGCTGGAACAGGACCGGGTCCGGGTTCCAGGGGGCACCCTCGGGCGGGTAATACACGCAGGGACTGGAGTAGCACAGCGACTTGTCCAGCGCGATGGTGGTCAGGCGGGTGCCGAACACGCGCTCGAACAAGGCCACGCTGCCGCGCACCGACACTGTCATGCGGCCGCGCCCGGACACCACGAAGCCGTGCTGGCGCAGCGCCTCGATCGCCGTTTCCATTTCGCCCGGCTCGGGTTCGAAGCTGACGATGCTGTTCGAGGACAGGCGGGCCGGGATCTTGGTGGGCCCGGTGCGGGTGCGGCCCTTGAACGTGACGGCGATGCGCAGGACGGCATCGGCCGGGGCGGCGGCGCCGGCGGGCGGATAGCTTTGGCTTAGCTTAAATGGCTCCATGTTTCCCTTTCTGAGAATCGGTGGTCACACAGTGGGGCGGCGCGCTGGTGATCAGCGTGATGTAGCCGGACAGCGGGGCGGGCACGGGCAGGGCCGTGCTGTCGGGCGCCGGCCCGAACAGCCGTGCAAAGGCGTCGGGGGCGATCTGGGCCGACACGGTGGCGCGGCCGCAGCCGGTAACGCACAGGCCCATGCCGTCCAGGGCCGTACGCAAGCCTTCATCGATGCCGGGATCGGTGCCTGGGTGGCGCAGCAGGAGTTGGAGCTTGATCATGGCGGCATGGAGGCTTGTGCTCGGTTGCTACGATGATAAAGCCTGGCGCGGAAATCCGCAGGCCGCAGGCAATCGTGCAAGCCGGCACCCGGCTTGCATACGCTGCGCTCAGTTCTGGCGCCGGCTGCCGGGGCGTTTGGGCACCACGTGCAAATGGTGGCGCGCCGGGGCACCATTGCCGAAAATACCTTCGAAGATGGCGCAGATATCGCTGATGCGGTTTTCCTTCCCGGCCGGGACCACGGCCTCGGCCGCCTGGCGGAAGGCGAGCGAGCCGATCCGGTAACCGAGCGCGCGATAGCTTTCGAACTGGGTTTCGTCGAACCACTGGTCGCCCGTGGTCTGGTGCGGGAAATCCTTGTTGCTCTTGCGGTAGTTGAGCACGTCCGCCGGCTCGGTGCCCAGCAGCGAGGGCTTGATGTAGAACAGCGTGCCGTCGACCACCTTGTCGTTCGGGTGCGCGCCCGGCTCGAGCTTGTCGGTCTGGCTGTAGCGGATCTTGCCGGTGGCGTAGTGAGCGGTGCTGAAGTCGCCGGCCTTGACCAGATCGACCTTGCTGACGTCGATATCGATCTGGATGTTCAGGTCGGTGGCGCACTTGCGGATGGCGTTGCCGAGGTCATCGAACTGGAGATTGCCGTCGGCGCCGGCGTCAACCACCACGATCAGGCGGCAGCGCCGCCGCACCAGCTCGTAGATGCCCAGGTTTTCGAAGTGCCCGCCGTCGGACAGGCTCAGGTAGTGCGCGCCGGAGTCGCTCATGCCGAACATTTCGGACAGCAGCGGCGCCATGCCGAACTCGGGCGAGCGTTTCTTCCAGTGGCGCCAGAGCGGGTTGGCGAACCAGCGCCCCAGGCGCACGTTGAACAAGGTCAGCAGAAACGCCAGCGCCGGCGCCGAGTGGTAACCCATGTTCGGGCTGACCGCCGCGCCCGAGACGGCCATGGCCATGCCCAGTTTGATGCCGCCATCGTCGTCGCCGGTGAGCTCGCCCTCGGTATCGTAGTCGCGCGTGCGGCGGTAGCAGCCGCGCGCCGCTTCGCATGGCGCTGTGCGTCCGTTCGGGGTGGGCATGGCGGGCAGCTCGAAGCCGCAAAAGGCCGGGGTAAAGGCAAAGCCGCTGGCGCGCCGCGTCTGCCAGGCCAGCTCGGTGCCGCTCACCATGTTCAGGGTGGTGTTGATGATGTGGAAGGGCCGCTGCATGTGGCCAGCGCGGTTGGCCAGCATCTGCGACAGCAGTACATCGTCGTTTTCGTCGAAGCCGGTGAAGGGGTGGGGCGTGCGGCCCTTGTTGTGGGCGCCCAGGAAGGCGCGCGTCAGGCGGTTGCGGTACATCATGTACAGCGAGAATTTGTTGATGTCGACCCGGCGCGCCAGCAGGTAGCCGCCCACCAGCAGCAGCACCAGGGTGCTGATGGTGATATGGGCGGGAATGAAATCGGTGTTGGCATAGTACGCATCCATGATGCCGGACTCGATCGGCCGGTTCGCGGCCGGGCTCAGCGCCAGCGTGGCGCGGAACGAAAACGCCGACACCAGCAGCATCAGGCCGGCCGCGAATACGCCCGGGGCCAGTGTCGCGATGAGGCCGAAATAGGGTTTGCGGTCGCGCTTGCCGGTCGCGTCGCCCCGTCCCAGCAGCAGGCCGGCAATGGTGGCGCCGACCCAGGTGCTGGCCATGATCTTGCTGCCCCAGCCGCCCGCGCTGGCCATCAGATAGTCGACCAGGGGCGGGCCGTACAGGCTCATGCAGCACAAGCCCAGCCAGGCCAGCGACAGGATGATGGTCCAGGCGCCCTGGCGCGCCCACCATTCGCGGCTGGCCTCGGAGTACATGCGTCCGACCAGGCCGATGCACAGGATCATGGTGATGCCGAACAGCGACAGCAGGATCGGCATGCCCAGCGCCACCAGGTGCACCGGCATGCCGCTGCCGTATTCGGCGTCGTCGAACATGGCCAGGCGCTGCGCGCCTTTCAGGGTGGCCAGCACCAGCAGGGTGCCGATCGCGTAGGCCGCGGCGGCGCAGCCGAAATGGCCGGCCCACTGGCGCCGCGCCGCGCTCCAGTCGGCCCCGCGCCAGGAACCGGCATTGATGACCTGGGCGCCGGTCCAGCCGCAGGCCCAGGCGGCGAAGTAGAGGGTGCCGGGGAAAAACAGCCAGGCCGGATGGAAAGAATCGAAGCTGCCCAGGTGGGCCCAGATCGGCAGCAGGGAAGCTTTGCCGTACCAGATGGCGATGCTGCCGGCAAAGCCGGCCAGCATCAGCGGGATGACCACAAAGGCGATCACATTGCCCTGGCTCTGGCCGCGCAGCCAGTCGCGCGCGCCCTTGCTGGGCTTGATGGAAATACTGAGCGCGATGCAGAACACCGACCACAGCGCGGCAGCCCAGCCCAGCACCGCGAACTGGGTCTTGAAGCCGGGCCCGAGCCAGGCCACCAAGGCCACCAGCAAGCGCGGCACCATCATGGCCACGGCCAGCAATGCCACCAGCATGGTCAGGTTGAGCATGGTATTGCGCACGTAGATCGACAGCATCGACCAGGTATCGGCGCTGAACATGCCGGTCTTGGGTGTCAGGAAATTGCTGTGCTGGCGCAGGAAGGTGATCTGGGCCGCCTCGTGCACCGCGCCCGGGGTTTCGGGCTTGGGCGCGAGCTTGCTCTCGACCATGGCGATGTCGTTTTCCTTGTTCAGCCAGCGCGACAGCCAGGACCCGATGTAGCCGCCGCCGGACACGGTCGACAGGTAGTCGAAATCGCGCAGCAGGCGGTTGGCGGCCAGCGCCTGCAGGATGCCCAGGTTGAAGGTGGCGCTGCGGATGCCGCCGCCCGAGAAGGCCAGGCCGGCCAGTTCGGCGCGGTGGGCGGCGCTGATTACGGTCGCTTCGTCAGCCGGGCGCACCCCGGCGGGCGGCTTGCGCAGCTTGATGCCGTCCAGTTCGAACTGCCAGACCTCGTTCTGGACGCTGCCGGCCACCGCGTCGAGGGCGCGCCAGACCTGCTCGTCGTAGTCGGGCTCGTCTTCGTGGTATTTGCAGAATTCGGCGTTGAACCGGGCGAGCGCGCTGCGCAGCAGGGCGCTGTCGGCGCAGGTGGTGGGCCCGGCCAGAAACTGGGCGATGTCCTCGGGCAGCGGGCCGCTGAACTGGTCGGCAATGCTGGCCAGCTTGCGTTGGATGTCGGCGGCCTGGCTGCTGGTGTAAGCGGCTGTCATGGCGTTCTCTCCTGCGTCTTGATCAAAATCACTGGCATGGTGGCAAGCCATGCATATTATTTTGATAACGGTTCAGGATAGGCCAAAAAGACCCGCGGATACTATTGAATTGTCACGTGCGCGCCACCTGGTGTGTCACGCTGTGGTGATTCAGGCACCACCGGCGTAGCTGTTCTGGCGCCAGGCCTCGAATACCACCACGGCGACCGTATTCGACAGGTTCAAGCTGCGGTTGTCCGGGCGCATCGGCAGGCGGATGCGCTGGGCCGCGGGGAAGCTGTTGCGCAAATCGGGCGCCAGGCCGCGCGTTTCCGAGCCGAACACAAACACATCGCCCGGACGGAAGGCGGCCTCGGCAAAGGGGGCCGAGCCGTGCGTGGTCAGGGCGAACATGCGGGCCGGATCGGGCTGGCAGTCGGCCAGGAAGGCATCCCAATTCTTGTGCACCTTCATGCTGGCATAGTCGTGGTAGTCGAGGCCGGCGCGCTTCATCTTGGCGTCGTCCAGCGGAAAGCCGAGCGGCTCGATCAGGTGCAGCTGGGCGCCCGTGTTGGCGCACAGGCGGATCACATTGCCGGTGTTGGGCGGGATTTCGGGTTCTACCAGTACGACGTGGAACAAAGTCATTCTCCTGTAATCAAATTAATGCGGCGGCGTGCGGGCAAACACAAAATTGCTCACGCGCGCGGCGCCAAAGCGTTTGAAGGTGCGCGCCAGTTCGTTCAGGGTGGCGCCGCTGGTCATCACATCGTCCACCACGCCAATGTGCTGGCCGCGCACCAGGGCCAGGGCGTCCGGCGCCACAATAAACGCGTGGCGGATGTTCCGGCGCCGTTCGGCTGGCGCCACGCCCGACTGGGCCTGGGTTTCCAGCGCCCGCATGGCCAGCTGGGCCCGCAGCGGGACCCCGAGCGTGCGTGCCAGCGGGCGGGCAATTTCCAGCGCCTGGTTGAAGCCGCGCTCGACCAGGCGCAGCGGTCCCAGCGGCACCGGGCACAGCAGATTCGGCAGCGCCTGGGTCCCCTGTGCCAGCACGGCCTGGCCCAGGCGGCGCCCCATCCACGGCGCCAGCGCCAGGCAGCCCCCAAATTTCAGTTGCAGTACCAGCTGGTCGAGCGGGGCCGCGTAGTCGGCCGCGGCAAAGGTGGCGTCAAACGCCGGCGGCGTACTCTGGCAGGTGGCGCAGGGCCAGCGCGCGTCGGCCGCGGCCAGCGGATTGGCGCAGCGGCGGCAGCGCGCCGGGCCGGGCGCCAGAAAGCCCGCCTGGCAGGGCCCGCACACGGCGGCGTCGCTGTCCAGCCCGCACAGGGCGCAGGAATTGGGCAGCAGGGAGGCGGCCAGGCCGCGCGCCAGCCGCAAGGGCCAGCGCGTGGCCCAGCCGTGCGGGCGGTGGCTCATCGGCTCGATTTCCAACAAACGGGTACACTGCTGGCATTATCGCATTTCAGCGCCACCCGTCTGCCTTCACGCCAGCGCCAACATCATGTCTTCTCCTCAAGCTCCGTCCAAAATGAGCGCGCCGATCGACCTGGCGCGCGTGCGCGCGCTGTTTGCGCGTCCGGCCCGCGTGGCCACGGCCGATTTCTTGCGCCGCGAAATTGCCGCGCGCATGCATGAACGGCGCGAGCTGATCAAGGTGGCGCCGGCCCGCGTGCTCGACGCCGGCTGCGGCAGCGGGGCCGATCTGGCACCCTTGCAGCGTGCTTATCCGGCGGCCCAGGTGCTGGGGCTCGATGCCGCCCATGCCATGACGCTGGCGGCGGCCACGGCCGCGCCGGCGCCCGGGGCGCTGAATCAATTGCTGGGACGGCTGCTGCCGGCCAAGGCCGGGATCGACCTGCTGTGCGGCGATTTCGGCAATCTCCCGCTCGGCCCGAACTCGGTCGATCTGGTGTGGTCGAACCTTGCGCTGCACTGGCACCCGCAGCCTGACCGTGTGTTTACGGAATGGCGGCGCGTGCTACGGGTAGACGGTTTGCTCATGTTTTCCAATTTTGGCCCGGATACCTTGCGCGAGTTGCGCACGGCGTTTGGCGCCATGGACGAGTCGCCGCATGTCCTGCCCTTTGTCGACATGCACGACTTCGGCGATCAGCTGGTCGAGGCCGGCTTTTCCACCCCGGTCATGGATATGGAGGTCATCACGGTCACCTACGATACGCCCCAAGCCTTGCTGGCCGATGTGCGTGCCCTGGGCGGCAACCCGCTGGCTACCCGCGCGCGCGGCCTGGCCGGGCGCGCCGCCTGGCAGCGCCTGCTGCAGGCGCTGGAAGCACAGCGCCGGGCCGACGGCAAGCTGGCGCTGACCTTTGAAGTCATTTACGGCCATGCGTTCCGGCCCGCGCCGCGCGTCACGCGGGCAGGGGAGGCGATTATCCGTTTCCAGCCACGCACTTGAGCCGGCCAGAAAGGTGGGGCCACAGTGTGCAATGTCAAGACCGGCGCCCATGGAAAGGCGCATTTGTCCTTGATGCATATCGTGTTCCTTTAGTATAATCAACGACTAATTTTGTCGACTGTGCCCGTAAGTGCGTGAAATTGAAGCGCAGATAGCGGACGAACAACAGTCGGAAGCAATAGCAAGCAGCGTGCTGCAGGGGGCCAAAACACCCCTGTGACGCTGTCACGGTTCCAGCCGGGTTCACCGCAGCGTGCGGGAAACCGGCTCAGGAGCCTTTTTGTGCGATGGTTTCGGAGCGCTCACCGGTTCAACAGAACGGGCGGACGTTTAAAAAGTATTATTATTTTTGGGTGGTTGGGGAAAACATGACATATGCAAAGCGACTTCACGCCTTGATGCTCGGCCTGGCAATTTCGGCCAGTATCCCGGCCCTGGCACAGGGAGTAGAGGGGCGTCCGGTAGCCAATCAATTGAATCTTCAGATGCCGGTCACCAAGATCGCATCCGAGATCAACGATCTGCACACCTGGATGATGATCGTCTGCCTGGTGATCTTCGTCGCCGTGTTCGGCGTGATGTTCTACTCGGTATTCAAGCACCGCCGTTCGCTCGGCCACAAGCCAGCCACCTTCCATGAATCGACCGCGGTCGAGATCGCATGGACGGTCGTGCCTTTCCTGATCGTGATCGGCATGGCGCTGCCAGCAACCAAGACCGTGGTGGCCATGAAGGACACCTCGAACGCCGACATCACCATCAAGGCCACCGGCATGCAGTGGAAATGGGGTTACGACTACCTCAGCGGCGAAGGCGCCGGCATCAACTTCTACTCCAACCTGTCGACCCCGCGCGAACAGGTGGGCGAGCCTGGCGTCAAGCCAACCGTGGCACGCGGCATCAACTACCTGATGGAAGTCGACAATGAAGTCGTCGTTCCGGTCAACAAGAAAATCCGTATCGTCACCACCGCCAACGACGTCATCCACGCCTGGATGATCCCGGCCTTCGGCGTCAAGCAGGATGCGATCCCCGGTTTCGTGCGCGACACCTGGTTCAAGGCTGAAAAAGTCGGCGTCTACCGCGGCCAGTGCGCTGAGCTGTGCGGCAAGGAACACGCCTTCATGCCGATCGTGGTGCGCGTTGTCACCGACGGCGAGTACAGCACCTGGGTGGCCGGCAAACAGAAAGAAATGGCGGCGCTGGCCGATGATCCATCGAAAGTGTGGACCATCGACGAACTGAAAACCAAGGGCGAAAAAGTCTACGCCGCCAATTGCGTTGCCTGCCACCAGGCCAACGGCAAGGGTGTGCCAGGCGCCTTCGCGGCACTGGACGGCTCGCCGGTCGTGAATGGCCCGAAAGCGGACCAGATCCACGTCCTGCTGAATGGTCAGAAGAGCGGCAAGTTCCCTTCGGAAATGCCAGCATGGAAGCAACTGTCGGATTCGGATATTGCTGCGGTGATCACCTACACCCGCAACAGCTGGTCGAACAAAGCTGCAGAAAACATCGTTCAACCAGCCGAAATTCTGGCTGCACGCAAGTAATCGGGAGTACATACTATGAGCACAACGACTTTAGATCACGCACACGGTCACGACGACCACGCCCACGATCATCCACACGGTTTGGGGCGCTGGCTGTTTGCCACCAACCACAAGGATATCGGTACCCTGTACCTGTGGTTCTCCCTGATCATGCTGTTGTCCGGCGGCGTGCTGGCACTGATGATCCGTTCGGAACTGTTCCAGCCTGGCCTGCAATTCTTCCAGCCTGAGTTCTTCAACCAGCTGACCACCATGCACGGTCTGGTGATGGTGTTCGGCGCCATCATGCCGGCCTTCGTCGGCTTCGCCAACTGGATGATCCCGCTGCAAGTGGGCGCTTCCGACATGGCGTTCGCGCGCATGAACAACTTCTCGTTCTGGCTGCTGCCACCGGCAGCGCTGCTGCTGGCCGGCTCGTTCTTCGTCCCTGGCGGCGCCACTGCGGCCGGCTGGACCCTGTATGCGCCACTGTCGACCCAGATGGGCCCTGGCATGGACATGGGTATTTTCGCGATGCACCTGATGGGCGCCTCGTCGATCATGGGTTCGATCAACATCATCGTCACCATCCTGAACATGCGCGCCCCTGGCATGACCCTGATGAAAATGCCGATGTTCTGCTGGACCTGGCTGATCACCGCCTACCTGCTGATCGCCGTGATGCCAGTACTAGCCGGCGCCATCACCATGACCCTGACCGACCGTCACTTCGGCACCTCGTTCTTTAACGCTGCCGGCGGCGGCGACCCGGTCATGTACCAGCACATCTTCTGGTTCTTCGGCCACCCCGAGGTGTACATCATGATTCTGCCGGCCTTCGGCATCGTCTCGCAGATCCTGCCAGCGTTTGCCCGCAAGCCACTGTTCGGCTACGCATCGATGGTCTACGCCACCGCGTCGATTGCGATTCTGTCGTTCATCGTCTGGGCCCACCACATGTTCACCACCGGCATGCCAGTGACCAGCCAGCTGTTCTTCATGTACGCCACCATGCTGATCGCGGTACCGACCGGCGTGAAAGTGTTCAACTGGATCGCCACGATGTGGAAGGGTTCGATGACCTTTGAAACCCCGATGCTGTTCTCGGTGGGCTTCATCTTTGTGTTCACCATGGGCGGCTTCACCGGCCTGATCCTGGCTGTGACCCCGATCGACATCCAGCTGCAGGATACCTACTACGTGGTGGCGCACTTCCACTACGTGCTGGTGGCAGGTTCCCTGTTTGCCCTGTTCGCCGGCTTCTACTACTGGTCGCCAAAGTGGACTGGCCACATGTACAGCGAATTCCGCGGCAAGGTTCACTTCTGGGCATCGTTGATCACCTTCAACATTACCTTCTTCCCGATGCACTTCCTGGGTCTGGCCGGTATGCCACGCCGCTACGCGGATTACCCTGCGCAGTTCACCGACTTCAATGCCATCGCCACTATCGGCGCCTTCGGTTTCGGTCTGTCGCAAGCGTACTTCCTGTTCTTCGTGGTACTGCCAACCATCCGTGGCGGTGCAAAAGCTGCCGACAAGCCATGGGATGGCGCGGAAGGCCTGGAATGGACCGTGCCGAGCCCGGCCCCGTTCCACACCTTCGAAGTGCCACCGACGGTCAAGTAATGCAACCCGGCCCGTACGCTTGCGTGCGGGCCATTGAACTGGCAAGCAGAAATCATGTCTGAACCGAAGAAACCGAACAATGCAAAAACCGGCCTGTTGATCGGCGCGATTGCGGTCTTCTTTTTTGCCATGGTGTTCATCAAACGGATATGGCTATAACGTGGCAAGCGAACCTTCAGGGCGCCTGACGCTCAACCGCCAAATGCTGGGCAAGCTGTGTGTCATTGCCGTGCTCATGTTCGGTTTTGGCTACGCGCTGGTGCCGGTCTACAAGCAGATGTGTGAAGTGCTCGGCATTAACGTGCTGACGACGCAAGAGGGCATGGCGACCTACGACAGCAAGAACACGCAGGTCGACAAGTCGCGCAGCATCGTGGTGGAACTCGATGGCAATGCGCAGGGTCCGTGGCGTTTCCGCCCGACCACGCGTAACGTCACCGTGCATCCTGGCGAGCTGACCACGGTCATGTACGAAGTGGTCAATACCCAGGCGCGGACGGTGCAGGCGCAGGCCATTCCGAGTTACGCGCCGCAGTCGGCCACGCCGCATTTTAAGAAGGTCGAGTGCTTCTGCTTCAAGCAGCAGACGCTGGGCCCGAACGAAGCGCGGCAGATGCCGGTGGTGTTCTACATCGACCCGGCCGTGCCGCGTGAAGTGAAAACGATCACGCTGTCGTACACGTTTTTTGAGATTGCAGGGACCCAGACTGCGGCCCGATAAGGATGGCGGCAATGGATGAGGACAAGGCAGGCGGACGCAAGGCATCATTCGGCGCGACCATGAAAGCGGTGTTCTGGTCGTTTTTCGGGGTGCGCAAGCGCAGCGATTACGAGAAGGATTCAGCCAGTCTGAACCCGGTACACCTGATCATTGCGGCGCTGATCGGCCTGGCCCTGTTTATCGGCGTGCTGGTGACGCTGGTGCGGATTGCCGTCGCACAGTAAGAGTACGAAACAAATTAGTATTACCAAATTCACCGCATACAAAGTTTGATTTAGGAGATGAAGATGAGTTCACCACACGCCGCACCGCACTATTTCGTGCCGGGTCCGTCCAAATGGCCGATGGCCGCTGGTCTCTCGCTGCTGCTCACCATGGTTGGTGCGTCGGGCTGGGTCAATGGCGCCGCCTGGGGCCCTGCGCTCAATATCGTCGGCATTCTGGCGACCCTGACCGTGCTCTACTTCTGGTTCGGCGACGCCATCGGCGAATCCGAGTCGGGCAAGTACGGCAAGAGCATCGACCTGTCGTTCCGCTGGTCGATGAGCTGGTTCATTTTCTCGGAAGTCATGTTCTTCGGTGCCTTCTTCGGCGCGCTGTTCTATGCACGCACCATCAGCCTGCCGTGGCTGGGCGACCTGGATCACAAGATCATCTGGCCTGATTTTGGCGCACAGTGGGGCGAAAGCCCGGCCGGCACCATCGACGCCTATACCAAGATGGGTCCGTTCCCGATCCCAACCATTAACACTGCGCTGCTGCTGCTGTCGGGCGTGACGCTGACCATTTCGCACCACGCGCTGCGCGCCGGCCACCGTGCCAAGACCGCCTTCTGGCTGTTCGCCACCGTGCTGCTGGGCGCAACCTTCATGGGCTTCCAGGTCTACGAATACATGCACGCTTACAGCGAACTGAACCTGAAGCTGACCTCGGGCATCTACGGTTCGACCTTCTTCATGCTGACCGGTTTCCACGGCTTCCACGTGACCATGGGCGCGATCATGCTGTCGGTGGTACTGTACCGTGTCATGAAGGGCCACTTCACGCCTGAGAATCACTTCGGTTTCGAAGGCGCTGCCTGGTACTGGCACTTCGTCGACGTCGTCTGGCTCGGTCTGTACGTCGTCGTCTACTGGCTGTAAGCAAGGGAGGGCGCAGACCCTCCTTATCAATATAAAAAAACCGGGGACAGACCACCACAGCGGTGGGCCTGTCCCCGGTTTTTTGGCGGAACGGTTTGGCGTCAGTGGATGCCGGTCGGCTGGATCCAGCCCATGTAGTGGGCGCCCAGCAAGAGCAGGAACAGGGTGATCGACAGGCCCACGCGCAGCGCCAGCGCATGCACGGTACGATTGCTCTTGCCCTTGTCGCGCATCAGGAAGAACAGGGCTGAGCCCAGGCTGCCGATGATCATCAGAAAGGCGAGGGCGACGAGGATTTTCATGGTGAACCCGGACAATTTGAATAAGGCTCCATTGTAATGCGTATCGGCTTCCGGTTTCGGACCATCCCCTTCGTGGCGACCGTGCTGCTGGTCGCGCTCGGGGTGGCGCTGGGCCAGTGGCAGGACCGGCGCGCCGCCACCAAGATCGCATTGCAGCAACAGATGAGCGCGCGCGCGGCGCAGGCGCCGCTGGTGCTCACGCCGCAACGCCAGGACCCGGCCCAGATGGAATTTCGCAGCGTGCAGGTGGCGGGCGAATTCGTGGCCGAGTGGCCGCTGTTCCTCGACAACCGTCCCCAGCAGGGAAAGGTCGGCTTCTACCTGCTGATGCCGTTCAAGATCGCCGGCTCGGATACCCATGTGCTGGTCGCACGCGGCTGGCTGCCGCGCTACACTGGCGAGCACGACCGTTTGCCCGAATTCGAGACCCCGCGCGGCACCGTGATCGTGACCGGCATTGCGCGCGCCGCCATGGGCAAGGTCATGCAGCTGGGCCAGGCGGCGCCGGTGGCCCCGCGCGCGATCCTGCAAAACCTGGAACCGGCGCAATTTGCCGCTGCCAGCAAGCTGCAGGTGCAGCCTTTCTTTATCGAACAGACCGGCCCGGCAGTGGCCGGAGAAAAACTGGTGCGTGACTGGCCGGCGCCCGCGCTGGGTGTCGAAAAGCACCAGGGATATGCCTTTCAATGGTACGCGCTGGCGGTGATGGCGCTGCTCTTTTTCGTGATTACAGGATTTCGACGTGGAACAAACTAATTCAAGCTCGACCCAGGCGCGTGGCCGCTGGAAGTTGCTGGCCGTTCTGGCCGTGTGCGCTTCGCCGCTGATCTTTTCGTATCTGACCTATTACGTGATCAAGCCGGCAGGGCGCACCAATTACGGCGAGCTGATCGACCCGCGCACGCATCCGATGCCCGCCCTGGCCGTAAGCGAGCTGGACGGCAAACCGGCCGCACTGGAGGCCTGGAAGGGCAAATGGATTTTGCTCCAGGTGGCGCCTGGCAGCTGCGACAAGCAATGCACCGACCAGCTGATCGCTATGCGCCAGCTGCGCCTGATGCAGGGCAAGGGCATGGAGCGGATCGAACGGGTCTGGCTGGTGCCGGACGACACCCCGCTCAGTATTGAACTGATGAAGTGGATCGACGGCACCCGCATCTTGCGCCTGAAGCCTGAATCGCTGGGCAACTGGCTGCCGGTCGAGCAGGGCGGCAAGCTGAGCGACCACATGTATGTGATCGACCCGCTGGGCAACCTGATGATGCGCTTCCCGAAAGAGGCGGACCCGAAAAAAGTGTCGAAAGACCTGGGCAAGCTGCTCAAAGCCTCGGCGATCGGCTGACACATGCAGTTGCCTCACTTCGCGCAGCTGGCCATTACCGGGCTGCTGGCGGCAAGCGTGCCGCTGGCCATGGTTTGGATGTCGTCGGACCCGAACAAGTTCCGCAAACTGGTCTGGCTGACCGCCTTCCTCACCTTTGACCTGATTGTCTTTGGCGCGTTCACGCGCCTGACCGATTCCGGTCTGGGCTGCCCGGACTGGCCCGGCTGCTACGGCATGGCCAATCCCTTCCTGGCGCATGAACAGATCAGCGCTGCCGAAGCGCTGCTGCCAAGCGGGCCGGTCACCGTGGTCAAGGCCTGGATCGAAATGATCCACCGCTACCTGGCGATGGGTGTCGGTTGCCTGTGCGTGGCGCTCACGGCCACCGCCTGGATCCAGTGGCGCAAGCACCGCCGCGCCGAATTCCGGCCTGGTCTGCCAACTGCCACCTTGCTGGCGGTGTGCGTGCAGGGCGCGTTTGGCGCCTGGACCGTGACGCTCAAGCTGCAACCGGTGATCGTGACCATCCACTTGCTGCTGGCCATGTGCCTGCTGGCGATGCTGTGCTGGCTGGGCGCGCGCCAGGATGCCGTGCTCAAGAGCACACCGGCGCCCGCCGATGCGAAGGGCGGCAGTCTGCGCCTGCTGGCG
Source organism: Telluria sp. (assembly GCA_036399735.1). Lineage (GTDB taxonomy): Bacteria > Pseudomonadota > Gammaproteobacteria > Burkholderiales > Burkholderiaceae_D > Telluria_A. The sequence goes on along the minus strand of DASWMN010000003.1, from coordinate 45,105 downwards.
CGCGGCGCTGCTCTGGTGCTGTTCGTTCAGATTGCGCTCGGTGGCTGGGTCAGCACCAATTATGCGACCCTGGCTTGCACCGGCTTCCCCTTGTGCAACGGCGAACTGATACCGGCGCTCGACTTCGAACACGGTTTCACGCTGTGGCGAGAACTGGGCAAGACTGCCGCCGGCCACTACCTGCCGTTCTCGGCCCTCACCGCGATCCACTGGGTGCACCGCAACTTTGCCTACGTCGTGCTGATCGTGCTGGGCCTGACCGCCTGGCGTGCCTGCTCGGTCCCGACCCTGGGCAAGGCTGCGCGCCGGATCGCCATCGTGCTTGCGCTGCAGGCGGGCACCGGCATCGCCACCGTGTATTTCGACTTCCCGCTGGCCATTGCCGTGCTGCACAACGCCGGCGCCGCCCTGCTGGTGGTGCTGGTGACCATGTTAAACTACCAGACCAAGATTCGTTTCAGCGCGTTGGCGCAAGCAAGACCAGAACAATGACAACCCAGACTGCAACACAAAAACCGAGCAACCGCGCCGCCCAGTACTGGGCGCTGACCAAACCGCGGGTCACCCAGCTGGCAGTGTTCTGCGCCGTGATCGGCATGTTCCTGGCCGCCCCCGGCTTGCCGGACATGCAGAAGGTCCTGTTCGGCACCATCGGCATCTGGCTGCTGGCCGGCGCCGCCTTTGCCGTCAACTGCATCGTCGAAGCCGAGATCGACGCGCGCATGGCACGCACCGCGCGCCGTGCCACCGCCAGCGGCGAACTGACCAAGAGCCAGACCATCGCTTTCTCGGCCATCATCGGCGGGGCCGGCATGTGGGTGCTGTACGCGCTGGTCAACCCGCTCACCATGTGGCTGACCTTCATCACCTTCGTCGGCTACGCTGTCATTTACACCATGATTCTCAAGCCTGCCACGCCGCAGAACATCGTCATCGGCGGCCTGTCGGGCGCGATGCCGCCGGCGCTGGGCTGGGCCGCGATTGCCAACGAAGTGCCGATGCAGGCCTGGCTGCTGGTGCTGATCATTTTCCTGTGGACGCCGCCGCATTTCTGGGCCCTGGCCATGTACCGGCGCGACGACTATGCCCGTTCCGGGCTGCCGATGCTGCCGGTCACGCACGGCATGAACTTCACCGGTTTCCACGTGTGGCTGTACTCGATCGCGCTGGCGGCCACCACCTTGCTGCCGTACGCGGTGCGCATGAGCGGCCTGATTTACCTGGTCGCGGCGATCGCGCTCAACGCCGTCTTCCTGTGGCACGGCTGGCGCGTCTACAAGCATTACTCGGACCTGATCGCGCGCAAGGCCTTCACCTGGTCCATCATCTACCTGTCGCTGCTGTTTGCCGCGCTGCTGGTCGACCACTACTTCAAATTCTAAGATGAAAAAACTGCTCGCTCTGTGTGTCTTTGCGCTGCTGCTGGCCGGTTGCGAGAAAATGGCCGCCGCCCCGGTGCCCTTCAACGGGGTCGACATCACCGGCGCGCCGTACGCCAGCAACTTCGCCCTGACTGACCACACCGGCAAGCCACGGACCCTGGCCGACTTCAAGGGCAAGGTCGTGTTCCTGTTCTTCGGCTTTACCCAGTGTCCGGACGTGTGCCCGACCACCATGACCAAAATGGCCCAGGTGCGCGCCGCGCTCGGTAGCAAGGCCGAGCGTCTGCAAGTGCTGTTCGTGACCATCGATCCCGAGCGCGACACCCAGGAACTGCTGGCGCAATACGTGCCGGCCTTCGATCCCTCCTTTATCGGCCTGTATGGCGACGCGGCGGCGACCGCCACCGTGGCGCGCGAATTCAAGGTGTTCTACGCCAAGGCGGCGGGCGGCACGGCGGGCAATTACAGCATGGACCATACCGCCGCCAGCTTCGTGTTCGACCCCAGCGGCAAGATCCGCCTGTACGTGCGCGACACGGCCACCGCGCAACAGATCACACAAGATATCGAACGGTTGTTAAACTAGGGTGACAACAACCACCTGAAGGTGCGCATGGAACCCCGCAGCGGCAAGAACCTGGCCTCGATCGCCGCCATCACCCTGCTGGGGATTGGCTGCCTGTACGTGCTGCGCCCCTTCCTGGCGGCGATTCTGTTCGCCGCCGCCGTCGTCATTTCCTCCTGGCCGCTGTACCTGCTCCTGCTTGCGCGCATGAAAGGGCGGCGCACCATCGCGGCGCTGACGCTCACATTGTCGCTGTTGCTGGTGGTGATCCTGCCGATCGCCCTGGTCGCCTACAACCTGGCCGACGACGTCGGCCGCATCTACGATCAACTGAAAATCGCCGTCGACAGCGGCCATGTCGAGCCGCCTGCCTGGCTGCGGCAACTGCCGCTGGTGGGCGAATCGGCCGACAAATACATACGCGAGCTGGTATCGAGCCGTGAACAGATGATGGAACTGGCCAAGCGCATGCTCGAGCCGGCGCGCCATTACGTGCTCGATGGCGGCATCCTGCTGGGGGCGGGCGTGGCGCAAATGAGTCTGGCGGCGTTCGTCAGCTTCTTCCTGTACCGCGACGGTCATGCGCTGCTGGGGGCGATCCGGGTGGCGATGGAGCGCATCATCGGCGCTTCCGCGCCGCGCATCGCCAGCACCGTCAGCCATACCGTGCGCGGCGTGATGTACGGCTTGCTCGGTACGGCCCTGGCGCAGGCGCTGGTCGCCGCGCTCGGCTTTGCGATTGCCGGCGTGCCCGGCGTGCTGCTGCTGGGCTTTGCCACCTTCGTCATGTCGCTGGTGCCGGTGGGCCCGCCCCTTATCTGGGGCGGCGCCGCGATCTGGCTGTTCAACCAGGGCCAGACCGGCTGGGCCGTGTTCATGCTGGTGTGGGGGCTGGTCTTGATCAGCGGCGTCGACAACGTCGTCAAGCCCATGCTGATCAGCCGCGGCAGCAGCCTGCCGTTCCTGCTGGTGCTGCTCGGCGTGCTGGGCGGCGTTCTCGCTTTCGGCTTTGTCGGCCTGTTCATCGGCCCGGTGCTGCTGGCAGTGGGCTACTCGCTGATGCGCGAATGGACCGGCGTCGAACCGGCCACCGTCACCGCCACCTGATTGTTTCCCCACAACCAGACCAAAAGTTTTTTAATCGGGGTCAGACCTCAATTCTGAAACTTTTTTGTGTTGGCGCGCCCCGCGAAGCGGCGCATTCGGCGTGATTGCGCGACAAAAGGCAAATTGCATGCCTCTAGCGACACCAGAAACTTGCACAATTGAGGTCTGACCCCGATTAAAAAACATTCGGTCTGACCCCGGGTGGGGTTAGTCGTGGTCGTCGGGGTCGCCGGCGCGGGTGGTTTGGGGGATGACTTTCACCAGCACGATGCGGGGACCGTTCATTTTTTTGACGACGATGTCGAAGTAGGGGAATTCAATCTTTTGACCCTGCTTCGGGATGTCGCCCAGCTTGACCATGATCAGGCCGCCCACCGATTCCACTTCGTCCAGCCCCAGCGTTTCATTGTCGATGTCGCGCCCCAGAATCCGCTCGAGCGAGAAGATCGGCAAACTGGCTTTCCCGATCAGGGTCCCGTCCGGCTGACGCAGCCAGTCGTTTTCGTTGAGCCGGAATTCGTCGCGGATTTCACCCACCATAGCGCCCAGCAGATTGTCCAGCGTGATAAAGCCCACTGGCCGCTTGCCTTTTTCGCCGATCAGCGCGAAGTGCGGTGCGCCATCGCGAAAACGTCGGAACATGGTCTGCGCCGGCGTGCGCGCGGACATGGTTTCCACCGGCCGCAGGTAGGACGTCAGGTCAGTAATTTTCTTGCCTGCCTGCTGGGCGAAGAACAGATCCTTCAGGTGGATCACGCCCAGCACGTCTTCGCCATTCGCATCGAAATACGGGTAGCGGCTGAAGCGGTTGCGCACCACCGTCTGCAGGTTGTCTTCCAGCGATTTGTCGGCATGCAGGGAAATCACTTCATTGATCGGACGCATCAGATCGGCCACCGACAGCTGCGAGAAGTCGAGCGACTGCGCCAGGATGTGGCGCTCGTCACGGGTGAATTTTTCGCCCGGCTGGCTGGTCCGCAAAATCAGCTTGAGCTCGTCGGTCGAATAGTGCGCGTCGTGCCCGCCCTTGCCCGACAGGCCCGCAAGGCGCAGCACGGCATTCGCGCTGCCGTTCAGCAGGTAGATGGCGGGATACATGGTCCAGTAAAACACGTACAGCGCCGGGGCCGTCCACAGGCCCACCACTTCGGGATTGCGGATCGCCAGCGATTTCGGCGCCAGTTCGCCCACCACGATGTGCAGGAAGGAGATCACGCTGAACGCCACCACGAAGGAGACCGAGTGCACGACCGCTTGCGAGGTCACGCCAAGCAGCGCAAAGGCGGGCTCGATCAGGCCGGCAAACGCCGGTTCCCCCACCCAGCCCAGGCCCAGCGAGGCGAGCGTGATGCCGAGCTGGCAGGCGGACAGGTAGGCGTCGAGCTGGCCGTGGACCTTGCCGAGCACGCGGCCACGTACGCCCTGGCTTTTGGCAATGGCGCGCACGCGGGTTTTACGGAGGGTGACGATGCCGAACTCGGCAGCGACGAAGAAGCCATTCAGCACGACCAGAAACAGGGCGAGCAGAACTAATAAGGCATTATGCATAAAAAAAAGATGGTTCCCGGGTTGGCCGTTGAGGCCGGAAGGGGCATTGTACCGTTCATGGACTGCTGAAGACACCCTCGTGCACCGCGGAAAGTATTGCCTCGACTGCCGGATGCTTGATCTTGCGCTCGTTCGAAATGGCAAATACCTGTTCGCGCACCTGGGGCACCTGGCCCACCAGCAAGGCGCCGAACTGCTCCTGGATATCGCCGGCCAGCGCCGCCGGGGCGAAGAACAGGCCAGCGCCGCGTCGTCCGAAGGTGTTGAGCAGAGCGTTGTCCTCGAACTCACCCACCACGTCCGGGCGCACATGGTGCAGTTCGAACCATTCGTCAATGCGCCCGCGCAGGGCATTGTTGCGGGTCGGCAGCAGGAAGGGGGCATCGTCCAGACTGCCGGGGAAGCCTTCTGTATATACCGCAGCCAGGGCCGGCGCGCCCGCCACAATGGTCGCGCTCTCGAACAGCATGTGGCTGAACACGCGCAAAGTGGTGCCGGAGCGCACCGCGCGGTCGGTCAGCACCACGTCCAGCTTGTGCAGGGCCAGGTCGGCCAGCAGGGCGTCGAACTGGTCTTCAAAACACACCAGGTGCACCGGGTTGGTCAGGTGCATGGTCGCTTCGAGCAGGCGGAAGGCGGTCAGCTTGGGCAGCGAGTCGGAAATGCCAACAGTCAGCCGGGTGCGTTTGCTGTCGGCCGCGCCCAGGGCTTCCTGCAACTGTTCGCCCAGCAGAAAGATCTGGTCGGCATACGCCATGGCCAGACGCCCCGCCTCGGTCAGCACCAGCGTCCTGCCTTGGGGCATGAACAGCGACTTGCCGACCTGCTGCTCAAGCAGCGCCAGCTGGGTGCTGATGGTCTGCACTGCCAGGCCCAGGCGGGTGGCGGCGCGCGTGATGCCGCCTTCTTTGGCCACTACCCAGAAGTAATACAGGTGTCGGAAATTCATGCCGGTGTTCTTCATAGTTCTGTTTTTCCGAAGTAATTCTCTCATTATCTCCTATTTTTAAATTTATTCGCAAGGGCTACACTGTGTCCCACGGTATTTGATTAATAACAAGGGAGAAATAGAATATGAAGCATTTCAAGTGGTCCATCATCGTCACGGTGATCTGCCTGGGCCTGGCCGCCTGGTGGGGCTATACGCACGGCGGCAACGCGCCGGCGGCCGCGGCGCTGACGGCGCTCGGTATTGCCGCCATTCTGGCGGTGATGGAAGTGTCGCTGTCGTTCGATAACGCGGTGGTCAATGCATCGGTCCTCAAGACTTGGGACGAATTCTGGCAAAAGCTGTTCCTGGGCGTGGGCATCATCATTGCCGTGTTCGGTATGCGCCTGGTGTTCCCGCTGGTGATTGTGGCCGTGGCCGCCGATCTGGGCATGGGCGAGGTGTGGAACCTGGCGCTGTCCGATCCGAAAGCGTTCTCGACCCACCTGACCAACCACCACGCGGAAGTGGCAGCCTTTGGCGGTATGTTCCTGCTGCTGGTGTTCCTGAACTTCCTGCTGGACGATGAGAAGGAAATGCATTGGCTGGGCAACGTGGAAGCCAAGCTCGGTGCGCTGGGCAAGGTGTCCTCGATCTCGGTGATGATCGCCCTGGGCGCGCTGATGGCGAGCATGGGCCTGGTGGAAGAAGGCCAGAAACTGGTGGTGCTGCTGTCCGGTCTGTGGGGCATCATGATTTATGTTGGCGTGGACATGCTGTCCGGCCTGCTAGAAGGCTCGGAAGAAGCGGACGGCAACGTGGGCGACATGGTCAAGCGCGGTGGTATTGCCGGCTTCCTGTACCTGGAAGTGCTGGACGCGTCCTTCAGCTTCGATGGTGTGATCGGCGCCTTTGCAATTACCAACGACGTGGTCATCATCATGCTGGGCCTGGCGATCGGTGCCATGTTCGGGCGTTCGATGACGGTGTTTTTGGTCAGGCAGGGCACGCTCGATGAATATGTCTACCTGGAGCACGGCGCGCACTATGCGATTGGTATCCTGGCCCTGATTATGCTGGCCAGTATGAAGTTCCATATTCCGGAAATCTTCACCGGCCTGATTGGCGTGGCCTTCATCGTGGCCTCGCTGTGGTCCTCGGTGCGGCACAGGAATCAAGCGAAGCTGCTGACCGCTTAAAAGAAAGTCGCGGCGAACGGAAGAACACCAGTTCGCTGCGTTTTGCAAGACCCGGTGTTCATTGAAGAAAAACTCGTACATTTAACTGGAGAAACATACTATGGCTATCAGTCTGCAAAAAGGCGGCAACGTCAACCTGAGCAAAGAAGCACCTGGCTTGTCGAAAATGATCGTCGGCCTCGGCTGGGACACGCGCGCCACCGACGGTGCCGGCTTCGACCTGGATGGCGCGGTCTTCCTCGTCAATGCCGAAGGCAAAGTTCGCTCCGATGCCGACTTCGTGTTCTACAATAACCTCAAATCGACCGACGGTTCGGTTGTCCACTCCGGTGACAACACCACCGGCGCCGGCGACGGCGACGACGAAACCGTCACCATCGATCTGACTAAAGTGCCTGCCGATGTCGAGAAAGTGATCTTCGCCGTCACCATCCACGACGCTGAAGCACGCCGCCAGAACTTCGGCATGGTATCGAAGGCTTTCGTTCGTTGCGTCAACGCCAGCGGCAACGCCGAGATCGCCCGCTTCGACCTGTCGGAAGACGGCTCGACGGAAGCGGCCATGATCTTCGGTGAAGTCTACCGGGCCGGCACCGACTGGAAGTTCAAGGCCATCGGCCAGGGCTTCAAGGGCGGCCTGGGACCGCTGGCCAAGAATTACGGCGTCAACGTGTAATTGTGTTGCGGCCCGCGCAGTGTGCGCGGGCCGCGCAACTAAAGGAGTTTTCCCATGCCAGTGTTTACCGTAACCGGGGACGTCGATCCGTTCCTCCACGTGTCCATGACGCGCGGCGAAACCATCTACTGCGAGTCCGGTGCGATGGTGATGATGGAGTCCGGTCTCGACCTGAAAGGTCAGATGCGCGGCGGCTTCGGCGCGGCGTTGATGCGCCGCTTCGCCAATGGCGAATCGTTCTTCCAGCAGCACATTGAAGCAGTGCGCGACGGCGGCGATTGCCTGCTGTCGCCCACGCTGCCTGGTGCGATGCAGGTGGTCGATGTCGGCCAGCGCCAGTACATGCTCAGCGACGGCGCGTTTGTCGCCGCCAGTTCCAAGGTGGAGCTGAAGGTGCGTACGCAAAGCCTGGGCAATGCGCTGTTCGCCAACAGCGGCGGCTTCTTCGTCACTGAAACCAGCGGCAACGGCCAGGTTGTGGTGTCGGGCTTCGGCTCGATGTCGGAGCTGGAAGTCACCGCAGGCAAGGACATCACGATCGACAATTCGCACGTGGTGTGCTGGGATAGCGCGCTGCGCTACGAAATTTCGATCACGACGGGCCAGAGCGGGGGCTTCATCGGCAACCTGATCAACAGCCAGACCAGCGGCGAGGGGATGGTGCTCAAGTTCTCCGGCAATGGCAAAGTGTATGTGTGTTCACGCAACCGCGAATCGTTTCGTGCTTGGGTAATCCAGCAGGCCTCGGGCCGCTAATTCCGAAAAATAAGGAGTCAAAATGTCAGTCAATCTGCAAAAAGGCCAGAAGATCTCGCTCGATAAAGAAGCGGGCGGCACCCTCACCAAAATCACCATGGGTCTGGGCTGGGACGCAGTCAAAACCAAGGGCATCTTCGGTTTTGGCGGCAAGACCGAAACCATCGACCTGGACGCGTCCTGCGTCATGTTCGACGACGCCAACAAGCCGGTCGATATCGTCTGGTTCCGCCAGCTGAAAAGCCGTGACGGCAGCATCGTCCACACCGGCGACAACCGCACCGGCGCCGGCGACGGCGACGACGAGCAGATCATTGTCGACCTGGCCAATGTACCGTCCAACGTCAAGTCGCTGGTGTTTACCGTGAACAGCTTCACGGGCCAGAGCTTCGCCCAGGTGCAGAATGCCTTCTGCCGCATCGTCAACACGTCCAACAACAAGGAAGTGGCCAAGTACGATCTGTCGGTGCAAGGTTCGCACACGGCCCAGATCATGGCCAAGCTGTACCGTCACAACAATGAATGGAAAATGCACGCGATCGGCGAAAACGGCAATGGCCGCACCTTCGACGACCTGATGTCGCAGATCATTCCACACCTGTAATCGCTTTACCAGGCGATGCCCCGAGCGTACCGGCGTTCGGGGTGTTGCCGCCTCTTGTCGTTCTCCCTTTTTCCAAAAATCGCTTGACTGCGTATTTGCTCACGTATACTGTATTACTTAATTAATATACGTATACGTTAGCGAGAGCGCATGACCACGCACCCACCCAATCTGTTTTCCATCGCCACCGGCTCCGCCGAGCCGATCTACCGCCAGCTGGTGGAGCAGGCCCGGCGCCTGATCGCCGGCGGCCAGCTCGCCCCCGGCGACGCCATGCCCTCGGTGCGCGAGATCGCCCAGGCCCTGGCGCTGAACCCCATGACCGTCTCCAAGGCCTACGGCCTGCTCGAGATGGAAGGGGCACTGACGCGCAGGCGCGGCCTCGGCATGGTCGTGTCCGAGGCCCCCAAAACGGCGCACAGCGTGGCCAGCCGCGCCGAGCTGCTGCGGCCCACCCTGGCGCGCGCGGCGCTCGAAGCGCGCCAGCTCGAACTCGATCCCGACACCGTCCTCGCCCTTTTTAAAGACATTTTGAAAGCCAAGCCATGAGCGCACCGATCATCGACATCAGCAGCATCGACAAGTATTACGGCCACCAGCGCGTGCTCGGTGAGCTCAACTGGCAGATCCGTCGCGGGCAGGTAGTCGGTCTGCTCGGGCGCAACGGCAGTGGCATATCGACCCTGTTCGAGTGCCTGCTGGGACTGCGCGAAACCGATGCCGGCAGCGTGCGCATCTTTGGCGAAGACGTGGCCAATTTGTCGCCTGAAGCGCGGGCCCGTATCGGCTATGTGCCGCAGGAGGCCGATCTGTTCGGTTGGATGTCGCCGCTGCAGTTGCTGGCCTATTTCAAGGCCCTGTACCCGCGCTGGAACGATGGCAAGGTGGCGGCGCTGTTGGCGCGCTGGGGATTCGACCAGCTCAAATGCGAGCGCCCTATCAGCAAGCTGTCCGGTGGCGAGAAGCAGCGCCTGTCGATTATCCGGGCGCTGGCCCATGATCCGGACTTGCTGGTACTCGACGAGCCGGTTTCTGCCCTTGACCCGGTCGGGCGCCGCGACTTCCTGCGCGAACTGGTTGACGGTGTCATTGAACGCGATACGACGGTACTGTTTTCGACCCACATTCTGTCCGATCTGGAGCGGGTCGCGCTCGACCTGGCCTTCCTCAAAGACGGCAAGATCGCGCTGCAGGGCGACCTTGACGGTCTGCTGGAAAAGTCGCGCCGCGTGACCGGGCCAAGCGTGCTGCTTGACAGCGTGGCGGTCGAGGGCGAGCTGCGGCGCCACGCCAGACGCGACGGCATCACCGAAGTTGTCACGTGCGGGGCTGGTGCCGCGCTTGAAGCATTGGCCGCGCGCGAGCGCGCGCTGCGCATCGAGACCATGAGTCTGGAAGACCTGTTTGTCGAGGTGACCAAATGAGCGCGCCCGTGATGCATTGGCCGCGCGTGGGCCGGGCCGCCCTGGATGGCGAAAGCGCACGCAGCCTGTTCTGGGTGTCGGCGCTGTTCCTGATGATCGCGCTGGTGTTCTTTGCGGCGGGATGGCTGATCGGTCCGGACGGGTTCCGCACGGGCTGTCAGCTCGGTGGCGCCGTGCTGGCGTTCACGGCCGCCTGGTGGTGGGCCGCGTTTATCAGCGGCGCGGCGCGGCAGAATTCGCCAGCCAACGCGCGCCTCGTGCCTGGTCTGAACCGCGCCGTCCGCCAGGCGGTGATTGCCGGCTGGCTGGCAACCATGACGCTGATGCTGCCACTGGCGTATGGCCATCCGGATGGCGCGCTGCTGCTGCCCTTGCTGGGGCTGGCAATTTCGAGCCTCGGGCTGACGCTGGCCGGCCGCGAGGATGGTTCCGTCGTCTTCACGGCAGTGGGCTTGCTGTATGTTTTTGCGTCGGTGTCCGATGGCTTGGCGGCCCATCTGCAGCGGCCCGCGGTCCTGGCCCTGCTGACGCTGGCCTGTCTGGGTTATGCGGCCTGGGCCTTGTGGCACGCGTTTCCGGCCGCGGGAGAGCGTCACTGGGATATGCGCTACAAGCAGCGCCGCCTGGTGGCCATGCTCGATCTGGCGGAATGGGACAGATTCACCCGTGGCAATGCAGGCAGGAACAGCTTGTTCGCCCGGGTACTGGCGCGCGATCTGCGCCGCAGTGCGCGTCCCGCCGACATGCTGCTGCACGGCGTGGGGCCGCGCAACCACCGTTTCCATTTGCTTGGCGTGATGGCCGGGTGGGCGGCGCTGCTGCTGTGTGTTCGTCCGCTGATGGTGGTACTGGGGCTGCCAGTGGAGGACGCGATCAGGGCAGTGGGCCAGCCGGTCACCGGTGGCATCATCGCGGGCATGCTGATCTGCTGGGCGCGTGTCCCCTTGAGCATCCGCAGCACGCCCAATGAACAGGCTGTGTTGCGCCTGGTGCCCGGCCTGCCTGGCGGGCGGCAGTTCAATCAGGTCCTGGGCCGGCGCATTGTGGAAATCTGTCTGCGCGAGTGGGTGGCCACTCTAGCCCTGGTCATGCTGTTGCTCTGGCAATGGGATGCCAATAGCGGGCAATGGCGCATCATGGCTGTCGTGTCCGCGGGGCTGCTGGCCGGCGTCGGGACGGCCCTTGACGATTTTGCGCGCAAGCCGCAGGGTCCGACCTGGCCGACTGTCTTGCTGGTGGGGTGGATGCTGCTGATCGCTGCGCTGGGCATCGTCCTGCGCGCCGACAACGCCATATGGCTTGTAGCGCTGGCGCTGATGACAGGCACGTCGCTGGCCTTCCTCAGCGTGCGCTGGCGCCGCATGCAGCGCGGCGCGGTCGCGTTCCCGGCCGGCCGCATGCACTGAGTGATCAGCGTGCCGGTTTTTGCACCAGCGCGCTGCCCACCCCGTGCCGTTTGCCCTCGCTCACGGCCGTCACCGTGCCATCGGCGTTGAACACGATGGCATTCGCGGCGCCGATTTCCTCGGGCTTGGCGGTCCACTTGTGGCCCAGCTTTTCCAGGCCCTGCGACTGCAAAGTACCATCGAAGCCCGGCTCGATATCGGTGGTCACATCGTCGCGCTGGCTCAGGCGCGGCGCATTGATGGCCGCATCCATCGGCATGCCAAAGTCGAGGTGATTGACAATGGTCTGCAGCACCGTCGTGATGATGGTGGCGCCGCCCGGGCTGCCCAACGTGAACGCCGGCTTGCCGCCCTTGAACACGATGGTCGGCGACATGCTGCTGCGCGGGCGCTTGCCCGGTTCCGGCAGATTCGGATTGCTGCCGCTGAAGTCGAAATCGGTCATCTCGTTATTGAGCAGGAAGCCGTAGCCCGGCACCACGATGCCGCTGCCTCCCCAGGCTTCAATGGTGAACGTGTACGAGACGATATTGCCTTCTTTGTCCGACAGCGCCAGATGGGTGGTGTGCGCATTCTCGGCCATCATGCGTGACGGCTGCGGGCGCTGCGGCACGCTGGGGTCGCTCTGGAATGGGTAGGGATCGCCTGCCGCCACCTTGCCGCCCGCGCGCGTGGCGCTGATCTGGGCGCGGCGCCGCACCGCATAGTCCTTGCTCAGCAGGCCGGCGACCGGCGCTTCGGCATACTCCGGATCGGCCAGATAGGCATTGCGGTCGGCGAAGGCGAGCCGGCTCGCTTCCAGATACAGGTGCTCGGCGCTGGTGCGCGGCATCGCTTTCAGGTCGTACGCTTCCAGGATGTTAAGCGCTTCTGCGACCGCCACGCCGCCACTGCTCGGTAAGGGCATGCCAACCACGTCGTAGCCGCGGTAGGTGCTGCGCACCGGCTGGCGAATGCGCGCCTCGTAGTTGGCCAGATCGGCCAGGGTCATATTGCCTGCGCGGATGCGCACGCCCGGCGCCACCGGCGGCTGGTTGACGGCTGCCACAATCGCACGCGCCATGGGGCCGCTGTAAAACGCCTTCTGGCCTTTGTCGCTGATTTCCTGGTAGGCGCGCGCCATGCCGGAATTGCGGATCACGGTCCCCACCGGGAGCGCTTTGCCATCCTTTAAATAGAGCGCGCTGCTGCTGGTGAAGGCTTGAAATTTCTTCTCATTTTCAACCGTCATTTGGCGAAAATGTTCGGTGACGGGGAAGCCCTTGTTGGCCACCTCGATCGCCGGCGCCAGCACCTGTTTGAAGGACATGGTGCCGTAGCGGCTGAGCGCCTCGTGCCAGCCACGCACGGTGCCGGGCACGCCGACTGCCGCGCCGCTGGCCAGCGCCGTTTCGAGCTCGAGGTCCTTGCCGTTTTCCTGGAACATGGTGGTCGTGCTCGAGGCCGGCGCCATTTCGCGGTGATCGATGGTGATCACGCGTTTTTCCTTGGCCAGATAAATCACCATGAAACCGCCGCCGCCGATGCCGCAGCTGTAGGGGTCGGTCACGCCCAGCGTGGCGGCGGCGGCCACCGCCGCATCGATCGCATTGCCACCCTTGTTCAGGATGCCCAGGGCGGCGTGCGAGGCCTGGTCGCTGATGGTGGCGACGGCGCCGCCGCGCCCGGTGGCAAGCGGGGTCTTGGCAAAGGCGGACGGGAAAACGAGCAGGACGCACAGGGTCAGGCTCAGGTGACGCGGCAGCTTGCGGGACATGGCGGGTCCTTCTTATTTTTTTGTGATGGTGATAGTGACGGGGTGGGCCGGAACCGGGGCGCTGGCAGCGACCCGCGGCGGCTCGGCAGCCTGGCCCAGCTCGACGCGCACGCCGGCATTCTTGCTGGCCTCGTAGCTGGGCTTGGCGCGGGTGAGGGCGAACGATTCGTCGCCCCCGGCGCCCTTCAGTGTGAACTGGTAGCTGATCTCGCCGGCCTGGATGCACTGCACATCGGGCGGGCAGCGGCTGTCGTTGACGGCGTCGTAGCGCAGGGTGGCGCTGCCGACCGCGGTGCTGGCGGTGGGGGCGAGGGTAACGGTGGTATGGAGCGGGCCGCCGGTACTGGCGGGAGAAACGGCGCAGGCGGCGATCAGGCAGACCGGTGCGAGGATGGCAAGCGTTCTTTTCATCAAAACTGACTCCATGAAAGCAGGTAAGTTTCGATCATAGCAAACTGGGCAGTTCCGACGCGCTACTTATCTCGGCGCGTGTCCGCAATTCATGTTCTGGAACAGTTCGATCTGCTTCCGGTACTCCAGTTCTAACTGTTTGTACTGCGCATTGGTGATGGTGTTCGGCTCGGGTGTCAGCAGCGCGCGGCACAGGGGGGCGGTGGCCGCCTTGTTCGTTGTCAGGCAGCTGCGCAGCTCGGGTGGGAGCGAGGCGATAAAGCGCGGCATGCTTTCGTCCTGCATCCAGAATTTGCCGCCGGGGAGGGTGGCGTAGCTGGCGTCCTGCGCCAGGCACAGGCCGACGGTGGCGCCAACCCAGATGCCGCCGCCGTGGGCGCAGGCGCTGGTGGTGGCGAGCAGAAGGAGAGGTGCGAGCAGGTATGGATGCATGGGGACGCCAACAAGCTACGACAAGGCAAACAAAAACGGCCCGCGACGCAAGCGTCCGGGCCGTGAGCAAAGCATGTCCGGCTTACATGTAAGCAGCCAGCGCACCCTTCATTTTTTTCAATGCGGCCGCTTCGATCTGGCGAATACGCTCGGCCGACACGCCGAATTCTTCTGCCAGCGTGTGCAGCGTGGCGCCGGAACCATCATCATTGGCCAGCCAGCGTGCTTCCACGATGCGGCGCGAACGGGGATCGAGCTTGCCCAGCGCCGACTCCAGCCCTTCGGACTGCAGGCGCGTGACCTGTTCCGCTTCCAGCACCTTGGTCGGCTCGGACAGGTCCGACGACAGATAGGCAATCGGCGAGAACTTGTCGTCTTCGTCGTCGGTCGGCGCCTCCAGCGCGATATCGCGGCCGGACAGACGGGTTTCCATCTCGATCACTTCTTCGCGCTTGACGTCCAGCAGCTTGGCCAGGGCGTCGATCTGGGTTGGCGTCATCGCGTCCAGGCCCTGCTTGTTGCTGCGCAGGTTGAAGAACAGCTTGCGCTGTGCCTTGGTCGTGGCGACCTTGACCAGGCGCCAGTTTTTCAGGATGTACTCGTGCATCTCGGCTTTGATCCAGTGCATCGCGTACGACACCAGGCGTACGCCCTGGTTCGGGTCGAAACGCTTGACTGCTTTCATCAGGCCGATATTGCCTTCCTGGATCAGATCGGCGTGCGGCAGGCCATAGCCAAGGTAGCCGCGCGCAATCGACACCACCAGGCGCAGGTGCGACAGCACCAGCTCCTGCGCGGCGGCCAGGTCATTGTTTTCCTGCAAGCGTTTGGCGAGGGAGATTTCTTCGTCGTGCGACAGCATTGGCAGGCGGTTGACAGCCGAAATGTAGGCGTCAATATTGCCAAGGTTGCCAGTAAAGCCAAGTCCCAGCGCGCGGCTGGCGGCTGCGGGGACCAAAGCGGATTGTGCGGACAACGTAGTCATGTGTTTCCTCGTAGAGTGTCGGTGCTGCGGTGCGCCCGGCGGTGGAATGTGTTATTACCCCGCCATGCGATGACATATATTAGCACTCTCTAGCGAGGAGTGCCAATCGACGGAATTAATCACCCTGATAGGGTTTTTTTGTTGGTCGGAAAGCAATTTATTAGAAAGCATTCCTTACTCTAGTGCACGATCGGCGAGCACGATTGAGCAATATCAAGCCGCTTACGAGCAGTGGGGGATGTGTTGCAGATTACGCTTGGACCATGCCGATCTCTGTTCGTTCACGCACGCTGACAGGCGTACGCGAACAAACAGGCGCATTAATTCAGGCGCGACAGGTGACGTTGGACGGAAAGCAGGGCGCCAACCAGACCCAGCGCGGCGCTGATGGCCAGCAGCCCGGTGATCGCCAGCGGATCGAGCGGTACCAGCTGGAATTCGGACGCGTAAAGACGGGCAAACTCGGCGATTGCCTGGTTCAGCGGCCGCAAGGCCAGCGCCACCACGCCCAGCGCGACCGCGCCGGCGGCCAGCCCGAGCAGGGCGCCAGTGTAATAGAAGGGGCGATGGATGAAGTTGTCGGTCGCGCCCAGGAGTTTGCTGACGGTGATTTCCTCGCGCTGGGTCAGTACCTGCAGGCGCACGGTATTGAAAACCACGGCAATCACGACCATGCCCAGCGTACCGGCCAGCAGCAGCAGGGCCAGTCTCAACACACCCAACAGGGCTTCCAGACGCTTGACCCAGGCTGAGTCAACCTGCACCGTATCGACGCCGGGCAGCGCGCGCAGCTGGGTGGCCAGCGCGTCCACATTGCCGCCGTCGGCTGCGCTGTTCAGCGCTTTGAGCTTCATGACGTAACCATCGGGCAGCGGATTGTCGCCCAGCGTGTCAAGCACGTCGGACAGGCCGCTCTTGGCTTTCAGAGTGGCCAGTGCCTTTTCGCGCGGGACGAAAACGATGCTCGGCTCGGTTCCCTTGAGAATGGCGCGGATACTGTTTTCCATCGCCAGCGCATCGTCGCGCGTGGTGGCCGGGGTGGTAAACAGGCTGATTTCCGGGTCGACCGACAATTGCTGCGACATGGGCCGCACATTGTCGAGCAACGTCAGGCCGGCGAAGGGGAGCGTGAGGGCGATGGCGACCACGATCACATTGAACAGGAAGCTGCCCGGCGCCTTGGCCAGGTTGCCCAGGGCGGCGCCGATGGCGTAGCGGTGTTGGCGCAGCCAGCTCTTCATGCTGCACCTGCCATGACCTGGCCGCGGTCGAGGATGATGACGCGGCCTGCGCGGTCGAGAACTTGTTCGTCGTGGGTGGAAATCATGCAGGTAACGCCGGCGGCGTGGAAGGCGCGCAGGGCGTCGATGACTTTCATGGCGCTGGCGCGGTCCAGATTGGCCGTTGGCTCGTCCGCCAGGATGATTTGCGGGCGGTTCACGATGGCGCGGGCAATGGCCACGCGCTGCTGTTCGCCGCCGGACAGTTCGAGCGGGCGTGCCTGGGAACGTTCTTCCAGGCCGACCCGGCCCAGCGCGGCGCGCGCGCGCATTTCGGCCTCGCCCTTGGAGGCGCCGGTCACCATCAGCGGCAGCATCACGTTGGCCAGAATGGAGCGGTCGGTCAGCAGGCGCTGCTGCTGGAAGATCAGGCCCATATTGCGGCGCAGGTAAGGCACGCTGGCGTTTTTGAGCTGGCCGATGTCGGTGCCGTTGACCAGCACATTGCCGGAGGTCGGGCGTTCGACTGCAGCGATCATCTTCAGCAGGGTCGATTTGCCGGCGCCGGACGGGCCTGCCAGATACACCAGTTCGCCCTTGTTAATGGTGAGCGAGACTTCGCGCAGGGCGATCGCGTCTGGCGAATACTGCTTCGACACAAATTTGAATTCGATCATGGGGCCTTATCCAAGCAGTGCTTCGACGAATTCTTCCGCGTTGAACGGCTGCAGGTCCTCGATTTTTTCGCCCACGCCAATGAAGTACACCGGCACCGGACGGGTGCGGGCGATGGCGGCAATCACGCCGCCCTTGGCCGTGCCATCGAGCTTGGTGATCACCAGGCCGGTCAGCTGCAGGGCGTCGTCGAAGGCCTTGACCTGGGCCAGGGCGTTCTGTCCGGTATTGCCGTCGATGACCAGCAGCACTTCGTGCGGCGCATCGTCCATGCCCTTGCCGATCACGCGCTTGATCTTTTTCAGTTCTTCCATCAGGTGCAACTGGGTCGGCAGACGGCCGGCGGTATCGACCATGACGACATCGGTCTTGCGCGCTTTGCCGGACTGCACCGCGTCAAAGGCGACCGCAGCCGGGTCGCCCGATTCCTGGGCAATCACGGTGACGTTGTTGCGCTGGCCCCAGACCATCAATTGCTCGCGCGCGGCGGCGCGGAAGGTGTCGCCGGCGGCCAGCAGCACCGACTGGCGGAATTTCTGCATGTGCTTGGCCAGCTTGCCGATGGTGGTGGTCTTGCCGGCGCCGTTCACGCCCGCGATCATCATCACCAGCGGCGCGTGGCGGCCCAGTTCAAGCGGTTTTTCAAGCGGACGCAGCAGGTCGGTCATCAGCACCTTGAGGGCGCCCTTGACGGCAGCGGCGTCGAGCAGCTTGTCTTCCTTGACCTTGCGGCGCAGGCCGTCAAGCAGGAACTGGGTGGCGTCCATGCCGGCGTCGGACATCAGCAGCGCCGCTTCGAGTTCTTCGTACAGGTCTTCATCGATCTTGGCGCCCACAAACAGCAGCGACAGATTGCTCGATGTTTTCGACAGGCCTGCCTTCAGACGCGCCATCCAGGACTTTTTCTGTTCCGCGGCCGAGACCGGGCGCTCAGCGGTTTCTTCGATCAAGGGCGCAGGCTCGGGGGCGGGCGCCGGGGGCGGCACAAACGCGGGCGCGGGCGGCGCCACATAAGCGGGCGCTGCCGGCGGGACTGGCGCAGCCGGCGCCGGCGTCGGCACCGGGGCCGGTGCCTGAACCACAGGTGGCGCCGGCGGCGTGGGTGGCGGAATCTCGGGTGCGGGTGGTTTTTTCTTGAAAAAACTAAACATTGGTGTCTGTTGGAGGGCGCAGCGTGCATTGCCCGGCGGCGCCGGACACGATCAATCGGATGGCGCGTATTTTAACAGAGCAGGGCGCCAATCCGACCGTACGGCTAAGTCGCCGCTGCCGCGTGCTGGGCACGCCAGCGCGCCACCGCCCCGGAAATATCGTTCAGGTCAAGCACCCGCTGGGGGCCAAGGTGGCGCCGGGCCAGCGCGGCGCAGCTGCCGCCGGCCCAGACCTGGGTCGCTTCACCCAGCCGTGCCTGCAATTCGGTCACATTGTCGACTGCGGCGCGCGGCGACATCACGCTCGAGAAGGAGAGGGCGACGATGTCGGCTTTTTGCACGCGGGCGGCGTCGACGATGTCGTTGAGCGGTGTCTGTACGCCTAATGATACGCAATGCGCCCCCTCCATCGCGAACAGGGCTTCGGCCATCAGCAGGCCCAGGCCATGACGCTCCTGCGGCACCGTGGTCAGCAGGATGCGCGGGGCCGCTGCCGCCAGACCGATCTGCTGGTTGGCTGAAAAAATCGCGTTGCGCATCAGGCTTTGCAGCATTTCCGCGAACAGGTGCTCTTCGAACACCGCCAGGTCGCCGGCGGCCCAGGTGTCGCCCACCAGGGTGGTCAGCGGTGCGACCAGTTCGGTCACAAAGCGCTGCAGGCCCATTTGCAGCAGGGCCTGGGCCATGCGCTGGCGCAGTTCGCTGATCTTGTGGTTCTTGATGAGCGCAAGGCAATGGCGCAGTTCGGGGTCGTCCGCGCTAGGCGCGTGCGGATCGGTCCCGGTCTTGGACGCCAGATCCCCCAGCGCGTCTGAATCGAGATGCATGATCTTGCCGGGCCGGTAGCCATGGTCGAGCAGGCGCTTGACCAGGCGCAGGCGCTGGACCTGGGCAGCCGGGTATTGACGCTCGCCGTTTTCGTCGCGCTCCGGCTGCGGAAACGCATAACGGCGCTCCCATACCCGCAGCGTCTCTTTCGGCACGCCGGTATCGCGCTCGACATCGCTGATGCTGCTGAGAGGCGCATCGGTCTGTTCGGTAATCATGGTCGAATCCACTCGTTTGTTCAGGACAGTGGGGGCATTGTAATCGTTACTCATGGTTTTCCTACTACTCGATATGTCAGGTTCATGGACAGCAGGTTCCCATAGGCGAAATCATGCCACGGGTCGTCGTATTTCCGCGTAGCAATAAATCCGCACATTGTTGAATCCGACTGCTTCATTGCTTCGTATAAATACCAAGATCTTTTGTTTGTCATGGACAAATCGTTGACAGAAGTAATTATTTCCCGGATTATGCAACTTGTAAAGCATTTGTCCTAGACAAAACATAGAAATGTGGTGAAACGATGAAAATAGCTGTCATTGGTGCCGGCATCTCCGGCCTCTCGTGTGCGTACCGCCTTGTCCAGGGCGGGGCGGAAGTGAGCCTGTACGAAGCGGGCGACTATTTCGGTGGCCACAGCAATACGGTCGACGTCAACCTGGACGGGACGACCTTTGGGGTCGATACCGGTTTTCTGGTGTTCAACGACCGTACCTACCCGAACCTGATCGCCCTGTTTGCGGAACTGGGCGTGGACACGGCGCCGAGCGACATGTCGTTCTCGGTCAAGCTGCCCCTCGGTAAGGAGCCGGGCGCGCGCTGGCTGGAATGGGCTGGCAGCAACCTGAACACCGTGTTCGCCCAGCGCGGCAATCTGCTGCGCCCGCGCTTTCTGCGCATGGTGCGCGACATCCTGCGTTTCAACCAGCAGGCCAGCGCGCTGGCAGTGGGCGGGGTGATGCCGTCCATCTCTCTGGGCGAATTCCTCGAGCGCGAACACTACAGCGAGCAGTTCCGCACCTGGTACCTGCTGCCGATGGCCGCCTGTATCTGGTCCTGCCCGTCCGACCAGATGCTGGCGTTCCCGGTGGCGACCTTCATCCGCTTCTGTCATAACCACGGCCTGCTGCAAGTGAGCGACCGGCCGCAGTGGCGCACGGTGCGCGGCGGTTCGCGCAATTACGTCAACCGCCTGCTGGCCGCCATTCCCGGCAAAAAACTCAGCACGGCCGTCACCGCCGTGACCCGCATGGAAGGCGGCGGGGCCCGCTCGGTGCGTGTTGCGACGGCGCTGGGCGCCGATTATTACGACCACGTGGTGCTGGCCTGCCACAGCGATCAGTCGCTGGCGCTGCTGCGCGACGCGCGCGCCGAAGAACGCGCGGTGCTCGAAGCGGTGCGCTATCAGCCCAACCGCGCGGTGCTGCACACCGACGCGAGCTGCCTGCCGAAAAAGCGCGCCGCCTGGTCGGCCTGGAACTACCAGAGCAATGCCGCGCCCACGCCGCAGGTGTGCGTGCACTACCTGCTCAACATGCTGCAGCCGCTGCCATGCAAAACGCCGGTCATCGTTTCGCTCAATCCGATCGACGAACCAGATCCGAAGCACGTGCTGGCCAGTTTCGATTACGCCCATCCCGTGTTCGACGAGGGCGCCGTGGCAGCGCAAGCGCAGCTGGCATCGTTCCAGGGCGGGCAGAACACCTGGTTCGCCGGCGCCTGGACCGGCTATGGCTTCCACGAGGATGGACTCAAATCCGGTCTGTCGGTTGCGGCGGCGATCGGGCGCGTGATGGAGGCGCAGGCTCATGCAGCAGCCTGACACGCCGCAGCTGTGCTTCGGCCAGGTGCGCCACACGCGCCTGCGTCCGGTGCGCAATGCGTTCGCCTATTCCAGCTATTACCTGCGGCTGCCGCTGCGCAGCATGGGCATGGCGGGCTTTGGCTGCGCGCTGTTTTCGCGTAACCGCTTCAATCTGCTGTCGTTTGTCGATGCCGACCACGGCGACGGCAAGCAGCCACTGACGGACTGGATTGACGCCCTGCTCAGGCGCGAAGGCGTGGAAGACGCAGACGGCGAGCTGTGGCTGCAGGCCATGCCGCGCGTGCTGGGCTTTGTTTTTAATCCTGTCTCGTTCTGGTTCTGCCACCGTGCCGACGGCGCCTTGCGCGCGGTCCTGTGTGATGTGCGCAACACCTTCGGCGAACGCCATTTCTACCTGCTCGACACCGGCGCGGTGATCGGCAACGGCAGCGAACTGCGGGCCCGCAAGGTGTTCCACGTGTCGCCATTCTGCCAGGTGCAGGGCGGCTACCGCTTCCGTTTCAGCCGCGCCATGCGCAGCGCCGAGCAGACCGTGGCCCGTATCGATTACGACGACGCCGATGGCGCCCTGATTCAGACCAGCGTGTCCGGCCAGGCCGCGCCGATCACCAGCACCAGCGCGGCGCGCGCCTTTTTCTGCTACCCGCTGATGACCTTCAACGTCGTTCTGCGCATTCATCTGCAGGCACTGCGCCTGTGGCTGCGGCGCGTTCCATTTTTCTCGAAACCCGTACCACCCCAACAAGAGGTAACACGATGAGCTCCGAATCCCTGACGTCCCTTACCTCGATCGCACAAGCCAGCGCCGCCGCGCGCAAAGCGCCTGCTTCGGCCCGCATCATTCTCAAGCTGCTGGCCAAGCTGCAGCACGGCGCGCTGCGCCTGATCACCCCGGATGGCGCGGTCATCCTGTTTGGCGATGACAGTACCCCGGTCACACTGGAGCTGCAGTCCTGGGACGTGTTCGGCGCCGCCCTGCGTTCGGGCGATATCGGTTTTGCCGAGACCTTTATCAGCGGCACTTGGAGGACTGACAACCTGACCGGCCTGATCGCACTTTTGGCACGCAACCGCGCACCCATCGAAGAGCTGGTGTATGGCAGCTGGTGGGGTAGCCTGGTGTACCGCATCAAGCATCTGCTCAACCGCAATTCGAAGGCGGGCAGCCGCAAGAATATTCACGCCCATTACGACATCGGCAATCAGTTCTACAAACTGTGGCTGGACCCGTCAATGACCTACTCCAGCGCTTTGTACACTGAAGCCACGGGCGACAATCTGCAGCTGGCGCAAGCGGCCAAGTACCGCGCCATCATCGAGCAGCTGCAAGTGGCGCCGGGCGACCAGGTGCTGGAAATCGGCTGCGGCTGGGGTGGATTTGCCGAGCAGGCCGCGCGCGACGCCGGCGTGCACGTCACGGGACTGACGCTGTCGACCGAGCAGCTGGCCTACGCCCGCGAACGGCTCGAAAAAGCCGGTCTGGCGGCCCAGGCGGACCTGCAGCTGTGCGACTACCGCGACAGTGTTGGGCGCTACGACGCGATCGCATCGATCGAAATGTTCGAAGCCGTGGGCGAAAGCTACTGGCCAAGCTACTTCGAATGCCTGGCGCGTAACCTGAAGCAGGGCGGGCGCGCCTGCATCCAGACCATTGTGATCGCCGACGAATTGTTCGAACGTTATCGCAAGGGGACCGACTTCATCCAGCAGTACATCTTCCCGGGCGGGATGCTGCCTTCGCCGTCGGTATTCGAGCGCATGGCGCGCGAGCATGGCCTGACCGTGACCGCTACCCGCCGCTTCGGCATCGACTACGCCGACACCCTGGCCGCCTGGCGCCAGGCATTCCACGCCCACCTGGCTGGGGTGCGGGCGCAGGGCTTCGACGAGCGCTTCATTCGCACCTGGGAGTTCTACCTGTGCTATTGCGAAGCGGCTTTCCGCGAGCGTAATACCGATGTCATGCACTTCACTCTGACGAAAGCCTGAGATGGGACGCCGCCTGTTCGCCTGCGTACTGATGCTGGCCGCCCTGTGCGGCAGCGCCGCGGCTGCCGCTCCCGCGCACATTCAAGAAAACGTCAAGCAGGCCCGCGTGGCAGGCAAAGGCGCCTTCACCTGGTTCGGCTTGCGCATTTATGACGCCGAATTATGGGTGGGCGACAAGGGCTACCAGAGTGACGCGCCATTCGTGCTTGACCTGGCATATGCGCGCAAGCTCGATGGCGTCAAGATCGCCCAGGCCAGCGTGGATGAAATGGAAAAGCTCGGTGTTGGCACCAGCGCACAGCGCAGCGCGTGGCTGGCGCGGATGAAGGAGATCTTCCCCGACGTGAGAGAAGGCACCCACATCAGCGGCGTGTTCCTGCCCGGCGCCGGTGCACGCTTCTACCTCGACGGCAAACCGCTCGCTACCGTGCCTGATGCCGAATTTGCGCGCGCCTTCTTCGCGATCTGGCTGGATCCGAAAACGAGCGCGAAGAGCTTGCGGACCGCATTGCTGAAGGATGCGGCACCACGATGAAGCGACTCAGTCTGCCGATGCTGCTCGCCTACGGCGGTTTCGGCTTGCCGCTGGCGATGGTCGCGTTGCCGATCTATTTGTATCTGCCGCAGTTTTACGCCGCGCGCGCCGGCCTCTCGCTTGCCGCGATCGGGGCCGTGCTGCTGACGGCGCGGGTGGCAGCCGCCTTTATCGATCCATTGCTGGGCTGGCGGATCGGGCGAGGGCAGAGCGCGTATGCGCGCTACATCGCCATCGCACTGCCGCTGCTGCTGGCCGGCTTTGTCGCGCTGTTCCATCCGCCGCTGCTGGCAGCGTTGCCGTCCCTGGCCTGGTTCCTCGGCACGCTGATGCTGGTCTACCTCGGTTTTGGAATCGCCACCATCGCGCACCAGAGCTGGGGTGCGGCATTGACGCAGGCTCCGGCCGAACGTTCGCGTGTGAGCGGCGTGCGCGAGGCGTGCGGTTTGGCCGGGGTGGTACTGGCGGCGGGCGTGACCGGCGCCTCGGGTTACGGCGCGCTGACCATCGCGTTTTGCGTGACGCTGGTGGGCGGCGCGGCGGTGTTGCTGGCCTGGGCGCCGCGCGCACCCACAACCGGCGCCGCGGCACCGGCGCCGGTATTGCGCCAGCTGGCAATGCCGTTTCGCGAGGCGCGCTTTCGCGCCCTGTTTGCGGTTTTGATGGTCAATGGTGTCGCCTCGGCCATTCCGGCGACGTTGTTCCTGTTTTTTGCGGCCGACCATCTGCGTCTGGCTGCCTTGTCCGGCCTGTTTTTGATCATGTACTTCGGTGCCGCCGCGCTCTCGATCCCGATCTGGGTTGCGCTCGCGGTGCGCTACGGCGAAGCCCGCGCGTGGGTGGGTGGCATGCTGCTCTCGTGCGCGGTGTTCGTGTGGGCTTTCGGGCTGGCGCCGGGGGCCGCGCTGGCGTTCGGCGCGATCTGCGTGCTGTCCGGCCTCGCTGTGGGGGCCGACCTGGCGCTGCCGCCTGCCTTGCTGGCAGGCGTGATCGCCAAGGCCGGTCACTCGGGCTCGCGCGAGGCCGCTTATTTCGGTGTCTGGAACTGGGGTGTGCAAATGACGCTGGCGCTGGCGGCGGGGATTTCCCTGCCGCTGCTCGAATGGCTCGGCTATGTACCGGGTGCGGGCGCCGGCACGGGCGCACTGGTCGCGGCGTATGCGCTGCTGCCGTGCGCGCTCAAGCTGACGGCGGCCGCCATGCTGTGGCGCGCCCCCTTGCGTCAACTCTAAAGGAAAAGGAAAAACAACATGAAACTACTTAAATTTGTCGCCGTTGGCGCCGCCGTGGCGCTGGTCGCCGCGTGCACCTCGCCACGGCCGGAACAGTATGCAAACGAAATGCCAAGGCTCGAGGTAGAGCAGTACTTCAACGGCACGCTGGACGCGCACGGCATGTTCCAGGGCCGCTCCGGGGAAGTCGTCAAGCGCTTCGTGGTGGTCATGCGCTGCACCTGGCAGGGCGATACCGGCACGCTCGACGAGGACTTCGTGTACGCCGACGGCACCAAACAGAAGCGTGTCTGGACCCTCAAGAAGACTGGCGCGGGACGTTTTACGGCCACCGCGGATGACGTGGTCGGCACGGCCCAGGGCACAGTGTCGGGCAATTCGCTGCGCTGGCAGTATGTGCTGGCGCTGCCCGTGGACGGCAAGATCGTCAATGTCAACATGGACGACTGGATGTTCCTGATTGACGACAAGGTGATGCTGAACCGGACGGCAATGAGCAAGTTCGGCGTCAGTCTGGGCAGCGTGACGCTGTCGTTCACCAAACGCGCCACGCAATGAACCCGCGCATCAGCGATTGGACAGGAAAGCGGGTCTGGGTGATCGGTGCCTCGACCGGCATCGGGCAGGCGTGCGCCCATTTGCTGGTCGACCTGGGCGCGCGCGTCGCGTTCTCGGCCCGCAGCATCGACAAGCTGCTGGCCACCACGGCCGGCACGCCGCGCGCGCTGGTGGCGCCGCTCGATGTGACGGACCGCGACAGCGTCGGCGCCGCCGGCGACAAGATCATGGCCGAGTGGGGTGGCATCGATCTGGTGCTGGTGGTCGCCGGAGGCTACAACGAAATGCGGGCCGACAGCTTCGATCTGGCGGCCGCCAACAACATGATCGATCTGAATTTGCGCGGGGTATTCAACTGTCTCGACGTGGTGCTGCCGGTGCTGCTGCGCCAGGGCGCGGGCGGAATCGGCATTGTTTCTTCGGTGGCTGGCTACGGCGGGCTGCCCAAGGCGCTGGTGTATGGCCCGACCAAGGCTGCGCTGATCAACCTGACCGAATCGCTGTACCTGGACCTGCATCCGAAAGGCATTGCCGTGTATCAGATCAATCCGGGCTTCGTGGAGACCCCGCTCACGGCCGGCAATGACTTCAAGATGCCTGCTTTGATGAAGCCTGAAGACGCGGCGCTGGCGATGGTGGAAGGGATCGAAGGCGGCCAGTTCCATATCCATTTCCCGAAACGCTTCACCAACAGCCTGCGTTTCGCGCGGCTGCTGCCTTACCGCCTGTACTTCTGGTTGATTCACAAGGTGACGGGCTTATGACACCCGACCTGGCGCTGGCACGGCTGGTGCATTTCTTCGAAAACCTCAGTCCCGCTTTGCTCAGGAGCGAACTGACTACGGTGTATGGCGCGCAGGCGCGCTTCAAGGATCCGTTCAATGATGTTCGCGGCCATGCGGCGATTGCCGGTATCTTCGAGCACATGTTCGAGCAGGTCGACCAGCCGCGCTTTGTGGTGACGGGCACGGTGCTGCAAGGCGAGCAGGCGTTCCTGACATGGGATTTTTTGTTCACGATGAAGCGCTTCTCACGCACGCCGCAATGCATCAAGGGTGCGACGCACATTGTGTTCGGGCCGGATGGTGCGGTTACGCTGCACCGCGACTACTGGGATGCGGCGGAGGAGCTGTATGAAAAGCTGCCGTTACTGGGCGGCTTGATGCGCTGGTTGAAGCGCGCCGCGCGCCGCTGACACATCGTCCTCGCGCAGGCGGGGGCCCCAAGACATCCCTCTGAAAGCGTCCCTCGTTTGCAAAGACGATGACTAGTGACACTTTGTCCTATATACTTTCCCAACTGCAATTGGCGGTTGAAGCGATGTGAGACAAGGGGATCGGTATGGCTGTGCGTTTGAAGTTTTCGGTAATGGCATTGTTTCTCGCGGGCTGCCTCGGTGCCTGCGCAACGAGCGAAATCGTCCCCATCGGCACCGACAGCTACATGATTGCGCAAACTTCCGCGGGCGGCGTTTTCAAGGCGATGAGCTCCCTGAAATCGGAAGTCATTCAGCGCGCAAACGCCTTTGCCGAAAGTAAGGGGAAGATCGCTATTCCGATTGCTGCGAAGGAAGCCCCCGCTTATCCTGGTCATATGCCGAGTTTTGAATATCAGTTCCGATTGGTCGACAAGAACGACCCGCGTGCATCAGGCGGTGGATTGATTCCCCGGGCCGACGTTGTCGTGGAAAACAGGGTTGTGCCGCCAGGTACAGGAGTGACCCGGACACAAGACGGGAAGGATATTTATTCGGAACTTATCAAACTTGATGAACTTCGGAAGAGGGGTCTTCTCACGGAAGCGGAATTTCAAGTGCAAAAAGAGCGTCTGCTGAGCGGAA
Source organism: Telluria sp. (assembly GCA_036399735.1). Lineage (GTDB taxonomy): Bacteria > Pseudomonadota > Gammaproteobacteria > Burkholderiales > Burkholderiaceae_D > Telluria_A. Next base: position 18,073 of record DASWMN010000003.1, on the reverse strand, counting down.
AATAAACGATCGGCAGCCGCTTCCAAGGGGAGCTCGATCTTCGCGATCTTTGCCCGGATAGAAAACAGCGCCTGGCGTGTGATCAGGGCGCTATGTGCTGGCCGGGCGACATGCTGACGGCCGGCTCCGCATCCAGATAACCGAATACCGCGCGCTGCACCCGTCTGCGCAGCGCCGCCACATCGCGCTCGCCGCGGCCGCCCGCCCCATCCACCATGCCCCGAATGATTGCCACGATATCGGCGGCGACGTCAGGCTCACGTGCGCTCGGCGGCAAATCGGGTTGTGCCAGCAACGCCGCCATAAATGTATGCAAGCGCATCATGTGACTGCGCAGATCCGCTTCGATGGGGAGGCGCTGTTCCTCGACATCCAGAATCCTTGCCAGCGTCGGGCGGGTCAGCTGCTGCGCGATGCCCACGTCCACCAGCTGCACCAACGCGCTGCGCCCACCGTCTTGCAGTGAAATCGCCTCCACTTCTTCCAGCAGAGCCGTTGTCTTCTCCAGTATCAGCGTTTTCGTGATCGCGTCGCGCGACGGGAAGTACTGGTACAGCGAGCCAATACTCACGCCGGCCTTCAGCGCCACCGCATTCGTGGTGCAAGCGGCCATGCCGTCAACTTCCAGAATGTGAGCAGCCGCCTCGAGGATGGCTTGCACGGTGGCCGCAGAACGGGCCTGACGCGGCAGTTTACGAGGGGCGAGGGCATTGGCGGACTTGCGCGGCGCGGTCGGCATGAATGCGAGTTTTGAAAGTGAGTGATTCCTCATATTATGAACACATCTCAACCAGAACGCCAAGACATGTTCAAGAAAATCTCCCAATCTGATTCTGACGATGCTGCTCTGCTGGCACAGACCGTGCAGGCGGTCCACCACACGGCCCGGATCCTCCTCGATCGTTTCAACCCCGATGCCAGACCCGCGGACTTGGCCGCTTTGATGGCGATGATCGATGCAAATGACGAAGCGGCCGCCCTTCATCTGCGCCAGCAACTGCTGGCGATTCGCCCGCAGGCGCGTTGGCTGGAAGATGAAAAGGCGACCGGGCCGCTGCCGCCGGGTGAGTGGTGGGTCGCTGACCCTGTCGAAGGCAACGTCAACCACATTCACGGCATGGGCGACTGGAGCGTGACCGCCACGCTGGTGCGCGACAACGAGGCCGTGCTGACCGTGGTGGACGAGCCTTTGGCCCATCGCGTCTATACAGCGCTGCGCGGCGGCGGTGCATTCCTGAACGGCCGGCCAATCCAGACCTCGGCCAAACAGGACCTGGGCGCGGCCATGGTCAGTACCGGGCAAGCCACGCCTGACGAAGACGCGGCCACCCACGACCTTACGGGGAACGCGATTATCGCCATGCTCAGGCAGGCCTTGCTGGTGAAGGCGGCTGTGCCTTCAACCATGCAGCTGGTTCATGTGGCCACCGGACGGCTCGACTGCTTCTGGCAGACCGGGAACGTACTGTCGGGCCTTGTCGGCGGTGCGCTGCTGGTACGGGAAGCGGGCGGTGTGGTGAGCGACTGGCAGGGCGCGCCATGGACGCTCGCCAGCCCGAGCTTCGCCGCCAGCGCCCGTGGTCTGCACGCCGCCGTCGTGCAGGTGCTGCGCAAGGTGGCGTGAACGACCGATCTCTCATTATAAGAAATTCATCATGAAAAAATTTGCAGTAATAGGTGCGAGCAGTGGTACCGGGCTCGAAATCGTCCGCCTGTTGGCAAGCCGTGGCGAGCATGTGCGCGCAATTTCCCGACGGCCGTTAGCGGCCAGTGCGTTTGTCGAGCCGTTTGCCGCCGACGTGACGGACGCGGCGGCGATTGCGCGTGCGCTGGACCGAGACTTTGACGCTGTCTTCTTCACGGTGGACATCCACAAGCGCTTCGCATCGCGGCAGGAGGTGCGTACGCTGATGTTCGACGGCTGCATGAACGCGATTCGCGCTGCGGCACAGCGCGCGGTGCCGCCCCGGTTTGTTCTGTTGTCCGTGATCGGACCGGACCAGCCATCCTGGGTGTGGCATCTGCTTAACCTGCTCAAGCGGGGCATGCGGCAGAATGTGATCGATCGCGAAGCGGCACTGGCGCAAAGTGGTCTTGACTATGTGATTGCACGCGCGGCGCGGCTGATCGATGCGGTGGATGTCGTTGGCCCGGCGCCGGATACCCTGATCACGCCGGCGATTCACCGCCTGGATATGAAACGCACCATTGCCCGCGATGCGCTCGCGGTGGCCCTGGTGAGCGCGGCGCAAACCGCGCCTGCGCGCAGCATTCTGGACGTTTTCGGGGATAGTTAGAGAGGATGCAGCCGTATCAAAATGGCGGGACCCGGGCCAGACTCATTCAAGGACGAGTTCTACAATGTTGGAACGATGCTCGCCCAGGTCACAATCGCGGGTGGGCGATTTGCCGTAGACCGCCTGTAGCGTGTAGCGGCCAGGGATCGCGATAGGGTAAAGCGCCGCGACGTTGGCGAATTTTTTGCCGAAGGAATAGCCTGGAAGTAGAAAAGTGGTTCTGTGCTGGTCCATCGCGTTGATCTCGGGACCCGAATAGGCGATCAACTTTCCATCCTTATCTTTGATGTCGAACCGGAGCCAGTAATCTTCCGGTTCCATGAGCGCGGGAATCAAGACAGGTGCCGCGCTTTGGTTTGCAAGCGTTACCGTGGCCGGGATGGGAGTGACGATTGTGTACGCGCCAGGTTTTGTGTCGATCGCCACCGCAATTGCGCCGGGTGCAAGTGGCGGCGCGCAGCGCGGCTTGGCAGGCTTCGCATGACAGGGGGTGGCAGCGCAGAACAGAATGGCCGCGCCGAGAATCCGTCTGCTGTTCATGAAATCCCTTTCCTAACGAACGTCCCTCCGGTCGCGATCGGACAACGCATCGCGCCTGCGATCATAGCGCAGTGCTATGGCGCCTCGCAGTGTTCACCGCGCATCGGTGAAAGAAAGCCGCTCACTGGAGCGGCTTTCGATGCAAGCTTTTACTTTGCCGCTTTCGCCGCCTCCGCGGTTTTGCGGATCGTCTCCAGCGTCGCATTCGGCGTAATCAGATTGCCGTCGTAACGCAGTTCGATTACCGCTGGCAGCGATTTCGAGCGCGAGTGCGCCAGCGCGCGTTCCAGGGCCGGGGCGAATTCGGCGGTGGTGTTGACCACCTCGCCATGGGCGCCGTACGCCACGGCCAGTGCCGCGAAGTCCGGATTGTGCAGCGTGGTGCCGGACACGCGGCCAGGATAGTCGCGCTCCTGGTGCATGCGGATGGTGCCGAACATGCTGTTGTTGAAGACGATGATGATCACGCCGGCCTTGTACTGCACGGCAGTGGCCAATTCCTGGCCGTTCATCATGTATTCGCCGTCGCCGGCGAAGGTGACCACGGTGCGCGCCGGATCGATGATCTTGGCGGCGATCCCGGACGGCACGCCGTAACCCATGGCGCCGTTGGTCGGCGCGAGCTGGGTGCGCATGCCGCCGTAGCGGAAGAAGCGGTGCGCCCACGACGCGTAGTTGCCGGCGCCGTTGGTGATGATGGTGTCCTTCGGCGTTTGCGCCATCAGCGCCTGCACCACCTGCCACAGGTCCAGCGGCGCCTTGCCATCCTTGAAGATCGGCGGCTGCTCCTGGTACGCGGCCAGGTCTGCCTTCGCTTCGGCGATGCTCGCTTTCCAGGCGCCCGAATCGACCGGCGTCATTGCGGCGAGCATGGCGCAGGCCTGCGGCGCGCCGCTGTTGATCATCAGTTCGGCCTGATACACGCTGCCCAGTTCTTCCGCATCGGCATGGAAGTGCACCAGGCGCTGCTTCGGCACCGGGGAAGTGAGCAGGGAATAGCCGCCGGTGGTCATTTCGCCCAGGCGCGGGCCGATGGCGATCAGCAGGTCGGCGTCGCGCACGCGTGCGGCCAGTTTCGGATTGATGCCGATGCCAACGTCACCCACATAGTTGGGGTGCGCGTTGTCGAGCAGATCCTGGAAGCGGAAAGTGCAGCCGACCGGCAGCGCATTGGCTTCGGCGAAGCGTTGCAGGTCCGCGCAGGCTTGCGCGTTCCAGGTGCCGCCGCCCAGCAGCACCATCGGGCGCCTGGCCTGGGCCAGCATCGAACGCAGGGTGTCGATCTGGCTTGCCGAAGGCGAGGCCTGGACCGGGGTGTAGCGCTTGGTGTCGGCCACGGCGGCCTGGTCGATCAGCATGTCTTCCGGCAGCGCCAGCACCACCGGACCAGGGCGGCCGCTGGTGGCGACCTGGAAGGCGCGCGCGAGGTATTCGGGAATGCGGTCGGCGCGGTCGATCTGCGTGACCCATTTGGCCATCTGGCCGAACATGCGGCGGTAGTCGATCTCCTGGAAGGCTTCGCGGTCCATGAAGTCGTTGCCGACCTGGCCGATGAACAGGATCATCGGGGTCGAATCCTGGTAGGCGGTGTGCACCCCGATCGAGGCATTGGTCGCGCCAGGACCGCGGGTAACGAAGCAGATGCCGGGCTTGCCGGTCATTTTGCCGTAGGCTTCGGCCATGAAGGCGGCCCCGCCTTCCTGGCGGTTGATGATGAAACGGATGTCCGAATCGTGCAGGGCGTCGAGGACGTCGAGGTAGCTCTCGCCAGGCACGCCGAAGGCGGTGTCGACGCCGTGGATCTTGAGGGCGTCAACCAGGATCTGGCCGCCACTGCGGGAAGGGTGGGTCATGTCGTCTCTGCCTCTATGTTAGGTATGCATCATTCTATGCGAGGCGTTTCCTTGCAGCTTTTGAAATAACGACACCAAATTTCAGAATCCGCTTGCCATTGGTTTCCATGGAAACTAAAATCAAACCTATGCAAAACGCCGATCAAACTGCCGCCGTCAGCGCCCTGGAAGACCATCTCGGCTTCTGGCTGCGCTTCGTGTCCAACCACGTGTCCGGCGAATTTGCGCGCCAGGTGGAGCAACACGGGGTGTCGGTATCGGACTGGGTGGCCCTGCGAGAAATGTTCCGTCACGAGCGATCGGGTGCGGCCGACCTGATGCAGGCGCTGGGCATGACCAAGGGCGCGGTGTCGAAAATTATCACGCGGCTGCAGGAAAAGGGATTGGCTGCACGCGCGCCCGGTGCGGCTGACAAGCGCGCCCAGTCACTCGTGCTCACGCCGGCCGGGCGGGCGCTGGTGCCGGTGCTGGCCGATATTGCAGACCGCAACGATGCGGCATGTTTTGGTTCGCTGAGCCAAGCCCAGCGTCTGGCGCTGGTCAGGATGATGCAGCAGATCGTGCAGGACCGGCAGCTGCGGCAAGTGCCGACAGAATAAGGAGAACGTCATGGAACCAGCAAGCAGGCAGGCAATCGAACAATGTGCGCGCTATTCGCACGCCGGTATTGTCAGCTTTCCCGAGGTAATTGCCACGCTGGCGCGTGCCGGGGTGGAGTCGTATCACGCCGATTACCGGCGCGAGGACACGACCTACTACACGGCGGGCGGCACCTGGTGCAGTGTGCCTTTGCCGGGTGAAGGCGTGCCGGTGGCAGCCGCATTCGACGTGCTGGCCTTGCAGGCGGCCATACGCGGCGCGCAGGGCGGGGTGGTCAAGTACCCGGAATTTCTACGCCTGTCGCGCGCGGCAGGCTGTGTCGGCTATATCGTGTGGATCGCCGGACGCCATCTCAGTTACTTCGGGCGTCTCGGCGAAGTCCACAACGAACGGTTTCCCGATTAGCGCTTAACGCACCGTCAGCTTGCCGGCACCCGCGTTGCGCAACACCGATTCACGGACCTTCGAGGCATCGATGACGGCTGCCGTGTACGGTGGCGTCCAGCCGATGCTGGTGCTGAAACTGCAGCCCGAACCACCCAGGCCCAGCGCTGCGCCATTGAGCAGGGAGCCGGTGTCGATGATGGCGCCGGTCTTGCTGCTCGAACCCGGGTTTTTCACGACCTGGCTGCACGCGCTGGCGCCGGTGATGTCATACACATTGTGCTGCGACAGGATTTTCGCCTTGTAGCCCACGCCCACGCTGTACTGGTGCTTGTAGACGGCGGCGCTGCGGCTGGCCTGGTGGTAGTTGTTGTACAGGTGCACCTGGCCAAAACGCACGCGCGGCGCACGCTCTGCCACGTTCAGGAAATGGTTGCCGTGGAAGGTGATCTTCAGGTGGCCATCATCGCTGGTGGTGCTGTCCGACGAACCGATCAGGTTGTTTTTCTCATGCAGCGCGAACACGTTGTTGGACACCGTCACGTAGTCGGACGCGGTTTTGATGTCGAGCGCGCCGTCGTGGCATTGCTTGAGCTTGCCATTCTGGGTTGGCAGCTTGTCGTCGGTGACAGGCGCATCGGTGAAGGTATTGTGGTCGATCCAGACGTGGGTCGAACCTTGCACCAGGATGCCGTCGTAACGTGAATTCCAGTTGCCGGCGCTGCCGTCGTTCGGATCCCACACTGGCGAAATATCGCAAGGGGCCGCCAGGGTCAGGTTACGCACCACCACGTTGTCAACGCTCTTGATCTGGATTTCGCCGTTGACGATGCGCGCGTCGCTGCCAATGCCAATCAGGGTGCTGTTCGATGGCAGGCTGATGCGTCCGCGTGCGGCCTGGTCGTCCACGCTCTTGAACGGTACGCCGCCGGTCATGTCAATGGTGCCGTAGACCTTGATCTGGATCGGCTTGCCTGGCTGCGCCTTGAGCGCATCCTGCAATTGCACGGCGCTGCTGACCAGGAATACGGCATTCGAGGCGGCCGCCGCGCCACCCCTGGTGCCGCCGGCCTGGCTGGCCCAGCCGGTGTTCGGCGCCGCTTGGGTGGCTGGATCCGTCGGCGTCGGCGTCGGGGTTGGCGTCGGCGTCGGGGTTGGCGTCGGCGTCGGCGTCGGCGTTGGCGTTGGCGTCGGGGTTGGGGTTGGGGTTGGCGTACTCAGCGGGCCGAGCGCGCACTTCTTGGTGATGCCAGGGTTCGGATCGCTGCCAAACGTGGCCGTGGTGCAGGCGAAGGTGCCGGTCAGGGACTTGACCACCCATTTGTTCTTGATGCCGAAGGAAACGTCCCGCTTCACCGTGCCCGCATCGCACTTGCCGCCTTCCTCGGCGCATTTCGAATAGCCGGACGGCCAGTCGACGGCCTGTGCCGCAACGGGTGCCAGGGTAGCAGCGACCAGCGATACCAGAGGGAGTAATTTCATATTGAACCTTTAATGTTGATTGAATTGCCAGCATTGTATTTTGGAAAATAGTGGTTGGACCACTTTGCTGCGATAACATTTTTCGCAGGATTGATATCGATTTCGATATCAGTGGCGGGTCTGTTCATTTGGCGCGCATCAAGTGTCGTGAGGGCGCGCTGGCTACGCTGGATGATTCCCACCCCGGTTTCCGCTTCGTGACTGACATCCTCATCATCTTTGTACTGATTTTGCTGAACGGCGTGTTCTCGACGGCGGAACTGGCCATCGCGTCCGCCAAAAAGCTGCGTCTGGAGGAGTCCGCCCGGCATGGCAGTGCGGGTGCGCGCGTGGCGCTCGACCTTGCCGCCCGCCCCAGCGACTTCCTTTCCACGATACAGATCGGGATCACCCTGATCAGCATTTTCAACGGCGCATTTGGCGAAAAGTCCTTGTCTGCGCAACTCGGCCATCAGCTCGCAGCTTTTCCACTAATTAAGCCGTATGCGGATGTTTTGGCCCTCATCGTCGTGATCGGCAGCATTACCGTTGCCTCCATCGTCTTTGGCGAACTGGTCCCAAAGCGGATCGCCATGCAGCACCCGGAAGCGACGGCCGCCTTGCTGGCGCGGCCGCTGCAGCGCTTGTCGCGCCTGATGACGCCGCTGGTACGCCTGCTGGCCGCGCTCACCGAGCTGATCATTCGTTTGCTCGGCATGCAGCACAAAACAGACAACGCGCCCACCACCGAGGAAATCAGCGGCATGCTGCGCGAAGGCACCGACGCCGGCGTCCTGGACCGGACCGAATATGACATCGCCCGGCGCGGGCTCAGCCTTAGCCAGCAGCGCGTCAGCGGCCTGATGACGCCGCGCGTGGACCTGCAGACCCTCGACCTGGCGGCCGACAGCGCCACCAATCTGCGCACCATCGCGGCCCAGCCTTACAGCCGGTTTCCCGTCGTCGACGGCGATCCGGCGCAGATACAGGGCGTGATCGATGCCGGCGAGCTGTTTGCGCAAGCCATCCGTAATGGCACCCTGGAAGCGCTCGATTTGCGCGCGGCAGTGCGGCAGCCTTTGCAGGTGCCGGCCACGGCCAACGCGATGGGCTTGCTCGAACTGTTTCGCGAACGCCGCTCGGAGCTGGCGCTGGTGGTGGACGAACATGGTCAGCTGCTCGGTCTGGTCACCCTGACCGACCTGATGGGCGCGGTGGTGGGTGCCTTGCCCGGCATCGAAGCGCCAGAGGAAGATGCCGTGCAGCGTGAAGACGGCAGCTGGCTGCTCGATGGCGCGATGGAACTGGAGCGCCTGCGCGAAGTGCTTGGCACGCAAACGCCATTTCCCGACGAGGCCGCCCAAAGCTATCAAACCCTGGCCGGACTGATTCTCCACCAACTGGGGCGCCTGCCGGTGCCTTCCGAGCGCATCGACTGGAACGGCTTCCGGTTCGAAGTGGTCGATCTGGACCGCAATCGCATCGACCGGGTACTTGTTTCGCCAGTCTAGGCGCCGGCGCGGTACAATGCGTCCGTGAAGCAGGCCAGACAGTCGCTGGCTGACGTGTAATGCGTTGGCGGGAGGAAGGTCCGGACTCCATAGAGCAGGGTGACGGTTAATGGCCGTCCGCCGCAAGGCGAGGAATAGGGCCACAGAGACGAGCGTATTAAGTTACGGTGAAACGCGGTAACCTCCACCTGGAGCAATCCCAAATAGGCACGCGTTGAGGCGGCTCGCGGAGCGTGCGGGTAGGGAGCTTGAGCGCAGGAGTAATTCTGCGCCTAGAGGAATGGCTGTCATAGCGAAGGCCCGCAAGGGCGGACGCCGTAACAAAATCCGGCCTATCGGCCTGCTTCACTTTTCGATTTTTGCCCCGGCGCGCATGCCCGGGCTGCCGGAGACGCGGATGAAACAATACATTCTCGCCCTCGACCAGGGGACCACCAGTTCGCGCGCCATCCTGTTTGACCGTCACGGTCAACCCTGCGGCACGGCCCAGCAGGAATTTCCCCAGCACTTTCCCCAGCCCGGCTGGGTCGAGCACGATCCCAACGATATCTGGGAAAGCCAGCTCGCCGTGGCGCGCCAGGTTTTGCACGACCATCAAATCAGCGCTGCCCAAGTGGCGGCCATTGGCATTGCCAACCAGCGCGAGACGACCGTCGTGTGGGACCGCAAGACCGGTGTGCCGATCGCGCCCGCCATTGTCTGGCAGGACCGGCGCACCGCGCCCGCCTGCGACGCACTGCGCGAGGCGGGCAAGGCGCGTCTGATTCAGTCCAACACCGGGCTGGAACTGGACGCCTACTTTTCCGCTACCAAGCTGGCCTGGCTGCTGGAACATGTGCCGGGCGCGCGCGCCAAGGCAGAGCGCGGCGCACTGGCTTTTGGCACCGTCGACAGCTGGCTGGTCTACAAGTTGAGCGGCAAGCACGTTACCGACGTCAGCAATGCTTCGCGCACCATGCTGTTCAATTTGCATCTGATGCGCTGGGACCAGGCGCTGCTCGACCTGTTCAATATTCCAGCCGCCATCCTGCCGCAGGTGGTTTCCAGTGCCGAGGAAATTGGCAAGACCCACGCGGCCTTGTTTGGCCAGCCCATTTCCATTGCCGGGATCGCCGGCGACCAGCAGGCGGCCACGTTCGGGCAGGCCTGCCATCAGCGCGGCATGGTCAAGAATACGTATGGCACCGGCTGCTTCATGCTGATGCACGCCGGCAATCACGCCCCGGTATCGGACAACCGCCTGCTGGCCACGGTCGGCTGGCGCGTCGACGGCCGCACCGACTATTTACTCGAAGGCAGCGTGTTTATGGGCGGCGCCACCGTGCAGTGGCTGCGCGACGGGCTGGGCATCATCGAAAAATCCAGTGATGTCGAAGCGCTGGCAGCGAGCGTCCCCGACAACGGCGGCGTCTTCCTGGTGCCGGCCTTTGTCGGGCTGGGCGCGCCGCACTGGGATCCGTATGCGCGTGGCACGCTTGTGGGCATGACGCGCGGCACCAACCGCGGCCATATTGCGCGCGCGGCTGTCGAAGCGATCGCCTACCAAAGCGCCGAACTGCTCAGCGCGATGCAGGGCGACGCCGACTGCCCGGTGGCGGAAGTGCGGGCCGACGGCGGCGCAGCGCGCAACGACATGCTGATGCAATTCCAAGCCGATCTGCTGGGCGTACCGGTGGTGCGCCCGAAGGTGACGGAAACCACCGCCCTGGGCGCGGCCTATCTGGCCGGCCTGGCCACCGGGTTCTGGGATTCGCAGGAAGAAATCGCGGCCCAATGGAAAGCGGAACGCCGTTTCGAGCCGGCTATTGGCAGCGACGAGCGGCGCGAACGCATGGCGCGCTGGAACCAGGCAGTGGGGCGCTCTCGCGCCTGGGCGGTTTGATCAGGTCCTGTACGGCGGCAGCGGCGCCGACAGCGGGCGCGCTCGAGCGTTTCCGGCCTGCAAACTAATGTAAGCGACGCGTGCACGCGCGCGCCAGGCAGGCCGCGGAAAGGGCGAAAGCGCGCAAGCGGTTTCGCCCTTTCTTACTTTCGGCGCAGTTTAGCGGACGTTACGTACTTTTCCAGCAGGCATGATCAATTCACACTTGGTGTTGCATAACCTCAACTGAATGCATTTTTTTTAATATTTGTTGAGACCTCAAAACACATGTGTACAGATGAGGTAGCACATTCAATGTCTTTTATAAGTCCCTGATTATCGGCATATTTTCTTTTGAGCTCGCTTCAACGATGTGCGCTAAGTCCTTGACTTCATTGGCAAATTTCACATTTCGCACGCTTGAAACCGCTTGACCGTCGTAATTGCTTCATCTAAAGTGGGCGACAGTGTGAAAAAGTGTAGTTTTGTGGGAGGTTTTTGATGCTCCCGGCGCCAAAACACCGCATTTCATCCCAACTCTTAGACCAGGTAAAACGTGTTTCAAGGCGCTTCCGCAATTAACCTCGATGCAAAAGGCAGGATGTCGATACCCGCCAAGCATCGTGACGCACTCGCAGTGCAGTGCGAAGGACGCCTCACGCTTACCCGTCACCCCCACGGTTGCCTGCTGTTTTTCCCGCGCCCCGTCTGGGAAGCGCACCGTGACCAGATTGCTGCCTGGCCCATGTCGGCTCGCGCCTGGCAGCGCATTTTCCTCGGCAACGCATGCGATGTCGAGCTCGATTCGGCCGGCCGTATCCTGATTTCCCCTGAATTGCGCAATGCCGTGGGCCTGACCCGCGACGTGATGCTGCTGGGAATGGGTACCCATTTCGAAATCTGGGACGCCGCCAAGCTGGCCGAAGACGAGCAGCAAGCCGTCGCCGGCGGCATGCCCGATGTCCTTTCCAATTTCTCCTTCTAGGGCGCGCCAATGACGAATGTGGCGGTGCCTGAGTTTGCGCATCGAACGGTGCTGCTTGATGAGGCGGTCGACGCGCTGAGCCTGGATGGCGAGCGCGCCAACGGTATCTATATCGATGGCACCTTCGGCCGCGGTGGTCACAGCCGCCTGATCCTGTCGAAGCTGGGGCCGCAAGGCCGCCTGATCGCCTTCGACAAGGACTTGCAGGCGATCGCCACGGCAGCGCAGATCGATGATCCCCGTTTTGAAATCGTGCACGACAGCTTTGCCACCATGCGCAGCGCCCTGGGCGCGCGCGGCGTGGCACAGGTGGACGGCATTCTGCTCGACCTGGGCATTTCCTCGCCCCAGGTGGACGACGCGGCGCGCGGTTTCAGCTTCCGCAACGACGGGCCGCTCGACATGCGGATGGACACCACGCGCGGCGTTTCGGCTGCCGAGTGGCTGGCTTCGGTGCCAGAACAACAATTGGAAAAGGTGGTACGCGATTATGGGGAAGAACGGTTTGCTTTTCAGATTGCAAAGGCGATTGTTGCTGGCAGGGCAGTCGAACCAATTTCAAGCACACGACAGCTTGCCGGTATCGTGGCAAACGCGGTCAAAACCCGGGAGAAGGGGAAGGACCCGGCCACCCGTACCTTTCAGGCTATCCGGATTTTCATCAATAAAGAGCTTGAGGACCTGGAAGCAGGACTGAGCGAAGCCTACGCCATGCTCGCCCCCGGCGCGCGCGTGGCCATCATCAGTTTCCATTCGCTGGAAGACCGCATGGTCAAGCAGTTCCTGGCCAGCAAGGTGAAGGTCGAGCAGCCGGACCGCCGTCTGCCGATCAAGGCGGTCGACCTGCCGCAGCCGCTGATGAAACTGGTGGCCAAGATGAAGCCCTCGGATGCGGAAATCAATCTGAATCCACGCGCCCGTTCGGCCGTGATGCGGGTTGCTGAACGGCTGGGGACGGCGCCATGAGCGGCAAGCTCAACATTGTGCTGGCTGCGCTGCTGGTGATCTGCGGCTTGTCGGTTGTTAACGCGAGCTATCAAGCGCGCCAGTTATTTATTGAACAGGGCAAGCTGGATCAGCAGGCCCATCAGCTCGAAATCGATTACGACCAGCTCAAGCTGGACCAGTCGACCCTGGGCAAGAACGCGCGCATCGAACAGATCGCGCGCACGGAACTGAACATGTCGCCATTGACACCGGCGCGTACGCAATATCTGACGGAAGGTGCAAAATGAAGCGCGGCGGTAATGGCGTGAATGGATCGCGGGTGGCAGCCTCCAGGGGCGTGTCGTTCTCGAAAAGCCCGGTACTGGCGGTCAGCCTGCCTACCTGGCGTTCGCGCGTCGTGCTGTTTGTACTGTTCACCGCCTTTGCCGCCCTGGGCGCGCGCGCCATGTGGGTGCAGGGCGTATCGAACGACTTCCTGGTCGAAAAGGGCAAGGACCGCTACCAGCGCACCATCGAACTGCCGGCCACGCGCGGCAAGATCATGGACCGCAACGGCCAGGTGCTGGCCTCGTCGCTGCCGGTCAAGGCCGTGTGGGCGATTCCGGAAGATCTGCTCAACAATCCGCCGGAAAAGCTGCGCAAGCTGGCCAGTTTGCTCGAGATGAGCGAACTCGATCTGCGCAAAAAGCTCGACTCCGACAACAAATTCGTCTACCTGAAACGCCAGGTGGAAATGGACGTGATCGCCAAAATCGACGCGCTCAAGCTCGCCGGTCTGGACACCCGCAAGGAATACAAGCGCTTCTACCCGCAAGGCGAAGTGATGACCCATCTGGTCGGCTTTACCAATGTGGAAGACGCTGGCCAGGAGAGCATGGAACTGGCCCAGCAAAAAAACCTGGTGGGCGCCACCGGCAGCAAGCGCGTCATCAAGGATGGCCGCGGCGCCATCGTGGAAGACGTGGGCCTGTCGAAGTCGCCGCACGATGGCCGCGATCTGACCCTGTCGGTCGACAGCAAGATCCAGTACATCGCCTATTCGCAGGTCAAGGCTGCGGTGGAAAAATTCAAGGCCAAGGCCGGCGCCGCCGTGGTGCTGGACGTGAAAACCGGCGAAGTGCTGGCGCTGGCCAACTGGCCCACCTACGATCCGAACGACCGCAAGAAGCTGACCGGAGCGCAGCTGCGCAACCGCGTGGTGACCGACACCTTCGAGCCCGGCTCGACGCTCAAGCCATTTACCGTGGCGCTGGCCATGGATACGGGCCGCGTCTCGCCGCACACCCAGATCGACACCGGCCCTGGCCGTTTTGTCATCAACGGCGCGCCCATTTCCGACACCAAGGCGCACGGCGTGATCAGCGTGGCCGAGATCATTGAAATGTCGTCCAATATCGGCACCTCGAAAATCGCGCTCGGCATGCCCTCGCAGTCGATGTGGGAAATGTTCACGGAAGTCGGCTTCGGCCAGCAGCCGAAATTCGGTTTCCCGGGCGCGGTAGCGGGCCGTGTGCGCCCGTACAAATCGTGGCGCCCGATCGAGCAGGCCACCATGAGCTACGGGAACGGCATTTCCGTGTCGCTGCTGCAGCTGGCGCGCGCCTACATGGTGTTCGCGCGTAACGGCGACATCATTCCGCTCTCGTTCCAGAAAGTCACCGAGCCGCCAGTAGGCCAGCAGGTCATCAAGCCGAAAACCGCGCGCGACATGCGCGAGATGCTTGAGCGCGTGGTCTCCGGCGAACACGGCACCGCCAAGCAGGCGCAGATTGCCGGCTACCGCGTGGGTGGCAAGACGGGCACCGCCTACAAGGTTGAAAACGGCAAGTACGCCATGCCGCGCAAGTACATCGGCTCGTTCGTCGGCATGGTGCCGATGTCGGACCCGCGTTTCATCATCGCCGTCATGATCGACGAGCCGACCACGCGCGAGCACTTCGGTGGCCAGGTCGCCGCGCCGACGTTTGCAGCGGTGGCGTCCAACGCGCTGCGCGCCATGAACGTGGCGCCCGATTCCGACGTCACCCACATCGTCGTCGCCGACGATGACGGATCGGAGGTGATGTAATGGACCATACCAGCATCGCCAAGTGGATCGCCGCCAACGGCGCCGGCGGCAAGCTCGCTTCGGATTCGCGCCGCATCGCGCGCGGCGACGTGTTCTTTGCCTATCCCGGTGACGCCGGCGACGGCCGCGCGTACATCGCCCGGGCGATCGAGCAGGGCGCCGCCGCCATCGTGTACGACGACACCGGTTACGTATGGGATGCCAGCTGGACGCTGCCGCATCTGGCCGTGCCGGAACTGAAAAAACACGCCGGCGCGATTGCCCATGCGGCGGCCGGCATGCCGGACGCGGGCATGTTCACCGTCGGCGTTACTGGCACCAACGGCAAGACCTCGTGCGCGGTCTGGCTCGGCCAGGCCTTTGCGCGCCTGGGCGAAACGGCAGCCGTGATCGGCACGCTGGGCGTGGGTGTGTATCGCGCACGCGACGAAGCCGAATTCGACGTCACCGGCTACACCACGCCGGACGCGGTATTGCTGGCGCAAACACTGGCCAATTTGCGCGAAGCGAGCGCCACCACGCTGGCGATTGAGGTAAGCTCCATCGGGCTCGACCAGGAACGGACTGCGGGCATGCATTTCGACGTGGCGCTGTTTACCAACCTGACGCGCGACCACCTCGATTACCACGGCAATATGGCAAGCTACGAGGCAGCGAAAACCAAGCTGTTCGAATGGCCAGGATTAAAAACAGCAGTGCTCAATCTCGACGACCCGGCCGGCCTGCGCCTGGTTAAGCATCTTCAAACCCGCTATGGCAGCGCGCTGCCCCTGATCGGCTACACGCTGCGCGACAGTGCCGCCCAGCCGGACATCGAGGGCGTGGCAATCCTGCGCGCCGCGCAGCTCAAGAGCCGCCATGCCGGTACCGACTTCCAGCTCGAGTCGCCGTATGGCGCCGCTGCCGTACGCACCCGGCTGGTGGGGCAATTCAATATCAGCAATGCGCTGGCCGTGCTGGGCGCGCTGCTGGCCAAAGGCGTGGTGCTGCGCAGCGCGCTGGACGCGATCGAAGCGCTCACGCCGGCACCGGGCCGCATGCAGCAGATGGGCGGCCAGGATGCGCCGATGGTCGTGATCGACTATGCGCACACGCCGGACGCGCTGGAAAAAACACTCGACACCTTGCGCCTGGTGGCGCAGGAACGTGGCGGCGCGCTGTGGTGCGTGTTCGGCTGCGGCGGCGACCGCGATCCGGGCAAGCGTCCGCAGATGGGCGCCATTGCGCAGATCGCGAACCACGTGCTGGTCACCAGCGACAATCCGCGCGGCGAGGAGCCAGGCGCGATCATCGCCCAGATCGTGGCCGGCATGGATGCCAGCCGCACCGAATCAAGCTGGCAGACCATCGAAGACCGTGCCACTGCGATTTTGCAGGCGGTGCGCCAGGCCGCCAAAACCGATGTGATTCTGCTCGCTGGCAAAGGCCACGAGCCTTACCAGGAAATCAAGGGGCGCAAGATGCCGTTTTCCGATGCCGACCATGCGCAGCTGGCACTGGCCGCGCGCGCGACCATGATGAGGACTAACTGATGCGCGGCACGCTCGCACAACTTGCCCAGGCCGTCAGCGGCGCAAGCATGACGGCCGACGCCGCCTTCGACAGCGTCTCCACCGACAGCCGCAGCGCCGGCCCCGGCGCGCTGTTTGTCGCGCTGCGCGGCGAGACCTTCGACGCCCATGACTTCCTGGACCAGGCCGCCGCCAAGGGCGTGGTCGCGGTGGTGGCCGAACAGCTGCCGCCCGGCTTTGCACTGCCGGCGCTGGTGGTGCCGAACACGCTCACCGCGCTGGGGCAGATTGCCAACAGCTGGCGCAGGCAGTTCGACATTCCCGTGATCGGTGTCACCGGCAGTAACGGCAAGACCACGGTCAAGGAAATGATCGCCGCGATTCTGGCCGCTGCCCATGGCGAAGAAGCACGCCTGGCCACACGCGGGAACCTGAACAATGAAATCGGCGTGCCGCTGACGCTGATGCGACTTAGCGCGTCGCACAAGTCGGCCGTGATCGAGATGGGCATGAACCACCCGGGCGAGATCGCCCGTCTGGCTGCCATCGCCGCGCCTGGCATCGCCGTGGTCAACAACGCCCAGCGCGAACACCAGGAATTCATGCACACCGTGGAAGCGGTGGCGCTGGAAAACGGCGCCGTGCTGGAAAGCCTGGCAGCCGACGGCGTGGCCGTGTTCCCCGGCGACGAACCGTATACAGCGCTGTGGCAAGGTCTGGCCGGCGCACGCCGCAGCCTGACCTTCGGCCTTGACCCTGTCTGCGCGGTCAGCTGCGCGCATGACGCGCGCGATTTTGGCAGCGAACTGCTGGTCGTGATCCGCGAAGCCGGCAAGGCGCCGCGCCAGTTCCCGGTACGCCTGGCCGCCGCCGGTCTGCACAACGTGCGCAACGCGCTGGCCGCGATTGCCTGCGCCGCCGCTGCCGGCGTGCCGGATGAAGCGATCGAGCGCGGGCTGGAATCGTTCGCGCCCGTGAACGGCCGCCTGCAGCGCAAGCGCGCGGTGTGCGGCGCGACCGTGATCGACGACACCTACAACGCCAACCCGGATTCGGTCCGCGCCGCCATCGATGTCCTGGTGCAGGCGAATGCGCCGCGCATCCTGGTGCTGGGCGACATGGGCGAAGTCGGCACCCAGGGACGCGAGTTCCACGAAGAGATTGCCGCCTATGCGGCCAGCCGCGGTATCGCCGAGGTACTGGTCACCGGCGAGCTGGCACGCCACATGGCAGGCGCTGGCGCAACCCATTACGAGCAGTTGAACGATTTATTGGCAGCACTGGACACGCGACTGGGCAGCAATTCTGACGCAACTGTGCTGGTGAAGGGCTCACGTTTCATGAAAATGGAACGCGTGGTCCAGCACCTGCTCGGATCCCAAAACCCATCCAAGGACGCTCACTGACATGCTGCTCTGGCTTGCACAATTTTTCCAGCAGGACTACGGCTTCCTGCGTGTATTTAACTTCATCACCTTCCGTGCGGTGTTCGCCACCATCACGGCGGTGCTGATCGGCCTGTGCGCCGGTCCTGCGGTGATCCGCAAGCTGACCGCGCTCAAGGTGGGCCAGGCCGTGCGTCAGGACGGCCCGCAGACGCACCTGAAAAAACACGGCACCCCGACCATGGGCGGCGTCCTGATTCTGCTGTCGATCGCCATTGCCACGCTGCTGTGGTGCGACCTGTCGAACCGTCTGATCTGGCCGGTGCTGGTGGTCACGCTCGGCTTTGGCGCCATCGGCTGGGCCGACGACTACCGCAAGGTGGTCTACCAGGACCCGGAAGGCATGCGTTCGCGCGAAAAGTACTTCTGGATGTCGCTGATCGGCATCGCCGCGTCGCTGTATCTGGCGTTCTCGGTGTCGGCGCCGACCCCGGCCAAGGTGTGGGAATTGTTCTACGCCTGGGTGCAGTCCGGCTTTGCCATGGACCTGCCGCCCAAGGCCGACCTGATCGTGCCGTTCGTGAAAACCATCAGCTACCCGCTTGGCGTATGGGGCTTTATCGCGCTGACTTATTGCGTCATCGTTGGCACCAGCAATGCGGTCAAAAT
>DASWMN010000002.1:0-5917 GCA_036399735.1 Telluria sp. | reverse complement strand
GCCGTCGTAGGTGCCGTCATGCACAAGCTCGCCCATCTCATTTACGGCGTGCTAACCAACGGCAAGCCCTTCGATCCTCAATATCTGAA
The DNA here is from genome assembly GCA_036399735.1 of Telluria sp. Lineage (GTDB taxonomy): Bacteria > Pseudomonadota > Gammaproteobacteria > Burkholderiales > Burkholderiaceae_D > Telluria_A. Next base: position 5,828 of record DASWMN010000002.1, on the reverse strand, counting down.
TAAAGGGCTTGCCATCCAAGACAGTATCTGACCCCGATTAAAAAACATTTTTAGTCAACCTGGCGGGGGGACGACTTGAGCGGGTGGTTGACGGCCGGCTGGACCGTTCTGCCGCCGGAATCACGGGGCAACATCGGGGTCAGACCTCAATTAAAAAACAATTGCAGAATTGAGGTCTGACCCCGATTAAAAAATATTTGGGGCAGAGGGGCTGCCCTGGTGGGAGGGCAGTCTATTTGCGGCCGGGGCGGGCTTTGGCGGCCGGGGCGGCTTTGGGCTTGGTCTTGATCGTCGCCAGGATCGAAGGACGCACTTTCGATTCGGGGGCGATAAAGGGGGTCGGGGCGAGCGCGCGCTCGGTCTTGCGCTTGGGCGCGGCGACAAACTTGTCGAGCGTGCCCGCGCCGGAGGTCTGGCGCTTGCGCTCGCCCGCTGCCAGGCCGCCGTCTTCCGAGGCCTGCCAGCTCGGCACCAGATGGCGGTCGCCATTGCCGATCAGGTCACCCCGGCCCATCTTGACCAGCGTCTCGCGCAGAATCGGCCAGTTGGCCGGGTCCTGGTAGCGCAGGAAGGCTTTGTGCGAACGGCGTACCTTGCCGCTGCGCGCCGTTTCCACCACTTCGGAATCGGCCGTCACTTTGTGCAGCGGGTTCTTGCGCGAGTGGTACATGGTGGTGGCCATGGCCATCGGGGTCGGCATGAAGGTCTGCACCTGGTCGAGCTTGAAGTTGTTTTTCTTCAGCCACAGCGCCAGGTTGAGCATGTCTTCGTCGGTCGTGCCCGGATGCGCGGCGATGAAGTAGGGAATCAGATACTGTTTTTTACCGGCTTCGAGTGAGAAGCGGTCAAACATTTCCTTGAATTCGTCGTAGGCGCCGATGCCCGGCTTCATCATCTTGTTGAGCGTGCCTTCTTCGGTATGCTCGGGCGCGATCTTGAGCAGGCCACCCACGTGGTGGGTCACCAGCTCTTTCACGTACTCGGGCGAGCGCACGGCCAGGTCGTAACGCAGACCGGAGCTGATCAGCACCTTTTTGATGCCGGGAATGGCGCGCGCCTTGCGGTACAGCGAAATCAGCTTGCTGTGGTCAGTGCCGAGATTGACGCAGATGCTCGGGTACACGCACGACAGGCGGCGGCACGATTCCTCGATCTTTTTGTCCTTGCAGGCCAGCCGGTACATGTTCGCGGTCGGTCCGCCCATGTCGGAGATGGTGCCGGTAAAGCCCTTGGTCTTGTCGCGGATATGTTCGATCTCGCGCAGGATCGATGGTTCCGAACGGCTCTGGATGATGCGTCCTTCGTGCTCGGTGATCGAGCAGAAGGTGCAGCCGCCAAAGCAGCCGCGCATGATGTTGACCGAGAAGCGGATCATGTCCCAGGCCGGGATCTTGGCCTTGCCGTAGCTCGGGTGCGGCGCGCGCGCGTAGTTCATGTCGTACACGCCGTCCATTTCATCCATGGCCAGCGGCAGCGGTGGCGGGTTGAGCCAGACGTCGCGCTCGCCGTGGGCTTGCACCATTGCACGCGCATTGCCGGGATTCGATTCCAGATGGAACACGCGCGAGGCGTGCGCGTACATCACGGGGTCGTCCTTGACCACATCGTAGGCGGGCAGGCGCACCACGGTCTTGTCGTGCTTTTCCTTGGCCATGGCGAGCCGTTCTTCGCGCGACATGATGCGGATCGGCTTGATCACTTCCGGCGCCGCGCCTGCATTCTCCGTGGCGCAGGCGGTCTTGTCTTCCTGCGCCACGGCGTAGGGATTCGGGTGCGCGTCGATCTTGCCCGGCACGTCGACCCGGCTCGAATTGTGCACACCCCAGTCCTCACCGGGCAACCAGCCGGACGGCACCATGAAGGCGGTGCCGCGCAGGTTGCGGATGTCCTTGATGTCTTCGCCCGCATTGAGGCGGTGGGTCAGGTCCACCAGCGCGCGTTCGGCATTACCGAACAGCAGCATGTCGGCCTTGGAGTCCGGCAGCACCGAGCGCCGTACCTTGTCCGACCAGTAATCGTAGTGGGCGATGCGGCGCAGCGAGGCTTCGATCGAGCCGATGATGACCGGCACGTCCGGGAAAGCTTCGCGCGCACGCTGGGCGTACACGGTGACGGTCCGGTCCGGGCGCTTGTTCGGCTCGCCATTGGCGGTATAGGCGTCGTCGGAGCGGATTTTGCGGTCGGCCGTGTAGCGGTTGACCATGGAATCCATATTGCCTGCGGTAACGCCCCAGTACAGGCGCGGCTTACCCAGCACGCGGAAGGCGTCGGCCGACAGCCAGTCCGGCTGGCTGATGATGCCAACCCGGTAACCTTGCGCTTCGAGCAGGCGGCCCACCAGCGCCATGCCGAAACTCGGATGGTCGATGTAGGCGTCGCCCGTCACCAGGATGACGTCGCACTGGTCCCAGCCCAGAGCGTCCATTTCGGCGCGCGACATGGGAAGGAAAGGCGCAGCGGCAGCGCGGCTAGACCGTTTCGGGACGGTCGCAAACAGGTTGGTTGGGGAGTTCATTGGGCAGTATTGTACCGGAAAACAGGTCGCAGGGATTCGTTGCGACCGATTTTCCGGCCCCGCCACGGCATAAAAACGTCTTAACTATCAATAACTTGTGACGTTTGTGCCACAAAAACAGGCAGCGACAGGCCTGCTTCAGATGCCCATATTGGCCAGCATCCGGCCCAGTTCGCGCAGGGCCGGCTCCAGCCGCGGATGCTCGACCGCGAAGCGGGCGGTCAGTTCCTGGGTGCGCTCGGACAGGCCGTAAGGGTCCGATTCGGCTTGCGCTTCGGCAGTGCGGCGCTCCAGCAGCGTGCGGATATCGCCGTCGAGCTGCTGCAACAGCGATTGCAATTCATCGTCGACATTGCCGGTCTGGGCCAGGTTGGCACGCAGGTCTTTCAGATGGGACTTCAGGTTTGCTGTGTCGTCATTCAACATGTCGTCCTCGGTTTTAGTTGGGGAACTTCGTCTCCAGGTACAGCTCTTCCACTTTCTTGCGCGCCCAGGGGGTTTTGCGCAGGAATTTCAGGCTCGACTTGATGCTCGGTTCGCTGATGAAGCAATTGATGTCGATCCGCTTGCCGAGCTGATCCCAGCCGTAGTAGTCCACGAGCCGGGTCAGTAAAGATTCTAATGTAATACCGTGTAATTCCTGAACACTCATCGCGCCTGCCATGTCAAATTGGTAAAGCCACGCTCACAGCGTGCCGTCATTCGGACAGTATAGACGGGGCGCGAGCAGTTTGATCTGATCCTCGGCCACAGCGCGCAAGTTGCCCTGGGTTGCCGCATCCACGCCAATGCCGTCCAGCGCCGGCAATCCCAGCGGCGAGTTGCCAGTCAGCGTCGCGTACAGCAGCAGTGCGGCCAGGAAAGAGCCGGGCGGCGCGGCATTGTTGCCGTCGGCCGCATGCAGCACCAGCGCCGGATAGCGCGCCGCTGCCAGATCGAAGGCCTGGGGAATCGGGGCGACGCAGGCGCTCTGGCGCGTGGCAATGCTCACGTGCAGATTGAAAATGCGCGAGGTTTCATCGATGCCGCGCCGCGGCCATTCCGGGAACATGACGGGCAGGGCCGGGATCTGGCGCGTGCGGCGTACCAGTTCCACCGCGTCGGCCGTGGAGTATTCGAGCATGCCATCGCTGCTGTAGCGCCGCGCCTGCAGCACGACGGCGTTCCATATGCGGCTGTTAAACAAGTTCATGGAAGCGGCATCGTTCAGACGCTCGTCCAGGAACAGAAAGCCGGAGGCGTTGACCACGACCACCGTTTTGCCCGGCCGGCCCGCGCGCAGCATGGCCGCGAGCGTGGCCGGCAGACCGTTTGCCTCGGTATGGCCATTGCCAAGCATCAGCACGCTAATGTCTGCATTGGCAGGCGCAAGAACGGGCGCGGGGGCGGAAGAACCGCCACCGCAGGCACTCAGCGCTGCGACCAGCAGCACGGCGGCAAGCCGTGCCAGATAGGGGGCGGACATCGCGAGCTCCTTAACGACAGGAATGACTTCGTCATGGTCCAATCCAGCATCGAGCTCAACCGATTTCGGTCACGTGCCGGCGGCAATCGCAAGGCGCCGTTTCCGGCCCAATCCCTGCAGCGCCTTGTCGTAGGACCAGGCCAGCAATTCGAGCAGATAGTCGCGCGGCATGCTGGCGGGATCGACGATGGTCACCCAGTGAAAGCGGCCCATGTAGCGGGCCGGTTTGATGCCGGGCATGTCGGTCAGTTCGAGGAAGCGGTCGGGACTGACCCGCAGGCTGAAGCGCCATTGCTCGGGCGCGCTGGTCTTGAAGTAGGCAAACTTCTTGTCGTCCACCGCGTACACCAGGATGTTACTTGGCGGACCATACAAGCACTCGCTGGCGCCGGGAAACGCGGCGCACAAGCGTTTCAGTTCGCTGACGTTCATCGTTGCGTGACGATCACCTGCTCGCACGACTTGGCAACCGCCAGGCCCTTGAGGAAGGCACGCCGCGCGGTCCCGGCGGAAATTGCCGCCGTCGCTTCGGCCGAATGGCGTTCGGCGCCCGTCAACTTGCGCACCCAGCCACGGAAGGGAATGGCCCCTTCCACCGTTTTTTGCAGCGCGCCGGCGGCCGCATTGCTCAGCGCCGACTTGGCTTGGGCGCCCTTGGCCAACTCGACCGCTTCGGCATCCACGTCCGGCCCGAGCACGTCGTCGAGCAAATTCACTTGCGAGCGCAAGCCGTCGCAGCTTTGATCGGCCGGCGTCAGGTAGGGCTTGAGTTTCGCTTCGAGCAGGACGCGCGGAATGTCTGTCGGTGCAATATTAAGATCGCGCAAAGGCGTGGCCGCGATATCGGTGGCACGCTTTTGTTCTTTCGTTGCGCAAGCAGTCAGCGAAAGGATCAAAGCGAGGATCAGGCAAGTTTTCATGAATGGAGGGGAACGGTTAGGGGCCGGAGTATTGTACAGTAGGCAAGTTTTATCGGCTAGCAATTACTGGGAGATGTGCATGCTGTACTGTGCGCCGCTTGAGAACAGGCAGGTGCCGGTGCCCAGCGATGCCGAGCTCATCGAATAGTCGCAGCGCACATAGCCGCCACGGTTGCCGGTCGCATTGGCCAAGCCCCTGGTCGAGCTGGGCGCACGGGTCGCCTCGCCAATGAACGATTCGCCGCCCAGGTTGAAACTGAATTCGCCGTGCCCACGCTCCGGATTGCTGATCACGCCGGCGATGTTGCCAAGCCGCGAGGCAGCTTCGTTGCTGGGATACAGGCGCGCGGCAAACGGCGGACGCACCGCGGTGATCGGCACAAACGCTGTGCCCTGTGCATTGTTGAAGGCGGAATTGTTATTCGAAGCAGGATACTGGTTGAGCGGCACCACATAACAGCCACTCAGTGCCGAAGCCATGGCTGCCAGAGCGATCACGCGTGAAATTGTCAACATCTTGGTCTTCCTCGTAAGTGTCACTTGCGTCTACAAAGCAAGTGACGCAAGTATATGGAGGCGAAACCTTTTCGCAATTTTATTCGATTTGGTATCGTCAGGCGATGCCAGGCGGTTGGATCAACGCTACTACAGGTCGAAACCCGGCAGGCGCAAACGCCACCGCGCCGAGCTCCCTGCCAGCGGCTCGATAGACGTATGTATGCATACATTAGCGTCCAATTGTCGTATGTTGCGGGAATTTCTGCCAATATCCCTCTGCTGATGTTGCACGTGTGTTACTCTTTTTCCCCAATGAAAAAATGCACAAAGGATAAGGCATGAAACGTGTTGCAAAGTGGGTGTTCGGGCTGCTGGCGCTGGTGATCTTGCTGGTGGCCGCGCTGGGCATGCACACCTGGTACGCCAAGCC
>DASWMN010000001.1:0-52246 GCA_036399735.1 Telluria sp. | reverse complement strand
GAACGGGCCCGCACCCGCTACGTACTGCAGGGCGGGGCAGTGGGTCTGGCCGGCGCCGTGCTGCGCCAGATTGCCGTTGCCCCCGTGCGCTTTGCGCGCAGCCTGGCGCTGGCCTGGCGCATGGGCCAGCGCGCCGCGCGTCCGTGGCCGATCCACATGATTTATCTGGCAGAAGCCTGCCGCGTGGTGCCCTGGCTGGCCCAGGCCGGCACGCGCCATCTGCACGCCCATTTCGGCACCAATTCGGCTGAAGTGGCCATGCTGGTGCACGCCCTGGGCGGACCGCAGTACAGCTTTACCGTGCACGGTCCGGAAGAATTCGACCAGCCCGAGTTTTTGCACCTGGCCGAAAAAATCCGCCGCGCCGCCTTCGTGGTGGCCATCAGCTCCTTTGGCCGCAGCCAGTTGTACCGCTGGATCGGGCAATCGGAGTGGCCAAAGGTGCAGGTTGTCCATTGCGGCATCGAGCCTGCCTTCCACGCCGGCGCGGTGCCATTGCCGCCGGCCGTGCCGCGCCTGGTGTGCGTTGGCCGCCTGTGCGAGCAAAAGGGCCAGCTGCTGCTGGTGAGCGCCATCGAACGCCTGGTGCGCAAGGGAACGCCGGTTGAACTGGTGCTGGCCGGCGACGGTGAAATGCGGCCGGAACTCGAAGCGATGATCGAACGCCACGCGCTGCAGGCGCACGTGCGCATCACCGGCTGGATCGGCAGCGACACCGTGCGCGCCGAGATCCTGGCCGCACGCGCGCTGGTGCTGCCAAGTTTTGCCGAAGGCTTGCCGGTGGTGATCATGGAAGCGATGGCCCTGCGCCGTCCGGTGGTGTCGACCTACGTAGCCGGCATTCCCGAACTGGTGCGCCCGGGCCGCGAAGGCTGGCTGTTCCCGGCCGGCGACGTTGACGCGCTGGTGACGGCCCTGGAAGACGTGCTGGCGACCGCACCTGCCACCCTGGCCCAGATGGGCGAGGCGGCCCACACCCGCGTGCTGGAGCGCCACGCAATCGATACCGAAGCCGGCAAACTGGGCCGCCTGTTCCTGGCAGGCCCGCAGGCTTACACTGCCAGCGAAGCTGCCAGCAGCCTGCCCGCCACTGCGGAGCGTGCAGCATGAGCGCGCTGCTGACCCTGGCCCAGGTGCTGTTCGTGCTGGCTGCCGTGCTGCTGGCACTGCCCGTTGCGGTGTTCGTGCTCGAAGTGGGTTTGTCGCTGACGGCGCGGCGGCAGGTGCTGCCGGCTGCCACCGAGCGTGCTGCACTGGCCGTGCTGGTGCCGGCCCATAATGAAGGTGCCGGCATTCTGGCGACGCTGGCGTCGGTGCGTTCCCAGCTGCAGACGGGCGACCGCCTGCTGGTGGTGGCCGACAACTGCAGCGACGATACCGCCGACCAGGCGCGCGGCGCCGGCGCCGAGGTACTGGTGCGTACCGATCTGGTCCAGCGCGGCAAAGGCTATGCGCTGGACGCGGGCGTGCGCGAACTGGCCAAGAATCCACCTGCCATGGTGGTCGTGGTGGACGCCGACTGCATGCTCGCGCCGCAGGCGCTGGACCGGCTTGCGCAGCGCTGCGCCGCCAGCGACCGGCCGGTGCAAGCCCTGTATATGATGCGCGCGCCGGGCAACGCCGGCCTGAAGACCCGCATCGCCGAATTTGCCTGGGCCGTCAAGAACCGGGCGCGCGCACTCGGCCTGACGCGCATGGGCCAGCCCTGCCAGCTGATGGGCAGCGGCATGGCCTTCCCCTGGGATCTGATCGAAGGCGCGGCGCTGGCCAGCGCCGACCTGGTGGAAGACCTGCGCCTGGGCCTCGACTTCGCGCGCGCCCGCCAGGCCCCGGTGTTCTGCCCCGAGGCGCTGGTCACCAGCGAGTTCCCGGTCAATAACACCGGCCTGCAATCGCAGCGCACGCGCTGGGAGCACGGCCACCTGGCGATCATGCTGCGCGACGGCCCGCGTCTGCTGCTGGAAGGTCTGCGCCGCCGCAACGCCGGCCTGGTTGCCCTCACGCTCGACATGTGCGTGCCGCCACTGGCGCTGCTGGTGCTGGTGTCGCTGGCCCTGGGCGCCCTGGGCGCGCTGGTGTGGGCAGTGAGCGGCGCGGCGCTGCCTTGGGCACTGGCGCTTCCCGCGCCGCTGCTGCTGGGCGTGGCCGTACTGGCCGCCTGGCTGCGCTTCGGCCGCGCCATTCTGAGCGGACGTGAACTGGCGTACGCGCCGGTGTACGCGCTGGTGAAAATTCCCCTGTATCTCAAATTTTTGGTGCAGCGGCAGGTGGCATGGGTACGTTCGGAGCGGGACCCGTCATGAAGGGCATCCATCTGACCATGCTGGCCGCGCTGGCCCTGTGCGCGGGCACTGCAAGCGCCAGGCTGCCGACCGACGCCGTGTTTGCCGCCGACAGCTTCTGGTACACGCCGATCCCGCGCAAGGCGCCGCTGCATCCCGAGTCAGCCGCCTTTGTGCAGGAATTCCTGCGCCAGAAAAAGGCGTATTACGGCAACGTCAATCTGAACACGCGCGAGTACGCCAGTCCCGTGTACGTGGTCGGCGCCGACGTCAAGGGCACCGACGTGAGCGAATGGAACTGCCAGAACAAGGGCTTCACCGACAAGGAACTGGCCGCGCAATGGAAATCGGTGCCAATTCCCGAGTATGCCGAGCCGGCTGACGGCACCGACGCCGAGATGACGATTTACCAGCCTTCGAGCGACACCGTGTGGGAGTTCTGGCGCGCGCGCAAGCAGGACGGCCAGTGGCAAGCCTGCTGGGGTGGGCGCCTGGCCAAGGCCTCGCAAAGCGACGGCGTGTTCCCGGCCCATTACGGCACCACCGCCACCAGCTTGCCGTTTATCGGCGGCCAGATCACGGCTGAAGAACTGCAGCGCGGCGAGATTCGCCACGCGATCGGCATCGCGCTGGTCGACGCCGAGCATTTCAGCATCAAGTCGTGGCCGGCGCACCGCTCCGACGGCTTCAATCCCAAGCGCGCCGCCAATCGCATTCCGGAAGGCCTGCGTTTTCGTCTGGACCCGGCCGTTGACGTGGACAGCCTGAAGCTGCATCCGGTTGCCGCCACCATTGCACGCGCGGCCCAGAAATACGGCTTTGTCGTGTGGGACAAGGCCGGCGCCATTTCGCTGCGTCTGCAAAACCCGAAATCATCGACCGCGCGCGGCGCGGCCGACCCCTATCCTGCGCTGTTCAAGGGCACCTCCAAAGGCAAGATCATGGACGGATTCCCCTGGGACCGCCTGCAGTTCCTGCCGCAAGACTTCGGCAAACCCCAAGCCCCTGGCGCGGCCCCGGCCGACGCCACCAAGCTGCGTCCATCCGGGCCAGCCAAACTACCTTTGGAAAGAAAAATATGAAAATTACCGTCATTGGTACCGGCTACGTTGGCCTGGTCACCGGCACCTGCCTCGCCGAAATGGGGAACCAGGTCCTGTGCCTGGACCTGGACAAACAGAAGATCGCCTGCCTGAACGACGGCGAAGTGCCGATCCATGAACCAGGCCTGCTCGAACTGATTCGCCGTAACGTGGCCGCCGGCCGCCTGCGCTTTACCAGCGACGTTGAATTCTCGGTCGGCTTCGGCACCATGCAGTTCATCGCGGTGGGCACCCCGCCGGACGAAGACGGCTCGGCCGACATGCAGTACGTGCTCGCTGCCGCGCGCAGCATCGGCAAGTACATGACCGGCTACAAGGTCGTGGTCAACAAGTCGACTGTCCCGGTTGGCACTGGCGACCGCGTGGCCGAAGTGCTGCGCGCCCAGCTGGCCGAACGCGGCGCGGACGCCAGCTTCTCGGTGGTCTCGAACCCGGAATTCCTGAAAGAGGGCGCCGCCGTGGCCGACTTCATGCGCCCGGACCGCATCGTGATCGGTGCCTCCGACGAGCGCGCGATCATGCTGATGCGCGAACTGTACGCGCCGTTCATCCGCAACCACGACCGCGTGATCGTGATGGATGTGCGTTCGGCCGAACTGACCAAGTACGCCGCCAACGCCATGCTGGCCACCCGCATCTCGTTCATGAACGAAATGGCCAATCTGTCCGACATTCTGGGCGCCGACATTGAACAGGTGCGCATCGGGATCGGCGCCGACCCGCGCATCGGTTTCCACTTCCTGTATCCGGGTTGCGGCTACGGCGGTTCCTGCTTCCCGAAAGACGTGCAGGCGCTGCTGCGCACCGGTGCCGACCATGGCGCCGGGATGAAAGTGCTGCAGGCGGTGGAAGACGCGAATGAAGCGCAAAAGAGCGTCCTGCTGAACAAGATCCGCGACCGCTTCGGCAGCGATCTGTCGGGCATGCGCTTCGCGCTGTGGGGCCTGGCCTTCAAGCCGAACACCGACGACATGCGCGCCGCCTCGAGCCGCGTGGTGATCGAAGGCCTGTGGGAGATGGGCGCCACCGTCGTGGCCTACGACCCGGTCGCGATGACCGAGTCGCGCCGCATCTTTGGCGACGACCCGCGCCTGTCGTACGCGACCTCGCCGATTGGCGCGCTGGACGATGCGGACGCGCTGGTGATCGTCACCGAATGGAAGGAATTCCGCGCACCGGACTTTGACGAAATCAAGTCGACGCTGAAGAACCCGGTCATTTTCGATGGCCGCAATCTGTACCAGCCAGCCATCGTCCGTGGTCACGGTCTGGAATACAGCGCCATTGGACGCCGCTAAGACCATGCACGCCGTGCCAGACAATATCACCCCGATCGCCGGCTTTCCGGTGACGCGGATCGACGCCGACGGCCTTGCACGCCGGCTGCTCGGTACGCTCGACAGCGGCGCCAAGGTGGCCCTGTTCTTCGCCAATACGAATCTGATCGTGCAATGCCGGGCGCTGCTGCCGCGCATGCACCAGGAGGGCGTGTTGGTGGTCAATGACGGCGTCGGGCTCGATATCGCCGCGCGGCTGCTTGGCGCACCGCGCTTTCCAGCCAATTTGAATGGCACCGACTTCACCCCGTTCCTGCTGCGCCAGGCGCCGCGGCCCTTACGCCTGTTCCTGGTGGGCGGCATGCCGGAGGTGCTGGACAAGGCCGCCGCGTTTGCCACCAACACGCTCGGTCAAGAAGTGGTGGGCCGCTGCGACGGTTATGGCGGCATGCGCGGCGCGGTCGATCTGGTGGGCGCCATCAATGCGGTCGCGCCGGACGTGGTACTGGTCGCATTGGGCAACCCGATCCAGGAAACCTGGATTCTCAATCACCGCGCCGCGCTCAACGCCGGCATCGTGATGGGCGTTGGCGCACTGTTCGACTTCTGGGCCGGCGACAAGCCGCGCGCGCCGAACCTGGTGCGCAAGCTGCGTCTGGAGTGGTTCTACCGCCTGTGCCTGGAGCCGAAGCGTCTGGCGCGCCGCTACACGGTCGACATCATCCGCTTCCTGGCCCATTGCCACCGCTACCGCATGCCGCAGGCGAACCCGAAAGGACAATCATGAGAGTGCTGGTCGTCGGCGGGGCAGGGTATATCGGTTCGCACATGGTCAAGATGCTGCGCGCGCATGATCATCAGGTCGTGGTGTTCGACAATCTGTCGGGCGGCTACCTTGATGCGCTGCTGGGTGCCGAACTGGTCGAAGCCGACCTGGCCGACCGCGCCGCGCTGGACGCCGTGTTTACCAGCCGGCCGTTCGACGCCGTGATGCATTTCGCCTCCTTCATCCAGGTGGGCGAATCGGTGGCACTTCCCGACAAGTACTACCGCAACAACGTAGCGAACACGCTCAATCTGCTCGACGCGATGGTTGCGCACGGGGTCAAGCGCTTCATCTTTTCATCGACCGCCGCCATCTTCGGCGAACCGGAGCAGGTGCCGATCGACGAGAAGCAGCCAAGCCGGCCGCTGAACCCCTACGGACGCTCGAAAGCGATGGTCGAGCAGATTCTGGAAGACTACGAGCGCGCCTTCGGGCTGCGCTACGCCTGCCTGCGTTACTTCAACGCGGCCGGTGCCGATCTGGACGGACAGCTGGGCGAACGGCACGAGCCGGAGACCCATCTGATCCCACTCATATTGCAAGTGGCGTCGGGCTACCGCGATCACATTGCCGTGTACGGGCGCGACTACCCGACGCCGGATGGCACCTGCATCCGCGATTACATCCATGTGGTGGACCTGTGCAGTGCGCATTTGCTGGCATTGCAACGGCTGCAGCATGGAGGAGACAGCGACTGCTTCAATCTGGGAAACGGTGCCGGCTTTTCGGTGCAGGAAGTGATCGATTCGGCGCGCCGCATCAGCGGTCAGCGAATCGATGTGCGTGACGCGCCACGCCGTGCGGGCGATCCCGCCCGGCTGGTCGCCGATCCGTCCAAGGCACGTGCTGTGCTGGACTGGAATCCGCGCCACGCGCAGCTCGACACCATTATCGAAACCGCCTGGCGCTGGGAATGCCGCATGCGCCAAACTTCATCTTAAATAGAGGATAGACAAATGAAAGCAATGATTCTTGCAGCCGGCAAAGGCACCCGGGTACGCCCGCTGACCTACGACCTGCCAAAGCCGATGATTCCCATCCTGGGCAAGCCGGTCATGGCCTATCTGATCGAGCACCTGGCCCGCTACGGCGTGCGTGACATCATGGTCAACGTGGCGCACCTGCACGAAAAGATCGAAGACTACTTCGGCGAAGGCGAGCAGTTCGGCGTCAGCATCGGCTACTCCTTCGAGGGCTACACCAATGAACTGGGCGTGGCTGTTCCGGAACCGATCGGTTCGGCCGGCGGCATGAAGAAGATCCAGCAGTTCGGCGGCTTCTTCGATGAGACCACCATTGTGCTGTGCGGCGACGCGCTGATCGACCTGGATCTGAAATCGGCCCTGTTCGAGCACAAACGCAAGGGCGCCATGGCCAGCGTGATCACCAAGGAAGTCCCGTGGGACAAAACGTCTGACTACGGCGTGGTGGTGACCGACGACGATGGCCGCGTGGTCTCGTTCCAGGAAAAGCCAAAGCGTGAAGAAGCACGTTCCAACTTCGCCAGCACCGGGATCTATATTTTTGAGCCGGAAGTGCTGGACCTGATTCCTGCCGATACCGTGTTCGACATCGGTTCCGATCTGTTCCCGCTGCTGGTGGAGAAGGGCTTGCCGTTCTACGCCCAGAAACGCAACTACGACTGGATCGACATCGGCAGCGTGACCGACTACTGGAGCGTGCTGCAAAGCGTGATGCTGGGCGAGGTGCGCAACCTGAACGTGCCGGGCGTGCAGATCGAAGACGGCCTGTGGGTCGGCCAGAACACCCGTATCGAGCGCGAAGGCACCACCATTGTGGGACCGGTCTACATCGGTTCGGGCACCCATATCGAAGCCGGCTGCACCATCGTCGGCCCGACCTGGATTGGCCATGGCAGCCATATCTGCGCCGGTGCGCAAGTGGTGCGCAGCGTGCTGTTCGAGTACACGCGTATTCTGGCCGATGCCAGCGTTGAAGAAAAAATCGTCTTCAAGGATTACTGCGTCGACCGCGAAGGCACCATGTCGCACGTTTCTGAATCGGAGACCAGCGAATGGGGCAATGCACGTAACCGTCATTCGCCGCCGGATCTGCACGTGGTGCGGGCAGCGTAAGTACGGATTGGCCCGTCGACGGGCCTGATTTCAGCCGCACGGCGCCGAAGTGTCCTATCATGCCTGCATGACAAAAGAGACTTCCGGCGCCGGCCATCCGGCATTTGCGCGCATCGTCCTGGCACGCCCGCGCCTGTTCGGATGCATTCTGCTTGGTCTGCTGGTTGGCACGCTCGTGCCGCACAGTGTGATCCCGCACGCGATCACGCGCGTCATCGCCGGCTGGAATGCCGGGGCGCTCACCTATCTCGGTCTTACCCTGCACATGATGTTCGCGTCGTCGCACGAGCAGATGCGCATCCGCGCGCAGGGCCAGGATGAGGGACGCCTGCTGATCCTGGCGATGGTCGTGACGGCTGCTGTGGCATCCCTGGCTGCCATTGTTGGCGAATTGTCGCTGGCGCGTGACCTGCATGGCGCCATCCGTTTCAACCATGTGGCGCTGGCCATGGGCACGCTGCTGACCTCCTGGACCTTTACCCAGGTGATGTTCGCCACCCACTACGCGCACGACTATTACCTCGCACTTGACCGCGACGGTGAAGGCGGACTGGCGTTCGCCAACGAGGCGCATCCCGACTACGGCGATTTCCTGTATTTCTCCTGCGTAATCGGCACCTCGGCCCAGACGGCCGATGTGAGCTTCACCAGCCGCGCCATGCGCCGCACCGGCTTGCTCCACTGTGTGCTGGCGTTCTTCTTCAACGCCACCTTGCTGGCGCTCACGATCAATATTGCTTCGGGTCTCATCTAGCAAGCGGCTCCGGGAAGGGAAGGGGCGCGTGAGCGCTGTAGGGCATCCAGTCTCGTTATGTCTCGTTCTTTCTCTTTTCTCTCGAACGCAGAAAACCGGTATGTAATCCACAAAGCCACGTCGTCCTCGCGCAGGCGGGGACCCATGCCACCTTGCCGAAGTTGTTCAAGTGGCTACGAGTCGCAACTCGTCGGGCCGTCGCCCCTCCCAAGGACGAGGCAGTTTTTTTTACCGCCTGTTATTTGCGGCCCATTACGTCAAAAAGTGACATAACCAGACCATACGAGGCCATACGAGACCAAACGAGACCAAACGAGACCAAACGAGACCTGATGCCCCATGCACGCAAACGCTGCACAGGACACCTGGGTTCATCTCCGACTAAACAGGCTAGAGCGCGAGATTCCGCACAAGGTAGCAAACCGTCTCTTCCACACATCACCTTGTGCACTGCGCACGCTCTGCCATTCACGTTCATTTGATCTACAACAACCTTCAAATACTCACCCCTTGCGCCAGCCCCGGCGCAAGCGTCCAATCTTTCAACGGGGCTATTTCTCGGCCCCCGCTCTAACAAGCACCAGGCGTTTCGGAACCGTATCCGTCATGTTGGGGAGGCGCAATGAACTTGAACGACGCTGCAGCCGCCTTGTCGGACCTGGACGGGACGAACCGGCATATTCGGCTAACGCTGTGGGGTGAACGCGGCGCAGCTGATCAGTCCCTGTTTGTGAAAAGCGCAGTGGGCATGGAAGCGATCTGCGGCGGCATTGAATACCGCGTGCTGTGTGTGTCGACCAAAGCAGGCATGGCGCTCAAACAATTCATCGCTCTGCCGGCCAAGCTCCAGTTCCTCACCAGCTCCGGTGGCTGGCGTTTTGTATGTGGCATCGTCGACGGGGCAGAGGAGGGCGAGTCCGACGGCGGACTGGCCACCTACCAGCTGATCCTGCGCGACGCACTGTCCATCATGGACAAAGGCTGCAAAACGCGCATATTCCGTAGCATGAATGAGGTGGATATCACCGCCCTCGTGCTGGCCGACTGGCGACGTGCCAATCCCATACTGGCGCACGCCTTCATGTTCGAATTATGGGCACTCAGCTCCACGTACCCCCAGCGCGAGTTCACAATGCAGTACAAGGAGTCCGATACCGCCTTCCTGCGCCGGCTCTGGAAGCGACGCGGCCTGGCCTGGTTCTTCAGACCGACGGCCGACAGCGACGACAGGTCCGCGCCAGCACACACACTTGTCTTGTTCGACGACGTATGGTCGCTCGCACAGAACGCAGCCGGCACCGTGCGCTACCATCGCGATGACGGAACCGAGCGTGCCGACTGCATCACCGCGTGGCACGCCGCTCGAACTCTGCGCCCGGGAAGTGTTACTCGCCAGAGTTGGGACTACAAAACCGGGCGAATAAGGTACGTGCGTATTCCCACACACCGCAACCAGGGCGTACTTGGCAACCAGTTCGCTGCCGCACTTGATGATGGCCTGATCGATGTGCAGCATGCCGGTGAAGACAGTACTGATTACGCAGCCCTGAGCACCCGCCGCATTCTGCACCATGAGCTGATGGCCAAGTGTCACCGTGGGGAAGGTGGCGGGCGCGAATGGGCGCCTGGCCAATGGATCCGTGTGACCGGCCATGCCGCGATCGATCAGCATCCCGAAGCAGAGCGCGAATTCGTTTTCACCGAGCTGCGGGTAGCGGCCGAAAATAATCTTCCAAAAATGCTGGGCGAGCGTGCCGGCCGCCTTTTCGCACGCAATCGCTGGCTCACCGATGACGACGCGACGGGGTTCACCAACACCGGACTGCTAAAGGCAAGTGCCGATCGCGCCGGCCGCTACACCGCGCAGTTCACCTGTGTGCGGCGCGGTATCCCGATCGTTCCCGCCTTCGATCCACGGGTAGACCTGCCGCGCACTGGTGAGGAAACCGTGGTCGTGATTGGCCCCGAGGGAGAATCGGTGTATTGCGATGCGCTGGGCCGCGTGCGCGTTCGCTTTCCCGGCGTTCGCCCCGAAGAGCAAGACGGTATTCCTTCCGTGACGCCTGGCATCACCAGCCACGACTCGGCATGGGTGCTGGTGTCGACAGGCTGGGCCGGCGCAGGATTCGGCGCGATTTCTCTGCCACGGGTCGGCACCTGCTGCCGGATCGGATTCCTTGGCGGCGATCCTGACAAACCGATCATCACCGGCGCGACGCACAGCGGCGTCACACCGCCGCCGCGTTTCAGCCACGTGAGCACGCTGCCCGGGGACCGTCATCTGTCTGGAATTGTCAGCGAGGAGATCGGTGGCACCCGGGCCAACCAGCTGCGCATCGATGATACGGCAGGCCAGATCAGTATTCAGCTCGCGAGCGATCACGCCGCCACGCAGCTGAATCTTGGGTATCTGACCCATCCCCGCAGCAACGGCAAAGCCAAGCCGCGTGGCGACGGCTTCGAACTGGCCACCAACGACAACGGCAGCATTCGTACCGCCAAGGCCCTGCTGCTGTCCACCTGGGCGCGGCTCGACGCCTGTGCCAACCAGGCCAGCGCTGAGGAGCATGTGGCGCTGTTGCGTGACTGTGCGGCTCTGTTTAAGTCGCTGGGGGACGTCGCCGGTGCCAACATGGGACTCGTCCCCGACTGCGCGCCCCACACTGAGCTGCAAGACGATATCAGGGCAGCTGCGGGCGGCGGTAACACCGATCCGAAAGGCGAGGGCGGCAAACCGACGCTGAGTGTGACAGCGGCAGCGGGCATCGCAATGAGCACCCCGAAGACCATCGTCAGCTACGCTGGCGTCAACGTCGACACGGCAGCCCAGCAGCATATGCAGTTCACCAGCGGCCAGCGCTTCAATCTCAATGCGGGCCAGGGCATTGCCCTGTTCGCGCACCAGAACGGCATTAAGGCCATCGCCCAATACGGAAAATTCGTAATGCAGAGCCAGCACGACGACACCGAAATCAACTCGGCAAAGAACGTCAAGATCACAGCCACCGACGGGATGGTCTCGGTGATGGCGAAAGAAATCGCACTCATTGCCGAAGATGGGTCGTTCATCAAGATAGGCGGCGGCATCACGCTCGGTACCAACGACGACATCAAGAACAAGGCGGCGAATTTCTCATTCGGCGGGCCCGGCGCCATGCACACCGAAATGCCAACCTTCGGCGGTGGGACGCCTGACCAGAAGTTTGTTCTCAAGTATGGCTCGGACACCGAGGGTGCCAGTATCGCCCCGAACCGAGCATATGAAATAGCCATGAACGACGGTAGCAAAATAAAAGGCGTGGCCGATGCCGCAGGCAACACCAGCCTCTTGGCGCGCGACGCAATGCATATCGCAGTGGTGAAGATATTGACCGATGAGAGCTAGCGCATTCCACAATCGGCAACCGTACCTCATCTCCGCCTAGAACGTACTATCAGGAACTCGAATGGGCATCTACAAAAAAATGCAATACGTTGTCGGCAAGGATACCAGTGTCCTGCAATGCAACCGCTTCGCCGACAAGACGGTCAACGTACGATCAAACCTCCCAGGGAATGTGATCGTGATCCATGGCGTCAACGATGTCGGTACTTCCTACCAGGCGGTGGAGCAAGGATTGTGTGCAGGACTCAAAAAGCGGATCGGCTGGAACTATGTGTCTGGCACGTACCGCATGCCGCAGGCTGCGGACAAAGGCACCATTCTGGAGGACCCTGACGCAGTTTTCTTCAAGCGTCAGATCAACGGGAAAACACACAGTCCCGTGATTCCCTTCTACTGGGGCTACCGTGAAGTGACGGAACAGGCTGGATCCTTGCGTGGTCAGCGCGTCGACCGTTATTTCAACCGGCTCGACAAGGATCTATCAAAAGGCGGCGGCCCATTTGCTAACGCCACCTCCACGCTGCCTGATATGTGGGGGCAGGGGAAATCGGGCATCAACGGCCTACTCGATGCTATGCAGAAGGATGCGACCCATCCGGTCCTTGACAATCCCGGGCATCTCTACATGATACTGGCGGCAAAGCGCCTGGCCGCACTAATCGCGATGATCCGTGACTACGATGAAAACGAGGCCGTGACGCTGGTCGCGCATAGCCAGGGGTGCATGCTTTCATTGTTGGCCCAAGCGTTTTTATTGGAAGACGGCCTGCGGCCGGCCGATACGCTCATCCTGAACAATCCCCCGTATGGTCTGGTCGACGAAATCCCTAGAACCACCAACTTAGCGGAAGGCACTTCTGGCGAAGATGCCGCAATGGCTGGGCAATACGGCAATCTCAGCGGACGCCAAACGCTGCATGCGCGGCTGCAGACGCTGGTCAATATTGTGCACGGGGTCGTGAGCAAGAAGCATGCTTCCCCGGCGTTCACAACCCTCAATGACCAGCGTGTCCATCATGGTATGGTCAGCAGCCTTTGGAAGGCTTCGGCCGACCGCGACAACCGCGGTAAGGTCTATTTGTATTTCTGCCCGGAGGATATGACGGTCGCGCTGAACAACGTGCAAGGCATCGGATGGCAAGGTGTTCCGGATTCTCAGAAGGGTAAGCAGGTCAAGCAAGTTCCTGAACTGATGCGCGACGCGGAATCCCGCCAAACATACAAGACTGGTCGTACCGTTTCGGTTCTGGTGGACATTGAGCGACAACCGATGGCCGAACTGACCGCCCTAAATCAGAGCGGAGCGGGATTCTATCAGCGTGTTTTCAGCATGAAGCTGCGTCCCGATCCGGTCAAGGGCGAGGCGGTACTGATCGGACAAGCGAGCCCGCATGATTTTGTTTTACGTACAAAGGGGGAAGACGACCAGGGGCACACCGCGGTCGGTGACGACCGGATCGGCCGATGGTTCGTGCACGCACACCTGCCAACGCCGCCCGAGAGCAAACCCGGTTCTATTGCCCTTGCCCATCCACGTCAGAACATTCGCACCATCAACGGTGAATCCTTGCCGGTACCGGTCACTGCCAGTCTGACGGGCAGAAGGGGCGCCACCACTGGCGTGAGGGAAGACGCTGCGCATCGCCCCGGTGCACTTGAGGATGTGGATCCGATTGATGCTGCCATTGCGGTAACCAGTAATTATGGCCTCACGAAAGGAGGGATTTGGGAACTCTGGCATGATTCGGGCGGTCTCGGGGAGCCAAACTGGAAAGGCAAACTTATACCTAGCCCTGCTTCTGCTGTTTATGACGGGATGGTGCTTGAAGCGGCCCACAAGAAACCGGGCGTGCAAACCCTACTAAATCAGGGAAAGACCGAGCTTCAGCGCGTGGAAATTCTGGCGGTGTTTGACTGCGTCAGGGGAAAGGGCGCGGTATCTGCGGCCTATGAAAAGCAGATGTTGGTGAACCGAAGCGAGTCGACGGAACAGGCGCAACTGCGGTGGCAGAACACGAGTAGCGCGCGCTCGTTCCATGGGGCGATCTTTGGTGGTGCTGATAACCACCGTCAAGTTACCGCTTACGACATCGCGATCGGAGGCGGCAAGGCCTCGACTGATCCGCTGTTTTATCAATATCTGTGCGCTGTAGCGGATTGGCGACTGAAGCAAGGAAAGTCGGAGAAACTCCGACCTTCCATCATGTCATGGGAAAAATTTCTTCATGATTTTGCGGTTTATTGGAAAGATGAACCGCAGTTACGTAAAGCGGTTATTGACGGTAACGCAAATTACTATAGTTCTGGGATTCTGCCGGAGTGTGTGCCTAAGCTTATGCAGTTACCTTTGTCGATTGTATGTGAGACGCTAAAGCGGCTCTCGTTTGAGCGACATAAGCAGGCTCAATTGGATTCTCGGAAGGCTTCGAATTCAGGCAAGGTGGGCTCATGAGTAACATCGAAACGGCATTTGCTCCTGCGTTTTGGAAATTGTGCGTGCGTTGATTTCGCTAATAGTTCTGATTCCACTATGGACGAAATTTGTCGCTTTTGGGGCGGAGCTGGAGAGCCTTATGTCACAGGAGTAAGCGATGAGTAAACAATTATTATGGTGGATTGCCGGTTCGGTAGCTGTAGCGACGCTCTTCTTCTGGGCGCGTTGGTCAAGTGCGCAAAACAAATTCAAGGCGGACGATCGGCCTTTGCAGGCGCAACAGATTGCGGCCTCTGCTCAGTACAAGCGGGACTACGTTCTCGAGGTGATAGGACTAGGTGTGACACTCGACAAATATCGGCAAGGTGCTTTGTGGAGCGCACTGCAGAAGGGGAATCCTTTCGTGACTGTTCGCGAGCAGGATAAAGACAAATACGCTTGGAGCGAGGCGGAGAAATCTGGAATTTCCGGCGGACGTGGCGGCGATTCATTGGAAAATGGCGCGCAGTACACACCCATGTACTACGGGGTGCCTGTCTTTAATGCCGAGCCGCCGGTGCACAACCCGCGACTCGCCGACACTGAGGACGAGCCGCTTGTTGGCTTGGCCGGAAGCGCGATCTCTTCCGGCATGGCTTGGCATTTATTCGTGGTTGGACCACGACGGTTCGATGAACACCCTGACCGCATTCTAGAGGATGTATTCGCCTTCTTTGACTCAAATCCGGACGTACCATACGTCGTTCTCAACTCGGACGATAGCATGACATCGCGCGATAGCTACCGTCCCGACGGAGCGATTGCGCGTTTAAAGAACGGCAACTACGTTCCTGAAATGCCAGATTCCTCTACCCTTTTCGTTTTGGCACGACGTGAGCGCGTCGATCCTCTGCGGCCATTCGTGTGGGAGGATCCCGACAACAAATATTTACAAACGAAATTTCGTATGATGTACTACGACCTGGTCAAAACGATTCCGTTTCCTGGACGCGTTGTCACACGAACGCCAGCGCAGGCTGCGGCAGATCCAGCAGGAAATCCTAAGAACGATGGACATGGGCGCCAACCCTTAGTCCGCGAATGGCTGGAAGGCGCGGCCGCATTTGCACAACGGCCTGACGTCCGGGGCAAGGGTTCGTTTAGTTTCCTCGATTTAGCAGACGCTTCCGCGCACCCGCCGACCAACTGGAAGCCAACGCCTTGGTTCCCAATCCCGTGGAACAAGGAGCAACTCGCCACCTTCGACCAGCTCCCCACCCTTGGCTTTATTCACCGACCCACCTTCGTCAAGTTTACTGACGAACACGGCAAGCCTCTCACACGTCGCGACAAACGCGACAAAGCGATGCAAGCAGGCTGGCAGGAGGCTCTATTGACGTTGACTGAAGCGGAGAGGGCCAAGGCGCCGGCCCTCGTCATTGCAGCGACCGGCGGCAACGCAAGCCAGACAGCAATGTTGTATAGCACTCTGCACGCCCACTCTGCGCAGGGCGGTCCCGAACTTGATATGGGTAAATCCACCCAGTTCATCGACACCGACAAACGCCTGGGCAACACGGGAGCTACCACCTTGTTCATGCAAATGGCCATCGGCGTGATGGGCAGCTACCGCCAGGGCGGCATCAGCGCCGCAATCAACCTGCGCGACAAGGACGAGGCCGCCATCGTCTTCATCAGCCCGCCGTCGGAGGACAAGCGCAAGACCCAGACCCATCCACGCGGCGGCGATGTCTTCAGGCACCACGGCAGCCCTGCCATCGATCCCGCAAACTACCAGCAATAAATACCAATTCAGAAAAGAAGAGGGCGCCGCGCCAGAAAAGCGCCAGCACCGCCCAAAACAAAAAAGCAGTTACGATCACTCGTAACTGCTTCATTTGCTTACTGCGCATTCGTGGTAGGCCGTGCGGGATTCGAACCTGCGACCAACGGATTAAAAGTCCGCTGCTCTACCAGCTGAGCTAACGACCCGAAAGAAGCAAGATTATAGGGGGCATCTGCGGTTCTGTCAAATGCCCAAACCCATATTTTTTATGAAACCTGCATCCGTGTCGCTTACTTCAGACTCGGCAGGCGATCGCGCGCCGCCTGTGCCGCGGCCGAATCCGGGTACTTGGCGATCAGGTCCTTGAGCGCCTTGGTGGCCGCCTTCTTGTCCTTGAGTTCGGCGTGGCAGGTGCCGATGTTGAGCAGCGCGTCCGGCGCCTTGGCGCTGTCCGGGTAGTTCGCTGCCACCACCTGCTGGGCCGCAATCGCTTTCTTGCAGTCGCGCTGGGCGTAGTAGGCGTTGCCCAGCCAGTACTGCGCGTTCGAGGCATAGCCCGACGATGGATAGCGCCGCACAAACTCCGACAGCTGGGCCGCAGCGGCCTTGTAGTCGCCGCCCTTGAAGGTGCTCATGGCGCTGTCGTAGCTGGCCTGCTCTTCGGCGGCAACGGCCGCTTCCTGACCGTCGATATTGACCTGACGCGGTTCCAGCTTGCGCAGGCGGTTATCGAGATCGGTGTAAAAATCTTTTTGACGCTTCTGCATCGTCACAATGTCGTTGCTCAGCACTTCGAGCTGGCCGCGCAGCTTGTTGATTTCGGCGATGGCCTGTTCATTCTGGTTCACCATCTCAAGCGCGCTGGTCTTGTCGGCTTTCGCGTCGAGGCGGCTGTTCAGGTCGCGCGTGATGTTGTCGACTTTGGTGCGCAGGTCGAGGATGGCCTTGCGTGCTTCATCGTCGTCGAGCAGGCCGGCATTGGCCTGCAGCGGCAGGCATGCTGCCAGCGCGAAGAACGCGGCCGCGATGCGGGTCTTGGATGTGTTGGTCATAGCGTGACTCTTTCAAACCTGTTGCGAAAATATGGAAACGGGGAGCGTGCAGCCAATGCCGCATGGCTCCCCGTTGTCATGTCGCCTTGACGACTACAGCGTCAGATTAATAGACGATGTCGGCGCGGCGGTTTTCTGCCCATACTGCTTCGCCGGTGCCCACTGCTTTTGGCTTTTCTTCGCCCAGCGATACGGCTTCCATCTGGCTCTCGGCAACGCCCAGGGTCGACATGGCTTTGCGTACGGCTTCAGCACGTTTCTGGCCCAGGGCCAGGTTGTACTCGGTGCCGCCGCGTTCGTCGGTGTTGCCCTGGATCAGAACCTTGCGGCCCTTGTTCTTGCTCAGGTAGCCCGAGTGATTGCTGACAACTTCTTTGCCATCGTCACGCACAACATAGCTGTCGTAGTCGAAGTAGACGCTACGCTTGGCCAGTACGCCTTTTGGATCGTTCAGCGGATCGATCGAGCCGGTTTCGACTGGACGAACATCGCGTGGATCGGCGACGTCGGTCTTCGGTGCTTCGGACTTTTCGACGACTTTCGGCTCTTCGAGTTTGACTGGCGAGCTGCAAGCTGCGAGCAGGGCGGCGCTTGCGATGATAAAGGCGAGACTGTTGAAATTGCGCATGGTTTTTCTCCTGGACGTGGTTAAAAGTACTCTTTTTTACTTCATGAAGGGACCCCAATTGGGCTCCCGAATGTTTCCTGCTGGTGTAGACAAACGCTGCTTGACTCGACCATCTACCGAGACCACGGCCAGGGACGTACGTCCGCCCGCCTTGGTTGCGTACATGATGTATTTGCCGTTAGGCGAGAAACTCGGTTCAGTGGCCGCATCGGCCAAGCGGATCTCCTGGCCACTGGCCAGGTTCATTGCATACAGACTGTAGCCACCATCACGCTGCGACACCCATGCCAGGGTCTTGCCATCCGAGGACACGCGCGGGCTGATATTGTAGCTGCCATTGAAGGTGACGCGCTGGGCATTGCCGCCGCTGGCGCTCATTTTATAAACTTGCGGGCCGCCACTGCGGTCGCTCGTGAAATAGATGGTCTGGCCGTCGGCCGAATATTGCGGTTCGGTGTCAATGCCATTGCTGTTGGACAGGCGGCGCAGGTTGCTGCCATCGGCGCCCACGCTGTACACCTGGGTGTGACCGTCTTTCGACAGCGCCACCGTCAGGCTGTTGCCGTCCGGCGACCACGAAGGGGCCGAGTTGCTGCCCTTTTCGTTGACGATCACGCGCCGGCCGCCGGTGACCAGATCCTGCACGTAGATCACGGGTTTGCGCAGTTCGAACGACACGTAGGCCACCTTGCTGCCGTCCGGCGACCAGGATGGCGAAATGATCGGGTCTTTCGAGATCACCGCTTCCTGGATGCTTTCGCCGTCGGCGTCAGCCACCAGCAGGCGGTAGTCGCGCGCCGCGCGGTTTTCCTTGACGTAGGCGATGCGGGTCGCAAACGCGCCGCGCGTGCCGGTCAGCTTTTCATACACGTCGTCGGCAATGCGGTGCGCTGCGGTGCGGGTGTAGCGCGGCGTGGTCGCGTTTGACAGGGTCGAGAGCTGGCCGCCCTTGACCGTGTCGTACAGCTTGTAGCGCACTTCCAGGCGGCCGTCAGCCAGCTTCTGCACGCTGCCAACCACCAGGGCGTCGGCGCCGCGCTGCTTCCACTGGCTGTAGCTGACCGGGTCGGTCTCGGAAATCGGACCGCCGGCGTCGATCACCTTGAACACGCCCGACAGTTCCAGGTCGGCCTTGATGATCTCCGAGATCTTGGCCGGGGCCACGCCCTCGTCGCTGAAGGCGGCAATCGCCACCGGGATCTGGTTGGCGGAGACGCCCGAAATTTCAATCTTCAGTTGCGCATGGGCGCCCGCGGCGGCCAGCAGGCCGGCGCTGAAAACAAGTTGGTGCAGTTTTTTCATAGGTCGGTTTTCCTCAATTCGTGGCAACGATGCTGTGTCACTCGACATCCTTCATTTTGATGGTTACATCGACGGTGCGGTCTACCGTACCATCTTTCTTCTTCGGAAGTGGTGACGAATTGTTAATGCCGCGCTCCACCGCCGCATCAAAGGCGGGGATGCCGCTGCTTTTTACCTTGCGAACCGAGATGATTTCCCCGGTTGGCAACTGGTCGATCTTGAATTGCACGGCCGGATTGCCTGGCACATCGGTGTCGCCCACGTAAGACGTGGAGCGCTTGATCTTGCCGCTGACGGCGGCGCCGTAGCCGGTGTCAATACGCGGCGCGGTCGATTGCGCTGCCGTGCCGGTACCGCCCAGATTGCCGGTGATGCGGCGCATTTCCTGCTCGCGCAGCTTGTCGGCCTTTTTCTGTTCCGCCAGCGTCTGCGCCGCCTTGGCCTTTTTATCGGCCAGCTCCTTGAGCTTTTCTTCCTTCAGTTCTTCGCGCAGCTTCTCTTCCGCCAGCTTCTTGTCGAGCAGTTTCTTCTTTTGTTCCTTCAGTTTTTCGAGCGCGATATCGGGCGCTTTCGGCGCGACCGGTTCTTCCACCACCGGTTTCGGCGGTTCAGGAATCGGCTCCGGCTTGGCCACCGGTTCCGGCTGCGGCTGCGGCGGCGGGGCCGCGTCCTGGGTCTTCATGTCCCATACTTCCGCCTCGACCGCGGTCGGCTCGGTATTCTGCCAGCGCACGCCGATGTACAGAAACACCAGCAGCAGCGCGTGCATGGCCAGCGCCAGCATGATCGATGGCGTGCGGCTCGGTTCCGGCGGAACGGTGTACGGGGCGCCTGCGGCGGCTGGATTCATGGGTGCCATGCGTTCGTCACTTGGTGGCCAGGCCAACCCGGGTAATGCCCATCTTTTTCGCTTCCGAAATCAGCTGGATCACGTCGTCGTACTTGCTGTCGCGATCGCCCGCAATCATCACCGGATACTCCGGGAAATCGCTGTGCAGCGCGCGCAGGCGGCGCAGCAGGGCAGGGCGGTTCTTGAAACTCTCGGCCGCCTGAGTGCGCTTGCCGTTGACACTCACCGACAGGTCGCCATTTTGCAGCAGCTGGATCTGGATGTAGTTATCCGGCGGCAGCGCCGACTTTGCCGCGTTGGGCAGGTTGATCACGCTCGGGCTGTTTTGCGGTGGGACCACCATGAAGATGATCAGCAAGACCAGCATCACGTCGATGTAAGGCACGACGTTGATGTCCGATTTGAGCTTGCGTCCGCGCCCGCCGCGCAAACTGCTGGAAGAGAAAGCCATGTTCCGCTCCGCTTAGCGCGACTGGCGCTGCAGGATGTTCGAGAATTCTTCGACGAAACTCTCGAAGCGGATCGCCAGACGGTCGATATCGTGGGTGTAGCGGTTGTACGCCACCACGGCCGGAATCGCCGCGAACAGGCCGATGGCGGTCGCGATCAGCGCTTCGGCAATGCCGGGCGCCACGGCGGCCAGCGTGGCTTGCTGCACGTTGGCCAGGCCACGGAAGGCATTCATGATGCCCCACACGGTGCCAAGCAGGCCGACGTACGGCGACACGGAACCAACCGACGCCAGGAAGTTCAAATGGGAGTCGAGCGCATCGAGTTCACGCTGGAAGGCTGCGCGCATGGCACGGCGTGCGCCGTCCAGCAGGGCGCCGCTGTCTTGCACTTCGCGCTTGTCGGCCGCCTGTTTGCCCTTGATGAATTCGCCCATGCCGGCATCGAAAATGCGCGCCAGTGCGCCGCTCTGGTCACGGCTGTTGCTGGCGCTCTGGTGCAGGGTGTGCAGGTTGCCGCCCGCCCAGAAGGTGCGTTCGAATTTTTCGGTCTGGGTGCGCGCGGCGCGAATCGCAAACGCCTTGCGGAAGATGTACGTCCAGCTCATCAGCGACACCACGAGCAACAGCCCCATGATCAGTTGCACGATCAGGTGCGCATTGGTGATCAGGGCGAGGAAAGAAAGGTCTTGAGCTGCGTTCATCGTTGTCTATTTTCGGTAGTGAGTCAGGCGGCACGCATTTTATCAGCGCTTGCGGGCGGGAGGGCGCGTGGACGCAGGGTGGCTGCATCAACGCAGCCGACTTTGACGCTGGCGCTGGCAAGCAGCACATCGCCGCACCAGGCTTGCTGCATAAACTGGACTGATGCACGGCCCAATTTTTCGATGCTTAATGTTAAGTTTAATACATCGTCGAGTTTGGCCGGCGCATGATAGTCGATGTGGGCGCTTTTGACGACGAAAATCGCGCCTTCCTGCTCGGCCAGGGCCTGCTGATTAACGCCGGCCGCCCGCAGCCATTCGGTGCGCGCGCGCTCGAAAAACTTCAGGTAATTGGCGTAAAACACGATGCCGCCGGCATCGGTGTCCTCGTAGTAGATTCTTACCGGCCAGTTGAAGGCTAGTGCCATGCTCAATGTTGTCATAAAATGAATGTGGGAAACATTCTAAACGATTTTGCATGCATTCGAGAAGTTTCCCTATGGAATTGCCGTTTCCTGCCTAGAGATTGCGTTTGATGGCAAACGGCGAGAAGCCCTGGCAAACCGGCATCATCTCGATGCTATTTACGTTGATGTGCGGCGGCAGGGTGGCGATCCAGTACACCGTTTCGGCAATGTCGGAGGCGGTCAAAGGCTGCGTGCCCTCGTACACCTTGGCCGCGGCTGCGTCGTCGCCCTTGAAGCGCACGTTCGAAAACTCGGTGCCGCCGCACAGGCCAGGCGCCAGGTTGGTGGCGCGCACGCCCGTGCCCACCAGGTCGGCACGCAGATTGAGCGTGAACTGGTCGACAAAGGCCTTGGTTGCGCCATACACGTTGCCGCCCGGGTAAGGGTAGTGGCCGGCCACCGAGCCCAGGTTCACCACCAGGCCGCTGCCGCGCTCGACCATCGAAGGCAGCAGCGCGCGCGTCATCGTGACCAGGCCGGTGCAGTTGGTGGCGATCATGGTTTCCCAGTCGGCCAGCGGGGCTTCGTGCGCGGGCTGGGTGCCCAGCGCCAGACCGGCATTGTTAATCAGCACATCGACCTGGCGCCACGATTGCGGCAGCATCGACAGGGCTTCGTTGATCGATTCCTTGTTCGTCACATCCATGACCAGCGGCAGGGCCAGGTCGCCCAGCTCGGCCGCGAGCGCATCGAGCCGTTCCTTGCGGCGACCGCTGATGACGACCTGATGGCCGTGTTTGACGAACGTACGTGCCATTTCCGCGCCGAAGCCGGCTGAGGCACCCGTAATAAATACGATCATGTTGAGACCTTGAATGAAGTTTACCGCGCAGATTGTAGCCGAAAGGGGCATAGGCCGGCCCGCGCCTGCGGTAACCGCATTCCGCTTCCTTGCCCTATTTCAGGGTTTAACTTACAATTTGGGCTCCATTACGTCTCACGTAACTGGCGAAAAGTCGCGGTGCATAATTGCTCTCGGCGAAAGGTGGGCTTCCACCGGGGAACGTGAGATTTCAACAGCCGTTCGCCTGGGCAGCCACCGATGGAAGCGCACGATGAGGCTGCCTGTCCTGTTGTCCGACGGCTCCCCTCATTCGATCCTTACAGCCAGGTGCCTCGCACTCTTATCGATTGGAGTTTTTTCATGTTTGCAAAAGATCACACGCTCGCCAACGTTGACCCGGAACTGTGGGGCGCGATCCAGAAGGAAAACACCCGCCAGCAAGATCACATCGAACTGATCGCCTCGGAAAACTATACTTCGCCAGCCGTCATGCAAGCCCAGGGCTCGCAGCTGACCAACAAGTATGCCGAAGGTTATCCAGGCAAGCGCTACTACGGCGGCTGCGAATTCGTCGACATCGCCGAACAACTGGCGATCGACCGTGTCAAACAACTGTTTGGCGCCGAAGCGGCCAACGTGCAGCCAAACTCTGGCTCCCAGGCCAATCAGGGCGTATTCTTCGCCATGCTCAAACCGGGCGACACCATCATGGGCATGTCGCTCGCTGAAGGCGGTCACCTGACCCACGGCATGGCACTGAACATGTCCGGCAAATGGTTCAACGTCGTTTCCTACGGCCTGACCGAAGCGGAAGACATCGACTACGAAGCCATGGAGCGCCTGGCGCACGAGAAAAAACCAAAGCTGATCATCGCCGGCGCCTCGGCGTTTTCGCTGAAGATCGACTTCGAGCGTTTCGCCAAGGTTGCCAAGGCAGTCGGCGCCTACTTCATGGTCGACATGGCGCACTACGCCGGTCTGATCGCCGCTGGTGTCTATCCGAACCCGGTACCGCACGCCGACTTCGTCACCTCGACCACGCACAAATCGCTGCGCGGCCCGCGCGGCGGCATCATCCTGATGAAGGCCGAGCACGAAAAAGCCATCAATTCGGCCATCTTCCCGGGTATCCAGGGCGGTCCGCTGATGCACGTTATCGCCGGCAAGGCAGTCGCGTTCAAGGAAGCGCTCAGCCCCGAGTTCGCCGAGTACCAGAAGCAGGTCGTGAAAAACGCCGACGCGCTGGCCAAGGCCCTGATCGCACGCGGTCTGCGCATCGTGTCCGGCCGTACCGAATCGCACGTCATGCTGGTGGACCTGCGTTCGAAAAACCTGACCGGCAAAGAAGCCGAAGCCTTGCTGGGCGCGGCCCACATGACCTGCAATAAAAACGGCATCCCGAACGATCCGCAAAAACCGTTCGTGACCTCCGGCATCCGTCTGGGCAGCCCGGCCTTCACCACCCGTGGTTTCAAGGAAGCCGATGCGACCACCGTGGGCAACCTGATCGCCGACATCCTTGACAACCCGGGCGACGCAGCTGTCGTCGAACGCGTCAAGGCCGAAGTCAAAAAGCTGACCGACAAGTATCCGGTCTACGCAGCCTAAGCAAACGACAGGCGCCGGCACCCCATGAAATGTCCTTTCTGTCAGCATGACGATACGCAGGTGCTCGATACCCGCGTATCCGAGGAGGGCGATTCAATCCGGCGCCGGCGCCGTTGCGCGCGTTGCGACAAACGCTTTACGACCAAGGAACGGATCGAGCTGTCGATGCCGATCATCGTCAAGAAAAATGGCAGCCGCACCGAGTACACCTCGGCCAAGCTGCGCGGCAGTCTGATGCTGGCGCTGCGCAAGCGGCCCGTGTCTGCCGAAGCGATCGATACCGCCGTGGCGTCGATCGAAGAGAAGCTGCTCACCAGCGGCCAGCGCGAAGTCGATACCGGCTACGTGGGCGAACTGGTGATGCAGGAACTCAAGCGTCTGGACAAGATTGCCTACATCCGCTTCGCCTCCGTCTACAAGAATTTCGAAGACCTGGCCGAGTTCCAGGATGCGATCGCCGAAGTGGGCCAGGATCGCAAAACCCGCAAATAAGTTTCCTCGCACTGTTGAGACAAGTCAGCCGTGGATTTTTCACGCCCTGATAACTTGAGCCTCTCGCGATCCCGATCAATGCGCACTGCGCGCATGGCTGCCGCGACCTTTCGTTGCGGAGGCTCCTTTGCCCACACGTTGCGCCCACGGCTTTGCCTTGCTCGAAGTGCTGGTCGCCATCCTCGTGCTGTCCGTCGGCATACTGGGCGCCGCTGCGGCGCAGGTGGCGTCGCTGCAAACCCGGCATGCCAGCGCCTTGCTGTCGAACGGTGTGCAGCTGGCCAGCACCCTGGCCGAGCGCATGCGCGCCAACCCGGAACAACTGCGCGCGCCTGACGACGCCAATCCCTACCTGCAGCTGCAGTACGACGCCAGTGATGGCGCGCCACCCGAACCGGCGCCGTGCTTCGCGGGCGCGGCCTGTCCCAGCGCGCAGATGGCCGCGTTCGACATCGCCGAAACCATGCAGGTACTGCACCGCGATTTTCCCGGTGGCCGGGTCCGTGTCTGCCGTGACGATGCCACCAGCCTGGCATGGGACTGCACTGGCGCGGCCCACGCGCCGGTTGTGGTCAAACTGGGCTGGCTGCGCCGCCAGCCGGACGGCAGCTGGCGCGCCCTGCCTGCCGTCGCCATGGTGGTCGAAGGGGCTGCCCCATGAGGCCACAGCGCGGCGTCACCCTGGTCGAAATGATGATCGCGCTCACGCTTGGGCTGCTGGTCGTGCTGTTTGCCTCGACCCTGCTGCTCGCCTCGCACGGCGCCTACACCGCACAAACCCAGGCCGCCAGCGTCGACGACGCGGCGCGTTTCGCGCTGGCGGCAATCGAACATGCCGCGCGCCAGAGCGCGTATGTGGACTGGGAACGCAGCGACGCCGGCAGCGATCCCGATCCCGCAAGCGAGCCGCCCGTGCATGGCCTGGACGCGGCCTCGCTGGTGCCGGCCGCGCACGCGCTGAACGACCCGCGCCCCGCAGCCATCAACGGCAGCGACATCCTCGCGTTGCGCTTTTCCGGCGCCGGGCCCGATGAAGGCGATGGCAGCGTCACCACCTGTGCCGGCTTTTCGGTGGGGGCCGGCCAGCAGGGCTGGAGCATCTTCTATGTGGGCCTGAGCGCCGGCGGGCGCGCTGAACTGCGCTGCAAATACCAGGGCACCAACAACTGGAGTGCCGATGCGGTGGTCGGCGGCGTCGATTCCTTCCAGGTGCTGTACGGCGTCGATACCGATGCCGTGGCCGACGGCGTGGCCAACAGTTTTCTGAGCGCGAGCGCAGTCAATGAGATGGACCGCGCCCTTGCAGGCGAGGGCGAGACCGCGGCCGAGCGTGAACGCGACCGTCTGCGTAAAAGCTGGTGGCGGCGCGTGGCCAGCATCAAGGTGGCCCTGATCCTGCATGCGGAAGGGGCGCTCGATCATGGCGACGGTCCGCGCATGCTGCATGCTTTCGGCAACTGGTACAGCCAGGTGCGGGGCGACTCCGACACCGGCACGCGGCTCGATCGCGATGCAATGGATCCGTCCTTGCGTCAGCGCGCCCACCGCGTCTTTTCAGCCACCATCCTGCTGCGCAACCGGACTGGACCGCGATGAACCACCTTGCACCTTTCATTCACCTGCAGCGCCAGCGCGGCAGCGCGCTGGTGCTCACCATGGGCATCATGCTGGCGCTCATGATTGTGGGCGTGGCCGCCATGCAAACGGCAATCAACGCCGAAAAATCCGCCCGTGGCGAGCGCGACCATCTGGTGGCCCTGCAGGCGGCCGAAGCGGCGCTGCTCGACGCCGAGCGCGATATCGACGGTGCCGCCGGTCCCGGTTCGCCGCGCGCCGCCTTGTTCGCAGCGGGCACCAGCGCGCTGTTTGTCGACGGTTGCGGCAGCGGCGTGGCCAATCCGGCGCTCGGTCTGTGCGCGCGCGCCTTGCCGCCGGCCGCGCCGGCATGGCAGCGCGCACAACTCGATCAGGGCGATGCAGGCGAGGCCCGCTTTGTCGAATATGGGCGCTTCACGGCCGCCATCATGTCGGTCGGCAGCGGCATGCTGCCGGCCCGGCTGCCGCGCTACATCATCGAACAGATTCCCTACGTACGCGCGGGCGGCAGCGCCAGCACCGAAGGCGCGCTGTTCTACCGCATCACCGCCATCGGCTTTGGTGCCAATGCCGCGCATAGCGTGGTGCTGCAGTCCTACTATTTCAAGCCGCTTGACGACGGCGGCAGCGCATGAAGCGCGCACTCGCCGTGCTGGCCTGGCTGCTTGGGTGCAGCTGCGCCGCTGCCGCGCCGCCACTGGAAATCGTGCACCTTCCCATCGGCGCGCCAGGCGCGGGGCCGGGCCCGGCTGCCGTCTGGCGCCCGGCCTCGGGCCCGCCATTCGTGCTGCAGACCTGGTACAGCCTGGGGGACGCCAGCGGTACGCTGCGCCGGCATACGCTGGTTTTGGGCCTCGATGGCCTGGCCACCATCGCGCCGGACGCAAGCTGGGACGCCGGGCAGCTGCTCACCGAGGCGCCATCGCCGCGCAAGCTGGTCACGCGTGACAGCGCCGGATCGACCGTGCCATTCGCCTGGCCCAGGCTGGACAGCGCCTGGCAAGCCTGGCTCGACGCGCCAGCTCCCGGGGCGCCGGGGGACAATCTGGGCCAGGCGCGGGCGGCATGGCTTGGCGGAGCGCGCGAGCGCGAAGGACAGGCACTGCGCGCGCGCCAAACCCTGCTGGGCGACACCCTGCGCAGCACGCCCTTGATCGTCGGCGCGCCTGCCGCGTTCGAACAGGGCGCGGCCTACCTGGCGTTTCGCAACCGCTACAAGCCGCGCCGCCTGACCGCTTATCTGGGGAACAATGACGGCATGCTGCACGCGTTTGCGGCCGATACCGGCGCTGAACTGTTTGCCTACATCCCCACCGCACTGGGCCCGCGCCTGTCGCCACTGGCGGCGCCCGGCTATCTGGCCCAGCCATTTGTCGACGCCAGCGCCGGGCAGGGGGACGCACTGCTCGATGGCGCCTGGCGTACCGTGCTCGCTACCGGCATGGGCATGGGCGCGCGTGGACTGTTCGCGCTCGATATTACCGACCCTGAGCAATTTGGCGCCGCCGCCACCGCGTTGTGGGAGTTCACCAGCGCGGACGATCCCGCCATGGGGCACCTGCACGCCGCGCCGCTGGTGGCCAAGCTGCGCACCGGCGTGCGCCGGCGTTTGCCGACCTATGGCCACTTTGTGGTGGTGCCCAGCGGTATCAACCCGGTGCAGGAGGATGGCAACGGCGCGCTGTTTCTGCTGACCGCCGGCAAGCCCACCGCGCAGGCCTGGAAGGAAGGCGTCAACTATGTGCGCCTGCCAACAACGGATGCGGATCCAGACGTGCCAAATGCGCTCGCGCCCCCGGTCCTCGCCTTGCATCCCGATGGCAGCGCGCTTTACGCCTACGCGGGCGACCTGCAAGGCCGGCTATGGCGCTTTGATCTGACAAAGCACACGGTGCACTTGCTGTTTGCCGCAGCAGACCGCGATGGTCTGGCCCAGCCGATCAGCCACGCGCCGGTGGTGGTGTTTGCGCCCGGCGGCGGCTATCTCGTCCTGTTCGCGACCGGCAAGCTGATCGAGCAAAACGACGTGCTCAAGCCCTCATTCACCACGCAATCGATGTACGCCATCCTCGACCGGCCCGATGGCCAAGCGCTGCCGGCACCGGGCCGTGCGCAACTGGCCCGCCGTTCGCTCGAGGGCAAGGATAGCTACACCATCAAGGGCGCGGCGATCGATTATGCAGGTCCGCAGGCCAAGCGCGGCTGGTACTTCGACCTGCCCAACGCGCGCGCCGAAGGCGAACGGGCGGCCGGCAGCCCGCTGGCGCTGGGCGGCGCCATCATGTTCGATACCGTCGCACCGGGCACCGGCCCGCCTCCGGCCATCCGCAGCTATGTGATCGACGCGATCAGCGGCTGGGCGCTCGATGGGGCCGGACTGGCCGCACCGGACGCCAGAACCGGTGCCGTCATCGCCGGTGCGCCGCTGCTGCCCATGGTGCTCTACAACGGCCCCTCGACCAGCAGTGGGCGCGATGCCACGGGCGGAACCGTTGTCACCCGCACTGTCACGGTGCTGCGCGGGCCGCTCGCAACGCGTATCAAGATCGCCTTTCCGGCAGGCCGGGTCGGGTGGCGCGAAGTGGGTAACTGGAAGGAACTGCATGCGCGAACCAGGGGGAACCGATGAAACGCGAACCAGGCTTTACCTTGATAGAAATCGTGATTGTCATGGGGCTTGCTGCCATTCTGGCCGCCCTTGCTTACCCATCCTACGCCAGCTACATTCTGAAAGCGCGCCGCAACGAAGGGCTCGTTGCCCTGCTTGACACCATGCAGCGCCAGGAGCGCTACTACGCCGACAACAACCGCTATCTGCCGTTTTCCGCCGAAAACAACAACGGTGGCGAGACGCAGTTTCGCTGGTGGTCGGGACGCAGCGCCCGCGACAGCGCCTACGAACTGCGGGCGCAGGCATGTCCCGGCCTGGCGCTCAACCGCTGCATCGAACTGCACGCCGTGCCGGGTACCGACCGCGTCGATGCCCGCTTTCGGGACGTCCAGTGCCAGACGCTCACGCTCACCAGCACGGGCGAACACCGCGCCAGCGGACCGGGCCCGAAATGTTGGCCGTAAAGCGCGGCTTTTCGCTGCTGGAGCTGCTGATCGTGCTGGCCATCGCGGCGGTGCTGGTCTCGCTGGCCTTGCCCGCAGTACGCGATTTGCTGCTGCGCTACCAGCTCAAGGCCGCTGTGGCCGATCTGGTCAGCGCGATCGACCTGACGCGTTCGCAGGCGATCGCGCGCGCCGACCGCGTGCTGATGGTCCCGCTGGACGCGGGCGGCAGAAACTGGGGTGCCGGCTGGGTGGTATTTGTCGATGCCGACGCGGACCGCCGCCCCGGCCCCGATGAAGAAGTCATTGCCAGCCATGGCCCGCTGGCCGACGATCTGCTGTTCAGCACCAATTTCAGCAGCAACAAGACCCCGTATTACATCGCCTTCAACAGTGCCGGACGCGGATGCAGCTCCACCAGCAGCCAGGCGGCGCGCTGGGGGACGCTGTCGCTGTACCAGGGCGGCCACATACGGCGCATCCGGATCAATATGCTGGGCCGCGTGCGGGTGTGCGACCCGGCGCGGGAGTCCGAAACCTGTGAAGGCCCGGGCAAGGAAGGCTGAGCCGGCGATGCGGGGCCAGAACGGCAGTCGCTCCCGCCGGCTTTGCAAGGACGATGTAGAATTCAGGGTCACACAACCACCCTGGACCGCCGTGCATCACGATTCTGACGCCACTTACATGCAACTTGCCCTCGACTGGGCAGCCAAAGGCATGTACACGACCGCGCCCAATCCGCGTATCGGCTGCGTGATCGTGCGCGACGGTGTTGTCGTCGGCGCCGGCCACACCCAGCCAGTTGGCCAGGCCCACGCCGAAATCCAGGCCCTGCGCGACGCCGCAGCACGCGGGCACGACGTGCGCGGCGCGACCGCCTACGTCACCCTCGAACCGTGCAATCACCATGGCCGCACACCGCCTTGCTCCGATGCGCTGGTAAAGGCCGGCCTGGGCCGCGTCGTCGCCGCTATGGTCGACCCCAACCCGCTGGTGGCGGGGCAGGGTCTGGGCAAGCTGGAGGCAGCCGGCATTGAAGTGAGCGCCGGCCTGCTGGCCGAGGCAGCCTACGAACTCAATATCGGCTTTTTCTCGCGCATGCGCCGCGCCCGTCCGTGGGTGCGCCTGAAGGCGGCCGCCAGTCTCGACGGCATGACGGCGCTGCACAGCGGCGAAAGCCAGTGGATTACCGGGCCGGAAGCGCGCGCCGACGGCCACGCCTGGCGCGCCCGCGCCTGCGCCATCCTGACCGGCATCGGCACTGTCAAGGCCGACGACCCGCAGCTCAATGTGCGCGCGGTGGATACGCCGCGCCAGCCGCGCCGCATCATCGTCGACAGCAAGCTCGAAATCGACCCCGCTGCGCGCGTGCTGCAGGGCGGCGCCAGCTGGATTGTCGCGGCCACGCCGCATCCCGCAAAGGAAGCCTTGCTGCGCGCCGCAGGGCACGAGGTGCTGATGCTGCCCAACGCCGACGGCAAGGTCGATCTGCCCGCGCTGATGCTGGAACTGGGCCGGCGCGAGATCAACGAGCTGCACGTGGAGGCGGGCGCCAAGCTCAATGGCTCGCTGGTGCGCGAAGGCTGCGTCGACGAGCTGCTGGTCTACCTGGCCCCCAGCCTGATCGGCGAGGCGCAGGGCATGTTCGCACTGCCGGCGCTGCGCCAGCTGGACCAGCAATACCGGATGCGTTTTCACGAAGTCACACAAACCGGCGCGGATATTCGCATTCTCGCCCGCTTTACCCAACCTGAGGAATAAGCCAGTATGTTTACCGGAATCGTCGCCGCTGTCGGCAAAATCACCACTGTGCAGCCGCTCGAAGGCGGCCTCGATGCCGGCGTGCGTCTGGAGATCGACGCCGGCGGCCTGCCGCTGACCGATGTGGCGCTGGGCGACTCGATTGCCATCAACGGCGCCTGCATGACGGTGGTCGTCAAAACCCCGACCGCGTTCAGCGTCGACGTCTCGCGCG
Source organism: Telluria sp. (assembly GCA_036399735.1). Lineage (GTDB taxonomy): Bacteria > Pseudomonadota > Gammaproteobacteria > Burkholderiales > Burkholderiaceae_D > Telluria_A. The sequence goes on along the minus strand of DASWMN010000001.1, from coordinate 21,363 downwards.
AAAGCCTCAATTGCACGGTCGGTCTGGACGCGCCGGGCGAGGTCAACCTGGAAAAGGCGCTGACCCTGGCCGAACGCCTGGGCGGCCACCTGGTATCGGGGCACGTTGACGGCCTGGGCAGGGTCCATCGCTTCGAGGCGGTGGGCGAATCGTGGGAGCTGGTGATCGACGCGCCCAGGGATCTGGCCAAGTTCCTCGCCTTCAAGGGCTCGGTGGTGGTCAATGGTGTATCGCTGACGGTCAACCGGGTGGACGATCAGGCCGACGGCGTGTGCCGCTTCTCGATCAATCTGATTCCGCACACAATCTCGGTCACGACGCTCAAGCATCTGCGCGCCGGCAGCCAGGTCAACCTGGAAATCGACCTGATCGCACGCTATGTCGAGCGCATGCTTTCGGCTAGCACCAGAGGCGCGTAATCATGGTTAAGTGCGGGTGTGGCCCTGCTTATTCCTTTTCGGGATACAGCACCACCTGCACGTAATTGCGCATGTCGAAGTAGCGCCGTGCAGCCTGTTTCAGATCATTGGTGGTAATGGCCCCGATGCGTTTTTCGTAGTTGAGAATATTGGCCGGGTCGGTACCTTGCAGCAGGGATGCCTGCATGCGGCCCAGCCAGTAACCATTCTCGCGCATCGACTTGCGGTGTTCGAGGATCCAGTTCTGCTTTACCTTGTTCAGGTCCGCCTTGTCCGGACCATTGGCCTTGATCTTCTCGATCTCGGCGAAGGCGGCGGCAATCACCTTGTCCACATTCGCGGGACCCGTCGGCAATGCCAGGTTGATCAGGTACTGCCCCTTCGGAATGCGGTTGATTCCGCCGCTCATGCCACCACCGTAAATGAGCGAAAGCTTTTCGCGCAGCGTTTCGGTGATCTTGATGTTCATTACCTCCAGCAGGGCGTTCACGCGCATCTGCTCTTCTTCCGAGTACACGGTGTCGCCGGCAAAGCTGATGGCCACGCTGGCTTTCGCCTCGGCGCCGCGCCGTACGTCCTTCTTGACGATGCCCTTGGCGGTGTCGATCTGCAGATCGCGGAAATTGAGCGCGAGGTCCTGCGTCGGCAGCGATGCCACATAGGTGGCGATCAGCGGCTTGATCGCGGCGATATCGAAGCTGCCGATGATCATGAAGGTGAAGCCCTTGGCACTGCCGTAGCGGTCCTTGTAAATGGCGATCGCGCGGTCCAGATCCAGGCCAGCGAATTCTTCGGGCCTGGCCACGCGCGCCACCCGCGGATGGTCCATGAACAGGGTCGCTACCTGGGTGTCCTGAAACACCGCTTCCGGCTGCGACAGCGTATTGCGCGCCGCTTCGACCTGTTTGTCGACAAACGACTGGAACAGGGCCGGGTCGCGTCGCACGGTGGTAAAGCGCAGGTACAGCAACTGCAGCATCGCTTCGATCTCGCTGCTGCCGCTGGCGCCGCCAACGGACTCGGTGTACGAGTTCATGCCGGCGCTGACGCTGGCGGTTTTTCCGGCCAAAATCTTGCGCAGCTCGACCGGGGTGTGCTCGCCCACGCCCATGGCGGCTACCACGTTGCTGGCATAGCGCGCGTTGAAGCGGTCCGCGTCTCCATACAGCGACTGGCCGCCCAGGCGCACGGCGCTCATGAGCACCTGGTCATTGCGGAAGTCGGTCGGCTTGAGTATTACTTTCAGGCCGTTCGACAGCGTCAGCGTGGTCAGTCCCAGGCGTTTGTCCACCGTTTCGCCGACGATGGTCCCTGGCGCCGGCGCCGTGTCCATCAGGTTGGCTGCAACGGTTTTGTCTTCGCGCGCAGCTACCACTGTTTGTTCGGCCGCGGTAAAGGCGGCCAGCAGCTCGGCACTGTTCGGTGTCGGCGTTTCGCTGTTGGTGGCGCCGGTGTAGGCGATCAGCTTGGGCGCGCTGGTGGGGATGGTGGCGCGCGCATACGCGTTCATCTCGGCCAGGGTAACCGAGGGCAGCATCTCGCGCATGTACTGGTACTCGTTCTCCGCGCCAGGGATGGTCTCGCCATTGAGGAAGTTGCGAATGTATTCGCTGGCCAGGGCGGATGAATCGGTCTTGTCACGTTCGCTGTACATGCGCTCGGCGCGGCGCATCTGGTTTTTGCGCGCGCGCTCAAGTTCGGCCTCGCTGAAACCGAACTGGCTGGCGCGCGCGTGTTCTTCGCTCAGCGCATTGATGGCCGGGATGGCGCCGCCTTTCCCGAGAGAGGCCGATACGTTGTAGCTTTCGTAGCGGGTGGCCAGGCGGCTGATGTCGCTGCTGGCGCCCATGTAAGGCGGATTGGCCTGTTGCGCCAGTTCCTGCAGACGCTGATTGAGCATGGCCGAGAACAGGCCGCGCACCAGCATCGCGCGGTAGCCGCCGAGCGTGGTTTCTTCGCGCGCCGGCTGCACCGGATAGCGAATCAGCAGTCCGTTGCCGCTCGCTTCCTTGTCGGTGACCACAATCGCTTCGGTGGCATTGCGCGGCGAGATGGTCGCTTCAAAGCGTTCGCGCGGCCTGGCCGGATTCTTGAGCGCTGAAAAATGGCGCGTGATCAGGCGCTCGGCCTGCTGCGGGTCGATGTCGCCGACCACCACCACCGCCATCAGGTCGGGGCGGTACCAATCTTTGTAAAACCGTTTCAGGGCCGCGTGCGAGCCTTTGCTGATGACGGCTTCCTTGCCGATCGGCAGACGCTCCGCATAGCGCGAACCGTTGAACACCTTGGGCAGCAAAATCTTTTGCATGCGGTCGTTGGCGCCTTTGCCAAGCCGCAGCTCCTCCAGCACGACCGGGCGTTCCTGGTCGATGTCGCCGCTTTCGAAGCGCAGGCCCTGGGCCCAGTCGGCCAGCACCAGGAAACCCTTGTCCACATGCGCCGGCTTCCCGGTCGGAATCGGCAGGATGTAGACGGTTTCGTCAAAGCTGGTGTAGGCATTCAGGTCGGCGCCGAACTGGACCCCGATCGATTCCAGATACGACACCAGCTCGTGCTTGCGGAAGTGGGTGCTGCCATTGAAGGCCATGTGCTCGACAAAGTGCGCCATGCCGCGCTGGTCTTCGTCTTCCAGGATTGAGCCGGCTTTTACCACCAGGCGCAGTTCGAGCTTGTTCTCCGGCTTGCCGTTCTTGTGAATGTAATACGTGAGTCCATTGGCCAGATGGCCAACTTTCACCTGGGGCGAAACGGGCAGCTTCTGGGTCAGGTCGAGCGCGGCGCGGGCGGGCGCCATGCAGCTGAAAACGAGGAGGGCGGTTACGACGGATCTTGCCAGGTTGTTGGACATCGGCTTCACACGGTTTCGAATCGAGTCCGCATGATACCGCGTCCTCAGGCTGGATGCGTGAGTGGCGACGTTCCGGAAATCAAGCTGCCCATCTGATCCGGTGGCACCGGGCGGCTGAACAGGTAGCCCTGGACTTCATCGCAACCGATCGCCTTGAGGAATTGATACTGGGCCTCGGTCTCCACGCCCTCGGCGATGACGACGAGCGACAGGCCGTGCGCGAGCGCGATGGTGGCCTGCGCAATGGCGGCGCTGCGCGGCTCGGTGGTGATGTTGCGTACGAAGGTCTGGTCGATCTTGAGCTTGTCGAGCATGAAACGCGACAGATAGCCGAGCGAGGAATAGCCGGTGCCGAAATCGTCGAGCGAGATCGACACGCCCATGTCGGTCAGGCGCGCCAGCTGGGCGGCGGTGGCCTCGCTGTCGTGCATCATCACGCTCTCGGTCAGCTCCACTTCGAGGTAGCGCGCCTCCAACCCGCTCTCTTGCAGGGCGTCCGCCACCACCTCGGGCAGATTGCCGACCATGAACTGGTGGGCCGACACGTTGACCGCCACCCGCAGCGGCGGCATGCCCGCATCCTGCCAGGCCTTGTTCTGCAGGCAGGCCTGGCGGATCACCCAGTTCCCGATCGGCAGAATCAGGCCGGTGTCTTCGGCCAGCGCGATAAAGTCGCCCGGCGCCACCTGGCCCAGTTCGGGGCTGCGCCAGCGCAGCAGCGCCTCCATGCTGCAGATGCGGCCATTGGCAATCGACACTTGCGGCTGGTAGTGCAGCGACAGTTCGCCCTTGTCGATGGCGCGCCGCAAATGGGTTTCCAGCGACATCCAGCGCAGTGCGTGCGCATTCATTTCACCCTTGAAGAAGCGGAAGCCATTGCGCCCGGTGTCTTTCATGTGCGAGAGGGCGACGTCGGCGGCCTTGAGCAGTTCGCTCGGCGTGGCGCCGTCGCGCGGGTAGACGCTGATGCCGATGCTGGCGGTGAGGATGAGATCGTGCCCGCCCACCTGCACCGGGCGCGAGATGGCTTCGATCAGGCGGCTGGCGGTACTGACAATCGCGTCCGAATCGAGGCAGTCGGTCAGCAGCAGCACAAATTCGTCGCCGCCCATGTGCGCCAGCGTGTCGTCGGGACCGGCCACCACGCCGGCGCGGCGCGCCATTTCCTGCAGCATGGCGTCGCCCGTTTCGTGACCGAGGCTGTCGTTGATGCGCTGCAGCCGGTCCAGGTTAAACAGCAGCAGCGCGATCTGGCGCTCGCCGTTGCGGGCAGCGGCGACCGCGTCGCGCACGCGCTGGGCCAGCACCGCGCGGTTCGGCAGCAGGGTAAGGGAATCGTGGTGGCTGAGGAAGTCGACCTGGTGATGGGCCGCGCGCAGGGCACTGACGTCGCTCGAGACCGAGACGTAAGCGTCAGGCTGGCCATTCTCGCCGCGCACGGCGTCGATGGCGATCCGTTCCGGGTAGACCTGGCCATTCTTGCGCCGGTTCCAGATCTCGCCGCGCCACTGGCCCGCATTGCGCAGGGCGTCGAACATGTCGCGGTAAAAGGCGGCGTCATGGCGGCCGGATTTGAGCATGCGCGGATTCTTGCCCAGAACTTCCTGCTCGCTGTAGCCAGTGACCTGCTCGAACGCGGCGTTGACGGCAATGATGTTGCCGACCGAGTCGGTCATCATGATGCTTTCCTGGGTGCTCTGGAAAACGCGTTCGGTCATGCGCAGGCGCTGCGCATCGCCCTGCGCCTGCATCTCCAGTTCTTCCATCAGCGCATCGAGCTCGTCCGCCAGGGCCGGGTTGGCGACGCCGTGCCGGGCCAGCATGGCCGCGAGCGCTTGCGTCCTTGGTGCAGCAGCCATCAGACGCGCGCCTTGTGAAGGCGGCCGAAAGGCAATACGGGCGGCACGGATGTCAACATGAGGGCTCCAAAGCAGGGTGATGCACGGATCTGGCAGTCCGCAGGTGTTGCATGTTAAATCATCGGAGTTCACAATTATAGTGCAGTACGTAATTTCCGTTGGCGCGCTGCAACAAATCTTTGTATTCAAAATGGGCGCCTGGGGGGGACCTCGGCATCTAGATAAGTTGAAGTCGGGTAAATCCTTTAAAATAGCGGATTCGCAAAAAAGTACCCCCGTCTACAAGGAAATCGCATGTCTATCGCAAGCACCCAGGAAATTGTTGCCGAACTGCGCGCCGGGCGCATGGTCATTCTGGTCGACGAAGAAGACCGCGAAAACGAGGGCGATCTGGTATTGGCAGCCGATTTTGTCACACCGGAAGCGATCAATTTCATGGTCAAGCATGCGCGCGGCCTGGTCTGCCTGACTTTGACCGAAGAGCGCTGCCGCCAGCTCCAGTTGCCCATGATGGCAACCAACAATGGCACCGTCTTCGGCACCAACTTCACCGTTTCCATCGAAGCGGCCGAGGGCGTGACCACCGGCATTTCCGCGGCCGACCGCGCGCGCACCGTGCAAGTAGCGGTCAACAAGAATATGGGCGCGGCCGATATCGTCCAGCCTGGCCACATCTTCCCGGTACGCGCCGTCCCTGGCGGCGTGCTGATGCGCGCAGGCCATACCGAAGCCGGCTGCGACCTGACCGAAATGGCCGGTCTGACCCCGGCCTCGGTGATCTGCGAGATCCTCAAGGAAGACGGCACCATGGCGCGTCTGCCGGACCTGATCGAGTTCGCCAAGGAACATAACCTGAAAATCGGCACCATTGCCGACCTGATTCATTACCGCAGCGCCAACGAATGCCTGGTTGAACGCCTGGCCGAGCGCAAGATGAGCACGGTGCACGGCGAGTTCCGCCTGATTGCCTTCCGCGACAAGCCAAGCGGCTCGGCCCACCTGGCCATGGTGCATGGCGACATCAAAGCCGATTGCGAAGCACTGGTGCGCGTGCATCAGCCGGTCTCGATCCTGGACGTGCTGGAAAGCCGCGCCACCACCCACTCGTGGACCGTCGATTCGGCCATGCAGGCGATCAAGGCTGCGCCCTGCGGCGTGATGGTGCTGCTCAACTGCGGCGAGTCGGCCGACCAGCTGTTCGCCCAGTTTGCCGCCCTCGACACCCCGGAAACACGGCCCCAGGCGCGCGCGGCCAGCATGGACCTGCGCACCTACGGCATTGGCGCGCAAATCCTCAAGGATTTGGGCGTAGGCAAGATGCAGCTGCTGGCCAGCCCGCGCAAGATGCCTTCCATGACCGGCTTCGACCTTGAAGTGACGGGATACATGGCAAAGCCGGCCGCCTGAAGTACACTAGACAGATATTCCAGAACAGATAAAGAGGCATTGAGATGACCGTAGGAACCTATGAAAGCAATTTGACCGGTGCAGGCTTGCGCATCGGTATCGTCCAGGCCCGTTTCAACGCCGACGTCGGCCACGGCCTGCTGTCGTCCTGCCTGGCGGAGCTCAAGCACCTGGGCGTGGAAGACGAAGACGTGCTGCACGTGACCGTGCCAGGCGCGCTGGAAATTCCGCTGGCGCTGCAAAAAATGGCCGAGACCCAGCAATTCGACGCCCTGATCGCGCTCGGCGCCGTCATTCGCGGCGAGACCTATCACTTTGAACTGGTGTCGAACGAATCGGGCGCCGGCATCACCCGCGTCGGCCTCGACTACGGCATTACCATCGCCAACGCCGTACTGACCACCGAGAACGACGAGCAGGCCGAAGCCCGCATGGCCGAAAAGGGTGCCGATTCGGCACGCGTGGCCGTGGAAATGGCCAACTTGCTGATCGCCCTCGAAGAACTGCAAGCCGACGAAGATTAAGCCTCCCGCATCACAGAAGAACAGGTAAGTACCATGACAGAAAAAACCACGCACGCCAACCCGAGCAAGAACCGCACGCCGCGTCACCGCGCGCGCGAATTCGCCTTGCAGGGCCTGTACCAATGGCTGCTCAATAACGAAGACGCAAAAACGGTCGTCACCAACATCCGCGCCGCGCATGGCTTTGAAAAAGCCGATGCCGAGCACTTTGCCGCCTTGCTGTATGGCGCGATCAAGGATTCGGTGGCGCTGCGCGAAGCGTTCGCGCCGCTGATCGACCGTGGCGTGGCCGAACTGTCCCCGATCGAGCACGCCGTGCTGCTGATCGGCGCCTATGAGCTCAAGAACAACCTCGAGATCCCTTACCGCGTCGTCATCAACGAAGCGGTCGAGCTGACCAAATCGTTCGGCGGGATCGACGGGCATAAATACGTCAACGGCGTACTCGATAAACTGGCGCCCAAGCTGCGCGCCGACGAAGTCGCTGCCGACACCCGCCGTTAATATGCCAATGCTGTAAACACACAAGCCGCCTGCTGGGCGGCTTTTCCTTTATGCGCGCTCGATTGCTTCGTCTTGTCCTTGCTGGTGCCGGCGCCGTGCTGGCGTTGCCGGTGCTGGCCTGTTCCTGTCAACGTGCGGACACTGCCGGTTTTATTCATGCGCAGGTCAAGCATCTGCCCGCGAACGCGCGTGGCGCGCTGTTTCTGCCGCCGTCGCAGCAGGAACTTGTTGGCTGGCCTGGGACAGGCATTGTGCTGTACCGCGGCACGCTCACGCCAGTGCGCGGCGCCTCCTTCCGTATTACTGTCGATGACAAGCCGGCCGCGTTGCCCGTGGAACTGACGGCGCTCGACACCCCCCGTAGTGCCGAGGATCGTGCACTGCGCGCGTTCCAGGTCATGGGCAAGGCCGATGCTGCCGCGCTGTCGCGCCAGATCGAGGCAGGCGGCCTGGCGGTGCTGCTCAAGGCGGGTACGCTGCGCGAAATCACCGCTGAACGCGCGACCGCGCTTCGTCTGATGCGGGTCGGACCGGTTGGCGGGTTCCAGCCGGGGCATCGCTACACCATCCGCTATCTCGATGATGGCGTGGCCCGCTGGGCCTATCCGCGCGAGGTGCAGCACACGATCGACCCGCAGCCGGTCAGTACCGGCGCGGCAGGGTATGGACTGGTGGCCGACGGGGCGCCACTGCGGCGCCTGCTCGAGCTGGTGGACTACGGCGGCAGTTGCTCCAGTGCCCAGCCGGCGATCGTGCAGGACTTCCACTACGTGCTGCCTGCCACCCATGCGCGCTATCGTGATGCGATGCTGTACTTCTCCGCGTCGCGGGTGGCGCGCAGGCCAGCATCAGTGCCGCGCGGCGCCCCCTGGCCGCCGCGCTATGTGCAGTCCTTGTGCGGCGGACCGACGTTTGGCCTGAGCGCGCGGCCTGGCGGCGAGGATCTGATTCATACCAGTTGCGACGCACCGAGCGGGAGCGCCAGTGTCAGCGGCGCGGCCGGTTTGCTGGAAGTCGAAGACCGTGTGTGGCCCGCTGGCGTGCTCCAGGTGGATTTTGGTGTCGCGCCGGGTTCCTGCCGCGGCTACGATATGTTCAGCGCCGCCCTTGCCAGTGGCGACAAACGCCGCATTGCCATGGCCGCATGTGGCCTGGCGCGCGAAACATGGCAGGACAAGCCCGATACCAAAGGCGCGCCAGCCATGACGGCGTTGCTGCCTTTGATGACGGCAAACGACCAGGAACTGGCCCGCTGCACCGGTCAGGCCGCCGCCCGATTGTTATTCGAATTGCCGGATCAGAGCGCGCCGGTATTCGATGCGCTGGCCAAAATGAACCTGGCCGCGTTGCGCTCCGGTGATGCCGAGCGTGTCGAGGCGGTGCTCGATACACTGCTGCGTGCCACAGGCGATGTGTTCTGGCGCGAGCACGAGAAGCCAGCCGACTTGCTGCGCAACGAGCGGCTGCTCCTGCCAGTGATGCCTGCACTGATCGACCTTGGACTTGCCGGTAACGCCAGGGTTGACGATTTGATCGCCGTGGTTGCCGCCAAGGCGCGTCCCTTTGCGCCACGGCTGATGGCAGCGGCCCGGCAACCGGCGCCGCGCAGCATGCGCGCGATCGCCATCCTCGAGGATCTGATCCCCGACGATCCGGCCTTTCACGCGCTGCTGGTAGGGCATGCCGCTGCGCCGGACATGCTGGCACCGGCTGCCCTGGTGTATGAGCGCGTGGCAGGCAAACGCCATCTGGAGCAGGCCGTTGCGCTCCTGGCTGCGGCGGCAGAGGCGGGGAGCACCGATGCGATGGGGCGTTTGGGTGAGCGCGGCAAGACGGCACAAGCGAGCATGCCCGGGTTGATCCGGTATCTGGGGCGTTGCGGCAAAGGCCAGCACTGCATCGATGCGATCCATGCGCTGGCGCGTGTATCTTCCGGCGAACCTGCGGCGATTGAGGCGATCAGCGCCGCCCTGGCGCGGCAGCGGGCAATGAGCGCGTATTCCAGAGACACGCTGCGCCAGGCCATATCCGTGATGGGCTTGTCGGCCGCCCAGCGCACGGCCATGCTGGCATTACTGCAGAAGGTGCCGGACGGGATGGAGGATTAGGCGTCGTGCCCGCGTTCAGGAACGAAAAAAAGGCCGGACTCCGCGAGGAGCCCGGCCTTTCACTATATATATAGTGTGTGTTCCGCTTACAGACCGGCCAACTGGTCGTTGTGCAAGGTGGGCGTGACCACCGGCGCCGGCTTGGCAGCAGCCTTGTCGGCCACGACAGAGGCAGGTGCCGGCGGTGCCGGCGGCGTAAAGGTCGGCACTCGCTTGCCCTTGGCCACCAGTTTCAGGCGGTTGTACTCGGCCAGCACGCGCGAACCATAACCCTGGTCGGTTTCGAAGGCAGCTGCGCCCACGTAAGTTTTCAGGCCCGCTTCGACCGAACCGCCGCGGCTGACGTATTCCTTCAGGATCTGGGCGCCGACACGGATGTTGGCAACCGGATTCAAAGCAGCTTGCGTGCCGCCCATGTCCTGGAACTTGGCATGGTGGATCTTGGACATGACTTGCATCAAGCCCTGGGCGCCGACCGGGCTTTCCGCGAACGGATTCAGGCCGGATTCAATCGCCATCACCGCCAGAATCAGCAGGGGATCGATCTTGACTTCATGTGCCGTGTCGTAGGCGGTGGTGACCAGCATGTTGGTCGCATCGCCGGCGACGCGGTAGCGCTTGGACAGCCAGGTGGTGACGAACTGCTGTTGCTTGGCATTGCCGAGCGCGGCTTTTTCATCTTCCACAGCGTCGTCATCGGTGCTGGCGCTGCTGTCGCGCACTGCCATCAGGGCCGACAGGGCAGGTGCCTGGACCGGCTTGGCAGCGACGACTGGCGCTGGCGACAAGAACTCCGAAAACTCTTTCGCCATGTCAGGGCGGGTGTACAGCATGGCCACCAGGGCCAGGGCGGACAGACCGAAAACGGTCAGGGTGTGTTGCATCGTGGTCATCAAACCACGTCCCGTTTTCGCGACGGAAGACCACGTCACTGGCTGGGCGGCCATTACTTGAGCGAACTTTGCCGCTTCGTTGAAACGATTTATCATCGAATTCCCCTTTGTCGCGGCAATAGTAATCCCAGCACCGCGAACTAACGCAGTGGATTACCAATGCCGTGCATCAGAAATATCGTCTGTCGTGGCGCGTGCGCACGACTAACGCCGTCATTGCTTGCTTCAGCTGGTCGTTCCCTGTGGTATTAGACCGTTGGCAAAACAACTGTTTTCGGGGGCTAGGCAGACGCCTAATTGAAAACACTCCTTAAAATGTCGTTGGGGCCCCGACCCCGTGAATGGTTGAGAACAGCTAAAATTAGGGTCCTTGGACGCTGCTGTCTCATCAACATGGCCAAATTGTAGAAGCTCGTTTATATCAAGTCAATACTAACACGTTTGATCGTTATTACTTTTAGATCTAGCTTTTGGTAATGCATTGCAGCAAAACCCTGCCAAATCAACTACTTGGCATGGACAATTGAACAACCATGCAACCTTGAAAAAAAACAGAAAAAACCGATGAAATATTCAGATCTGCGTGATTTTGTTTCTCAGATGCAAGAAATGGGTGAGTTGAAGCGCATTTCGATGCCCGTTTCGCCTTATTTGGAGATGACGGAGATCTGCGACCGCGTTTTGCGCGCCGAAGGCCCCGCCATTTTGTTTGAAAACCCGACCGGCCACCGTATCCCGGTGCTGGGCAACCTGTTCGGCACGCCGCGCCGGGTCGCCCTGGGCATGGGCGCCGACAATGTGAGCGAACTGCGCAAGATCGGCCACGTGCTGGCGCGCCTCAAGGAGCCGGAGCCACCGAAGGGGTTCAAGGATTTCATGGACCTGGGCTCGCTGGTCAAGGCCGTGTGGGACATGTCGCCGAAAGAAGTGAAGGGCGCGCCCTGCCAGGAAATCGTCTGGGAAGGCGCCGATGTCGATCTGTCGCGCCTGCCAATCCAGCATTGCTGGCCGGGCGATGTGGCGCCGCTGATCACCTGGGGCCTGGTCATTACCAAGGGCCCCAACAAGAAGCGCCAGAATCTGGGCATCTACCGGCAGCAGGTGCTGGGACCGAACAAGGTCATCATGCGCTGGCTGGCGCACCGGGGCGGGGCGCTCGATTTCCGCGAGCACGGCATTGCCACCAAGGGCGCGCCGTATCCGGTGGCGGTGGCGCTGGGCGCCGACCCGGCCACCATACTGGGCGCGGTGACGCCGGTGCCGGATAGCTTGTCGGAATACCAATTTGCTGGCTTGCTGCGCGGCAGCCGCACCGTGCTCACCAAGGCCATCGGCAGCGAGCTGCGGGTGCCGGCCTCGGCCGAAATCGTGCTGGAAGGCCATATCTACCCGGATGCGAACCATCCGAGCGGCTACGAACACGCGCTGGAGGGGCCGTATGGCGACCATACTGGTTACTATAATGAGCAGGACAGCTTCCCGGTGTTCACGATCGACCGCATCACCATGCGGCGCGACCCCATTTATCACTCTACGTATACAGGCAAGCCACCGGACGAGCCGGCCGTGCTGGGCGTGGCGCTGAACGAAGTCTTCATTCCGCTGCTGCAAAAGCAGTTCAGTGAAATCACCGACTTCTATTTACCGCCGGAAGGCTGCAGCTACCGCATGGCGGTGGTGCAGATGAAAAAGCAGTACGCCGGCCATGCCAAGCGGGTGATGTTCGGTGTGTGGAGCTACTTGCGCCAGTTCATGTATACCAAGTTCATCGTCGTGGTCGACGAGGACGTCAATATCCGCGACTGGAAAGAAGTCATCTGGGCCATCACCACCCGGGTCGACCCGAGCCGCGACACACTGCTGGTCGACAACACCCCGATCGACTACCTCGACTTCGCCTCGCCCGTTAGCGGCCTGGGCAGCAAGATGGGCATCGACGCCACCAACAAGTGGCCGGGCGAAACCAGCCGCGAGTGGGGCACCACCATCGCCATGACCCCCGAAGTCAAATCGCGCGTCGACACCATCTGGCAAGAACTCGGCCTGTAACACCGGGCCCGCTCTTGCCTTCAAACCAGGGTCAGACCACTTTTGTCAGTCGGCAAAAGTGGTCTGACCCTGGTTTGAAGGAAACACTGGGCGCGGGCATTTGCATGCTTCCCACAAATTTCCGAGGGTCGGTTATAATGGTCGCTGGCGGGCCCCTGCGCATTGTGGCATGGCTAACCTGGTCAGGTCGGGAACGAAGCAGCCACGGCCGTTAACCATAAGTGCCGCAGATCAGGCTCGCCTCCTTCGATCTATCCCCCTCTGCAATTCCCCCTGCCGTTTCCCGTCTGTTGCCGTACCGGCATAGCTTGCTACAATGGCTCTTTCGCATCCCTCCGGGTGTGCTACATACGGTAAAATCCACGCATGTCCTATCAAGTCCTCGCCCGCAAATACCGCCCCAAGAACTTCGAAACGCTCGTCGGCCAGGAGCACGTGGTGCGCGCATTGACGCACGCGCTGCAAACCGGCCGCCTGCACCATGCTTACCTGTTCACCGGTACCCGCGGTGTGGGCAAGACGACGCTGTCGCGAATTTTGGCCAAGTCGCTCAATTGCATCGGCGCGGATGGCAACGGCGGCATCACCGCCACCCCGTGCGGCGTGTGCGAAGCCTGTACCGCGATCGACACCGGCCGCTTTGTCGACTATATAGAGATGGACGCGGCATCGAACCGCGGTGTCGACGAGATGGCGCAGCTGCTCGAGCAGGCCGTGTACGCACCGTCGAATGCGCGCTTCAAGGTCTATATGATCGATGAGGTGCACATGCTGACGAACCACGCGTTCAATTCCATGCTCAAGACGCTGGAAGAGCCGCCGGCCCACGTCAAGTTCATCCTGGCGACCACCGATCCGCAAAAAATTCCCGTGACCGTGCTGTCGCGCTGCCTGCAGTTCAATCTGAAGCAGATGCCACCCGGGCACATCATCAGCCACCTCGATAACATCCTCGGCCAGGAAGGCATCAGCTTCGAGCAGCCGGCCTTGCGCCTGCTGGCACAGGGCGCGCACGGTTCGATGCGCGATGCGCTCTCGCTGACCGACCAGGCCATCGCCTATGCGGCGGGGCAGGTGACGCTGGAAGCGGTGCAGGGCATGCTCGGCGCGCTCGACCAGTCTTACCTGATCCGCCTGCTTGATGCGCTGGTCAATCAGGATGGCGCCGACCTGATGGTGGTGGCCGATGAAATGGCCAGCCGCAGCCTGTCGTACAACGGCGCGCTGCAGGACCTGGGCACGCTGCTGCACCGGATCGCACTGGCGCAAAGCGTGCCGGCCGCGGTGCCCGAAGACCTGCCCGAGCTGGCCGATATCCATCGCCTTGCCGCCGCCTTCGATGCACAGGAAGTGCAGCTGTATTATCAGATCGCCGTCCACGGCCGCAACGAGATCGGCCTGGCGCCGGACGAGTATGCCGGCTTCACCATGACGCTGCTGCGCATGCTTGCTTTCCGCCCTGGTAATGGTGGCGCCGAAGGTGTGGCGCCGGCCGGTCCGGCCAGCGTGCGTCCTGCGGCGCCGGCGCCACGTCCGGCGGCCGCGCCGCCTGCACGCGCAGCGTCGGCTGCTGTGGCCAGTCATGCGGCGGTGCCGCCACCGCCGCCGCCACCATCGCCCGCACCAGTGCAGCAGGCCGCGCCTGCGCCAGCACCGGCTGCTGGTCCGGCCAGCGCGGCACGCGCCGCCCTGAACGCGGCGCTGGAAGCTGCGCGCGCCGGCAGCGGCGGCCGTCATGCCGCACCGCGCCGCGCCACCGCCATGACCAATCAGGCCGATGCGGCCGCCACGCCGCCTGCGGCGCCCGCCCAGGCGGCAGCGCCTGCGCCCGCGCCGGAAGAGCCTCCGCCTGCACCGGCCGCGCCGAAGGCGCCACCACCGTGGGAGCAGCCGCAAGCGGCCGCAGTGGCAGCGCCGGTGCAGGCTGCGCAGCCGCAATCGCATTACCAGGAAAGCGAGCCCGATGACGGCCCGCCTGACTGGGTCACCGAATTCTCCGACGACACTGCCGTGGCGCAGGATGCACCGGCAGTGGTGGCTGCGCCCGTGCGCGCGCCCGCCGTGCCGAAGCACGCTTACGTGATCACGCCGGTCCCGCAAATCGAATGGGACGGCAACTGGCCGGCGCTGGCGTCGGGGCTGCCGCTGCGCGGTGTGTCGCAGCAGCTTGCATTCCAGACCGAGCTGGTGTCGTGCACGCCGGACGGCAACGTCACCACCTTCCGCCTGCGCGTGCCGATCGATACGCTGCGCGCCAGCGGCAACACCGAAAAGCTGGCCGCCGCACTGCAGGAGCGCTTCCCCGCGACCAAGGTGCATGTCGAGATCGACATCGGCCAGGTCTGGTACACCGCCAGCGCGGAAGCCATCGCCTACCGCGAACTGTGCCAGCGCCAGGCCGAGGAGATCGTGGTCAATGATCCTTTCGTGCGCGACGTGATGCGCGACCTGGGCGCCTTCATCGTGCCTGGCTCGGTGCGTCCGGCGCCATCGGCCGCGGCAAACTGATACAACCTTATTTAGCATCCCCATTTATCCATTTTTTGAATCCGGAGAACGATCATGATGAAGAACCAGCTCGCAGGCTTGATGAAACAGGCGCAAGCCATGCAGGACAACATGAAGAAGGCGCAGGAAGCGCTGGCGCTGGTGGAAGTCGAAGGCCAGTCCGGTGCCGGTCTGGTCAAGGTGGTCATGACGTGCAAAAACGACGTCAAGCGCGTGTCGATCGATCCGTCGCTGCTCGCTGACGACAAGGACATGCTGGAAGACCTGGTCGCCGCTGCCTTCAACGACGCCGTACGCAAGGCGGAAGCCACGTCGGCTGAAAAAATGGGCGGCCTGACCCAGGGCATGCAGCTGCCGCCTGGCTTCAAGATGCCGTTCTAAGGTTCGCATGTCCAAATCGCTCGACTTTCTGACCGAAGCATTGCGCCGGCTGCCCGGCGTCGGCCCGAAGTCGGCGCAGCGCATGGCCTTTCATCTGCTGCAGCACGACCGCGAGGGTGCAGCCATGCTCTCGCGCGCGCTGTACCAGGCGGTGGACTCGGTCCACCACTGCGCCATGTGCAATACCTTTGCCGAAACCGAGGTGTGCGACACCTGCCTCGATGACGCCCGCGACAAGGCCTTGCTGTGCGTGGTCGAAACGCCGGCCGATCAGCTGATGATCGAGCAGACCCTGACCTACAAGGGCCTGTACTTTGTGCTGATGGGACGCCTGTCGCCACTGGACGGCATCGGCCCCAAGGATATCCATCTCGACAAACTGATCAACCGCGCCGCCGATGGCTTGGTTGGCGAAGTCGTTTTGGCGACCAATTTCACCAACGAGGGTGAAGCCACCGCCCACTACATCAGCGAGATGCTCAAGGCGCGCGGCCTGAAGGTCAGCCGCCTGGCGCGCGGCGTGCCGGTTGGCGGCGAACTGGAATACGTGGACGCGGGTACCATCGCGCGTGCCATGCTCGATCGCCGCGCCACGTGATGCACAAGGGCGCGCTGGCCGGGATCAAGGTGCTGGAACTGGGCACGCTGATTGCCGGCCCGTTCTGCGCCCGCATGCTCGGCGAATTTGGCGCCGACGTGATCAAGATCGAAGCGCCTGACGGCGGCGATCCGATCCGCCACTGGCGCATTCTCAAGGACGGCACCTCGCTGTGGTGGTCGGTCCAGTCGCGCAACAAGCAAAGCCTCACGCTCAACATGAAGGATGCACGCGGGCGCGCCATTGCCAGGCAGCTGGCGCTGGAAGCGGACATCATCGTCGAAAACTACCGCCCCGGCGTGCTTGAAAAGTGGGGCATCGGCTACGAGCAGCTCAAGCTGGAGAACCCGGCCGTGATCATGGTGCGCCTGTCCGGCTTCGGCCAGACCGGGCCCATGAAAGACCAGCCGGGCTTTGGCGCCATCGGCGAATCGATGGGCGGCTTGCGCTACGTGTCTGGCCATCCGGACCGCCCGCCGGTGCGGGTTGGCGTATCGATTGGCGACTCGGTCGCGGCGCTGCACGGCGTGATTGGCGCCATGGTCGCGCTGCGCCACCGCGACGCCACCGGCGGACGCGCCGCAGGGCAGGGCCAGATGGTGGATGTGGCGCTGTACGAGGCCGTATTTAACATGATGGAGTCGCTGGTGCCGGAGTACGACCACGCCGGCGTGGTGCGCGAGCGCACCGGCGGCGCGCTGCCGGGCATTGTCCCCTCCAATACCTACACCACCGGCGACGGCGAGAACATCGTCATCGCGGGCAATGGCGACGCTATCTTCAAGCGCCTGATGCTGGCCATGGGCCGGATCGACATGGCGGGCGATGCGCAACTGGCGCGCAACGATGGCCGCGTGCCACGCAGCGCTGAAATCGACGCGGCCATCCAGGCATGGTGCGCGACCCAGACCATCGACAGTGCGCTGGCCACGCTGCAGGCGGCCGACGTCCCGGCCGGTAAAATCTATTCAGTGCGCGACATGATGAGCGACCCGCAGTTCCTGGCGCGCGGCATGTTCGAGCAGCATCAGTTCGCCGATGGCACGCCGGTCAAGATGCCTGCGATCACACCCAAACTGTCGGCCACGCCCGGCGAAACGCGCTGGCTCGGGCCCGCGCTGGGCGAGCATACCGATGCGATTCTTCTTCAGCTCGGTTATAGCGAGCAAGCCATCGCGGCACTGCGCAAGGACGGCGTACTCTAACCTGGCTTGCGCGTTTTGCGTGTGCTCAAACAGGGCAGGGCGCGCGCTGGTATCGTGAGTTCACTTCCGTGGACTCGTGCGCATGCATTTCGTCGACATCACCATGTTCTATGCTGCCGAAGGTGGCGGCGTCAGCACCTACCTGAACGCCAAGGCACGCTGGCTTGCGCAACAAGGTCGCGTGCGTCATACCATCTTCAGCTCCAGTCTGCTGACTGGCGACCAGGCACCGGGACTGGTGCACTTTCCGGGACTGACTGTGCCCGGCTTGCACGGCTACCGCTTTCCGCTGTCGGTGGGCCGGCCCGCGCGCATGATGGCGCGCCTGCAGCCCGACCTGATCGAGGTGGGCGATGCCGGCCCTGCCGCCTGGGCGGCGCTGCGTGTCAAGCGCGAGCTCGGCATTCCGGTCGTGGCCTTTTACCATTCCGATCTGGCCCGCCTGATCCACGCCCGCTTCGGTCGCGCAGCCATGCTTGGCGCCTGCCGCTACCTGTCCCAGCTCTACCGCCAGTGCGACCTGGTGCTGGCGCCAAGCCGGTTGATGGCGCAGCATCTGGCCAGCATGGGCATATCGGGCGCGCTGCACCAGCCGCTCGGCATTGACAGCCGTACCTTTTCGCCGCAGCAGCGCGTGGCCTCCCTGCGCGAGCAAATTGGCGTGCCCGCCAACGCGCGGCTGCTGGTGTATGCCGGCCGTTTCACACCCGAGAAAAAGCTGGCGCTGCTGATCGAGGCGGTGCGGCTTTTGGGGCAGCCCTACCATCTGCTCCTGATCGGCGGCGGCATGACGCTGCCGGCATCGTCGCAAACCCGCATCATTGCGTTCCAGCGCAACCAGCTGGCGCTGGCGCGGCTGCTGGCCAGCTGCGACGCGCTGGTTCATCCGGGCGACTGCGAAACCTTCGGCCTGATCGTGCTGGAAGCAATGGCCTGTGGCCTGCCGGTTGTCGGCACCAGCGGGGGCAGCGTGGCCGAGCTGGTGGACGAGGGCAGCGGCGTGCTGGTCCAACCCAACTGCGCCGCCAGCCTCGCCGCGGGGATCGACGCGCTGTTCGCGCGCGATCTGCCCGCGCTGTCCCTGGCCGCCGCCAGCAAGGTGCGCGAGCAGTACGACTGGGAGCGCGTCATGCCGCAGCTGATGGCCCGTTACGCCGGTCTGCTGGCCACGCGGCAGCGGGCCGAACTTGAAGCGGAGCGTGGCTGTGTTCCCGAATGAGCGCCCGGCCCTGTGCGTGGCCATTCATGATGTGGCGCCCGCCACCTGGAGCGAGTGCCTGCATCTGCTGCATGCGATCCAGGCGGTAGCCGATATTCCAGTCACCTGGCTGGTGGTCCCGCGCTATCACCACTCGGCCTTGCGTTCGCTGGCGTGCGAGGCAACGCTGGAACGCTTGCTGGGGCAGGGGCACGAGCTGGCGCTGCATGGCTACACGCACAGCGACCCTGCGCCCGTGCGCGGTTACGGCAGCGCGCGTTTGCTGCGCACCGTGTACACCCAGCGCGAAGGCGAGTTTGCCGCACTCGATATGGCCGAGGCACAGCGCCGTATCGCACTTGGCCTGCGCTTTTTTCAGGAGCGTGGCTGGCCTGTCAGTGGCTTTATCGCACCGGCCTGGCTATTGGGCGCGCAGGCGTGGGCAGCGCTGGCGGAGCAGCCTTTCAGCTACACCACCACGTACACGCGCTTTCATTTGCTGCATCCACGCCGCTCGCAGCTGGCGCCGGCGCTGGTGTACGCGGCGCGCAATGCGGGCGGACGTTTCCTGTCGCCGCCGCTCGCATCGGCCGTCGCCGCGCTGTCCGCCAGCGCGCCCCTGTTACGGGTGGCATTGCATCCGCGCGACGCGCGCCACCCCGCACTGGTGCGCCACGCCCAGCGCCTGATTGAGCATCTGCTGCGCTCGCGCACCGCCATGACCAAGCACGATTACGCGGCGCGCCTGGAAGGCTGCGATATGTTTACCAGCCTGGCGTCCAGCGCCCGCCCGCGCCCCAATAGCCGCGCCCAAAACCCGCGTAGTAGCCGGGATAGCCATTGTTGAAGCGATCCATGTCTTCCCGCGCGCTAAGTTGCAGCACGCAAGTGCGCCACGGATCGGAATTGGCGGCATAGCCGAGCTTGGTGCAGGCGGGGCCGTAGACTTGCATCCGCTGTTCCATTTCCGCCTGCATATTGGCTGCCTTTTGCTCTGGCGTGGTGCAGCCTGCCAGCAGCAACCCCGCCAGCAATGCCTTGATGAGATTGGACATAACAAACTCCTTGCTTGATGTACGTCCAGCTTAAGAGCGCGACGTGATGGACTGCTGATCCAGCTCAATATGGTTTCAGGAACCTATGCCGCATCGCCCAACGGCAATTTTTGCGCACGCCAGGCATTTTCTGGCACACTGCTCGCCATACCGATCAAGAGGAATGCGATGCAAAAGCGTACGTTGAAGGTTTTGTCTTTACGTTTATTAATGGGTCTGGTGGTCCTCCTTGCGGCGGCGCTGCTGTCGGTCTGGCTGTATGCGCGCAGCAGCCTGCCTGTGCTGGACGGGACGATCGCGGCAGCGGGGCTGAGCGCGCCGGTCAGCGTGGCGCGCGACGAGCGCGGTGTGCCGCTTATCAGCGGGAGCAGCCGCGCCGACCTGGCCTATGCAACCGGCTACGTACACGCGCAGGAACGCTTCTTCCAGATGGATCTGCTGCGCCGCGTGGGTGCGGGCGAGCTGTCGGAGCTGTTTGGACCGAAAGCGCTCAAGACCGATGAAGAACACCGCCTGCATCGCTTCCGGGCGCGCGCGGAAGGCATTCTCAAGGCAATGGACCCGGCCGAACGGGCTTTCCTCGAGCGTTACGTCAGTGGCGTAAACGACGGCCTGGCTGGTCTGAGCGCGAATCCGTTCGAGTATGCGCTGATCGGTGTGAAGCCGCGTCCATGGACCGCTTCCGATTCGATGATGGTGGTCTACGCGATGTATTTCGACCTGCAGGGCAAGCTAATGCCGCGCGAGATCGCACGCGGCTGGCTGCTCGAACATTCAAGCGCCGAACAACGCGCCTTCCTGCTGCCCGACTATTCGGAATGGGACGCGCCGCATGACGCGAACAGCGTCAGCGCGCCGCAGGCGCCGATTCCGGCCGCGCCGCCGGCCTGGTGGGGCACGCCGCGCGACACGCCGCGCACCGAGCTGGCATCGGCCGACTTTGTCGATTCCGTGGGCAGCAATAACTGGGCAGTCGCGGGCAGCCGCAGCAGCAATGGCGCCGCCATTGTCGCCGACGACATGCACCTCGGGCTCCAGCTGCCGAACATCTGGTACCGCGTCGCACTGCAGTTTCCGGACGCGCACGGCAAGCCGCGCCGCGTGGTCGGCGTCACGCTGCCTGGTGCGATGCCGGCCATCGTGGTGGGCAGTAACGGCCATCTCGCCTGGGGCTACACCAACAGCTATGGCGATTATCTCGATCTGGTCACGCTGGCGTCCGGCGACGATCATCCGGGCCAGCTGCGCACGCCGAATGGCTGGGAAACCCCGGTCGAACACATTGAGACAATTCTGATCAAGGGCGCGCCAGCGCAAAAGATGGTCGTGCGCGAAACCTCACTCGGGCCAGTGCGTGAAGTGGCAGGTAAAACGTATGCGGTGCATTGGCTGGCGCACCGGGCCGACGCGCTTAACGCCAATCCGCGCAAGCTCGAAGAAACCGATACGGTCGAGCAGGCACTGGCAATTGCGAACACGCTTGGCATCCCGGCGCAGAATTTCGTCGCCGGAGACGACAAGGGCAATATCGGCTGGACCATTGCCGGTCTGCTGCCGCAGCGTGCCCGGTCCGGCCCTGGCGACACGTATCCGATGACCCTGGACGGTCCTGCCACCGCCTTTGACGGCAGCCTGGCGCCGGCCGATTATCCGCGCTTGCTCAACCCGGCCAATGGCCAGCTTTCGACCGCCAACAGCCGCCAGCTGATTGGCGAAGGGGCGCAACGTATCGGCGACGGTGGATTCGATATCGGCGCGCGCAACAAGCAGGTGCGTGATGGCTTGCTGATGCTGGGTGCAAAGACCG